>CABVRR010000120.1 GCA_902500705.1 uncultured Nitrospira sp.
TTCCTGTGATTTGGTCGCGCTCAATCAGTCGGCGACTGTTTGTGGGAGTGCAAGGATTTGCCAGCATTGCCAGTGTGTTGTTCGGAGTGTGGATGTTGGTGAAGTTCACTCCCTCGATAATCGGGCACTGAGGTAGTTGAGTATCTCAGGCACGATAGTGGGAAAGCGTATTGGCATTCACTTTGTCCCAAGCAATCCGCGAGCGGTTATGGGAAGCGTGGCTTAGTTTTTAAGGAGATAATCCAAGGCGGAGGTTAACTGTAATGACAGTTTCTGCTGACTTGATCTCTAACATGAACCAACAAGACCCACTACAGAGATCAAAAGAAGCCTTAGCTGCTGCGGTCAAAGATGAGTTATCAAAAACTATTATCCCCGGTGAAATCTTGCCGATGGACGGTGAGATTGAAACCTTTAAGGGGCGAGAGACAATAGAAATTATCGTAAAAAACGTGAGCGATCGGCCGATTCAGATTGGGTCCCACTATCACTTCTTTGCAACCAATCGTGCACTCAAATTCGACCGTGAACGAGCGTTCGGCTTTCGATTGGCTATTCCTGCTTGTGCGTCGGTCCGATTTGAACCCGGAGAAGAAAAAACCGTGATGCTCGTAGCTTTTGGCGGGAATCGGCTTGCCCAAGGAGTGAACGGCTTAACGGAGGGATTATTGGATGATCCGACCGTGAAAGCAAAGGCAGTGGCTTTTGCTACGGAGCGCGGATTTGTGAAAGAAGACGCACGGTGATTTTCACCAAACCACCTCTGAACAACCAGGCAGGCCGACCACCAGACGAAAGGGGAAGATGAATGGTACCTACGCATATGTTTTTAACGAGAGGGGTGGGGGTCCACAAGGAAAAGCTGACTTCCTTCGAGGAAGCGTTGCGCAGTGCCGGTGTGGCTTATTGCAACCTCGTTAGTGTGTCGTCCATCCTTCCGCCTTATTGTAAGATCATCCCGCGGAAGCGAGGGGAGAAACTGTTGAAACCAGGAGAAATGACGTTTTGCGTGATGGCCCGCTCTGAAACCAATGAAGGAAACCGGCTGGTTTCTGCATCAGTCGGCCTTGCGAAACCGACCGACCTCGGGACCTATGGCTATCTTTCAGAACACCATGCCCATGGTGAGACGGATGAGGAGACGGGAGAGTATACGGAGGATCTCGCCGCGCAGATGCTTGCAACGACCTTGGGAGTCGAATTTGATCCTAACGTCGCCTGGAAAGAACGTGAACAGGTTTTTAAAATGGGTGGGAAGATTGTGAAAACTCTCAACATCACGCAATCGGCCGTCGGGAAGAAAGGTAAATGGACGACAGTCATCGCATTGGCAGTCTTCATTCCGCCGGAAAATGTGCCTGCCCGCTCTCGCAAGTAACCGCCTGTTGGTCTTGGGCTTAGGCTCGGTGTCGCTCAGACTTTTGTGGTCCATCCAGTTGGCTTGCCCGGCATGGTTCAGTGCAAATGTGCAGGTTCGCATGGTGGTCACCCCATGTCGATCGAAGAGACGGGTGATGGTAGTCTTTGGCAGAACATCTCTCAATGCCGTCCACGGTGTCGTGCTAATGTTCTGAATTCCAGCTCATGAGACCCGTTGTAACCGGAAACTACTAGTGCCGCAAATCCATCATATTCGTTTCTGGGCCATTCCCAGTCTATTGTTCGGCGCTGCCACGTGGGGGTTGATCTGGTATCCCTACCGGCTGTTGCAGGAAGCCGGGGCAGGTGGGGTGGCGACCTCATTTCTTACCTTTCTGATACCTCTGGCGATTTCCCTGCCCTTTACCTGGCGCCATCTGCTGACCACCCGGGCTCATCTTGTCTGGCTCGCACTTATGGCACTGGCGGCGGGCTGGGCCAATATGGCCTTTGTGCTGGCGGTGATCGAAGGCGAGGTCATGCGCGTGGTGTTGTTGTTTTATCTCGCGCCCGTGTGGACCGTGTTTTTCGCCCACGCGCTGTTGGGTGAACGGCTCACACTCGGGGGCTGGGCTATTATGCTGTTTTCATTCGCTGGTGCGCTGGTCATGTTATGGCCTGCGGACGGTGGTCTGCCTCTGCCGATTAATCGTGCGGAATGGATTGCGCTCTCCGCGGGTATAAGTTTTGCGCTGGCGAATGTGGTCACGCGCAAAATCGATAGGGTTGACTACTGGTCCAAAGCACTCGCTGTATGGGCAGGCGTATGCGTTGTGGCCGGGCTTACGACCGGGTTTGTTACGCAGCCGTTCGCATTTCTCGCCACGGTTAATACGCCCACCATGCTGATTCTTCTTGGCGTGGGCCTATGCACCGGCGCGATGACTCTGGCAGTGCAATATGGCTTGTCGTATACCCTGGCCAACCAGGCCATCATCATCTTTCTGTTCGAGCTGGTGGTGGCAGCACTTTCGTCCTGGTGGTGGGTGAACGAGACCCTTAGCTCACAAGAATGGGTGGGCGCGGCGATGATTATTACCGCTGGCCTGTTTTCTGGACACCTTCAAAAACATCCCACACTCGAGAAATCCCAAGCCCCCTGACACTGAACCTATCTTCACGGCTTTGCTGCAGGTCGAGGTACTGGCATCCGACCTACGACCGCCCGCACCTTCTACGCATCGGTGCTCGGCCTGAGGTCCCTCCCAACCGTCCTGCCTGGCCCCATGCACGCGAGTAGTACGCCTTGAATGGGCATCAACAATGCGGCAATTTTTCACTGTTGGATCACGGACTTGACCGTATTATAGTCAAGGAGTAAATACTCCTTTGTCGCTTGTTTACTGATACGAACGGAGGAACCGCGTAAAACCACTATTTTGAGTTCTGCATGCTCGAGAAATTGTTGCCATAAGTTTCTACGACGAATTAGCGGTGGGACACTGAGGTGAGTGTTAGTCCTGCCGAAGGCAATCTGAATCGTGTAGTGGAGAACGTCGAGGGTGTTGTCGCTGCGCGTCTGGAGATTGCACCAAGGACGCTGTTTGGGTAGCCTCTTTAGGCGACTGCTATTATATGTTTCGTGGGCAGTCCTATGCCACATACGGGATGTATCTGTTCCTGCAAGAAGTTTGGATCGTGGAGTTTCAGCCTCATGGGAGATATACGTTTTCTCAGCCTGAACCCCAGCACCGAATCCCAGTGAAGTGGAAGTTGGGGTGGACTACGTCATAGTAAGAGAACGGGATTCCAAAAACTCCTCCCTGACTGGAAAGCGGAAACCTAGAGGCTATTGACATTTAGGACTCCTCCGTATTGTACTTGGCGCTATACAGAGCAAAACCCACGGGAAGAGGGGATGGCGGGGCGAGTGCTCTGCGACGACCAATGGAAGCGGATCGAGGAGTTGTTGCCTGGCAAGGTGAGCAACCCAGGGCGGGCAGCAACCGACAATCAAAAATTTATGGATGCCGTGCTCTGGATTGCTCGGACCGGCGCGCACTGGCGTGAGCTCTCAGACAGCTTTAGCGCGTGGCACACCGTGTTCCAGCGGTACAACCGATGGTCGAACGCGGGCATCTGGAAGCGCGTATTCCGTGCCCTGTCCAGCATCCTGACCTTGCTACGGGGATCCACTTCTCTGCTACCCTCTGGTGCATGGTGGATCAGAGGGAACACGAAGTTCGCAAGAGGGCGCACTGTGCGTGGCAAATCCACTACCATATTGTGTTCCTGGTGAAATACCGCAAGGCGCTGCTTGACGAGGTGGGAATGGCGATAATCCAGGAAACGGCGGCAGAGATTGCGGCTTGGTTTCCGATTGAAGCGGAAGCGATTGGAATGGATAAGAATCATAGTCATTTGCTCTGCAGTGCACACCCAAAAATGGTGACGGGGCGGATTGTGTAGGTGTTCGAGAGCATCACAGCTCGGGGAATCTTTCGATGGAAACCTGCCGTCAAACGAGTACTGTGGGGCGGAGAATTTTGGATCGACGGGTACATATGTGGCGACGGTAGGAGAGTGAGCGAACTGGTAGGCGGGCGAGCGGTACATACAGCGGCAAGGGCAACCTCGCGAAGATCTCCGGCAACTCCAATTGTTTTAGTTCTGTGATACCCTGCAGCAAGCTGCGGGGAGCTTCATTGCTTGACGGATAAATCGAATGAAAGAAAGAAACCATTCAAGTCGCAGCAGTACGTCGATCATCTCGACACTCAAGAACCGGATTATTTTGTGGAAGTACCCGCTCGAATACCGACTGACCGAAGAGGAACTCTGCAAGGAGTTTGGCGTCAGCCGCAGCCCGGTGCGTGAGGCGTTGCGTGAGTTAGCGACGCACGGTTTTTTGAAACAATTGCCCCGCCACGGTTATGTAATCAAACAGTTAAGCCCTCAACAACTCTTGGAAGCCTATGACGTTCGCATGGCGTTGGAATTGTTCATGGTCGAACAGTTAGCCCAGCGTGGCGAAACGATCAAGGAGATAGAGGACCTGAAGAAAACCTGGACGGACTTGTTGAATAGCCCTACTCCACACATTGAGGAACTTGCTGAGTTAGACACCAAGTTTCACGAAACGCTCGCTCAAGCACTTGGTAACAGCACGCTTTTGGATCAGCTCCGCGCCATCAACGAACGGTTGTTGATTTTTCGCATGAGTGACTTCGGCAGGCCAGAACGGACTCACATTACATGTCGTCATCATCTAAAGATCTTGGCTTGTATCGAAGTCAAGGATATGGCGGGCGCGTGCAAGGCCATGCGAGAAAATATAGAAGATGGGCGGAATTCTGTCAGTCTAACCATCAAGGAAGTTTTGGCTAAAACCTATTTTATGAAACACTCCTAGCTGACATAACCTACAAGCCATGGCAAATAATGCATGCAGACAGCTGTCATGGTTGTGAGCGAAACTGTTTAAGGAATGTCTGATTCATTGACGTTTGGAGGAAGCACGCTGTTCCTCGATGGATCAAGCCTGGAAATCACCTTGAAACTCAGTAGTGCGGGTCCCTCTTTCTCAGGGCGTACCCGCCGTCAGGCAACGTGCACCCCCGTCGGCTAGGCTCCCGCCAACGAGTGCCTCCGTCCCACATACAGATTGGTCAAGCCGCAACTGCCCTGCAACCAATGGGTATTCTTCGCGAGTCCTCGGTATTGCACTTTCGCCCAGCCGAAGACTCCTTGATCACCAAAAATACATGTTCGGCTTTGGCCCGAAACCGTTGACTTCGTCCGATTGCGAGCGCGCTCCATCTCACTCAGGGGCTGATGGCGATGGGCTTTGGTGTGGATGAAACTCTTGGTCGCTGGCGCGTGCTGTCGGACCACCTCGCGTTGTCCACTGTAGGCAGTATCACCCCAGACCTGTGCCTCCTTCCCGTGCAGCAATGCCGGCAACACTTGGCTATTATGGACATTCGCGGCCGTGGCAGCCATGGAGTGCGCCAGCTTCGTCCGACTGTTGCCGCCAATAGGGCCTTCATGCCGAAATGTCACAGGTTCCCCTTCTTGGTCTAATCCAGCGTGAGGTCCCCGCCTGTAAAGGCGTGGGTGTGAGCAGGGTCCCGCGTCTTTCGGTAGACTGGGATGCGTGAAACTGCACAGAGCGGCCCACACAGTTTAAAGACGCAGTACCACATTGTGTGGGTGACCAGATACCGCCGCAAGATCCTTGTCGAGGGCGTGGCGGTGTATTTGCGGATGAAGCTCTGGGAAGTCCAGAAGTATTATTCTGACCGGCATTTTACAGAAATTGGAATCGACAAGGATCATGTGCATGTGCACATGGTGATCCTACCGAAATACAGCGTGAGTTTTGTCGTGGAGACGATGAAGAAGAACACGAGCCGGAGGCTGCGAAAAAAGTTTCGGTTTTTGGATAAGGTGTATTGGGATTGCGGCGGTATCTGATCAACCGAGTACGTTGTGTCCACGGTCGGGATTACAGAAGAGATTATCAGGTGGTACGTAGACAGACAAGGAAAGGAAGACGCGGGACAAGCGCAGCTTGAATTCTGAGAGAACCCCGGCCTGTAAAGGTGGGGGAATCTATATGTGGTTTTTCGGGTGGATGTGGCTGATAGGCGCAAATTGGGTTGACACATACAAGTGGAGCTTGACTTTGGCATGAGCGGGACAATACAATCCCGCCAAAATCGTTCCAAAAGGAAAACTAGGGTTCCGGCTCCCTTCAAAAGGGAGTGTCTGGTCCAAGAGTTTTCAGCCTCGCATAACGAGGCTCCACGGAGGGATAAAAACCCGGGAGATCATGTACGCAGGTACATGGCCTTTGGGGCGTGTAATCTTTCCAGCAGGAGGCTTCGTTATGCAACCCTACTCCAATTGCATCGGTCTTCCCAAGCCAAACCAGCCTGACGTACTACCCGGCCAAGGAGGTCTGTCATGGACATGACCGTCCGTCCGGAGACAGCCGGTTCTCCTCCCGCCACAGGGACTCACGAGACCCTCCGCCGTAGCTTGAGCCTCTGGAACAGCTTTACACTTGGCTTCGCCATGGTGTCGCCCGTGGTAGGGCTCTACGCCATCATTGGTGTGCAGACGACGGTGGCAGGCGGCGGCTGGTTCCTCGCACTGGTGCTTTGCCTGGTGATGCAGCTGCTGGTAGCCACGGTCTATGCTGAACTATCCTCGCAATTTCCGATTGCAGGCGGTGCATATAAATGGGCACGGCAGCTCGCAGGTACCACCACCGGCACCTATGCCGGTGCCATCTATGTCAGCTCGACCATCGCGATGCTCACCACGACCGCCTACACCGGAGGCATCTGGCTTGCGCTTTTTTTCGGGTCGACGGGTGGGAGCGGGATTACGATGGTGCTGTGGGGCGTTGTATTTTTAGCGATCTGCATGGTGCTCAATCTGGTGCATGCCAAGGTGCGCAATTTGGTCATCGAACTGGGTGTGTATGCCGAGGTAATTGGATCGTTCGGCGTGGCATTACTACTAGTCTTCTTTTTTCGACAGCATCCAGTTTCCGAATTATTCCAGCATCTTGGCACAGGGAGTGCCCCCAGCCAGACGGCCGCGTTTATGGCGGCGCTCGCCATTTCCGGCTGGGCCTTCATCGGGTTTGATGCCTGCTCCACCATCGCAGAAGAAACGCACGAACCTAAGCGAATGGTGCCACGCGCGATCCTTATGTCCCTGCTCTCGGTAGGGACAGTGGTGTTGTGCAATTCTGCGGCCTTGACGCTAGCCTTCAACCGCGACACCTTGGTAACCACCAGCGCGACGTCCGATCCAATCACTCCGCTGATTAACAGCAGTTTCGGATCCTGGGCTGAGAAACCATTTCTGATGATCGTCATGGTGGCATTTCTTGCGTGCGGGGCAGTCGTGGTGAACTACACGTCGCGGATTGTGTATTCCATGGCTAGAGAGGGCAATTTGCCCTCTCTGTTCAGTCGCGTAACAGCCTCGAAGACTCCGCGCAATGCCGTGCTCTGCGTTGTGCTGCTATCAGGGTTCGGACTACTGTTCGGACTGAACGATCAAGCGGTGGCTACGATCATCGCCTTCGGCACAGGCGGGTTGTATGCCATGTTCACCATGACGACGGGAGTCGGCCTCTTTACTCGGCTCACGGGACGCTGGAATCCTGCCCTGGGTGAGCTAAAACTGGGTGCCTGGGGATTGGTGATCAATACGGCGGCGTTTCTTTGGTCGGTATTTGAATTCGTCAATATCGCCTGGCCGCGGCCCTATGCCGTTGCGCCGGATGCTCCTTGGTGGCAACTCTGGGCAGTGCCGCTCGTGCTAGGCGGCATTCTAGCTTTAACTACAGTAGCTGTCCTCGTAAGGAGGAACGAGGCATCGGTCTATCCGGGAAAGGCCGAACCAGCTCAAAAATGAAAAACAGGTCGTTCGGCAAGTTTCGTGTTCCAACAAGGTGTTGAAGCTGAGTCATAAATTTTCAATTGCTCAGAAAGGAGTTCGTGATGGCAAAGAAAAAATATCAAGGCAAGGTGCCGTTGCATGACAAGTACGGTCC
>CABVRR010000121.1 GCA_902500705.1 uncultured Nitrospira sp.
CGGTTTTGGATCCTCATGTGCCGTTAGGCCGCAACCGAACGATCGTTGGATGGATTGCCTTCGCGGTGTTTGTCGTGACCTTTGCGCCGGTGCCTTTTTCGTTCCACTGAATTCTAGTTTAGGTAGTAGCCCGTTCAGAGGTGTCCTTAGTGCTCTGAGTCCGAGTTGGAAGTGCTGCGAAGTAGTCGAGGAGCGTCCGGTGGATGAATATATAACCCCCACCTACTTTCTTTAGGAGGATTAATTTGGCGCAGTAATCGAGGAATGGGATGAACCGAAAGGGGGTAGCCTCAATGAGCCAGAGGACCCATCGTAGCGCATAATGTTTCACCACTGCGGCACCGCCACGATTAAGCCCGACGAGGAGTCCTAAAAATAGCCCAAGTGGCAATATGGTCCACAAGTTGATACTGATGATAGACAGTTCATTGAGTACCATGTAAATAGTCAAGATAGCCAGTCCAATTACTAGCCAAGACAGTACTAGTGCAGCCGCCCCATTCCTCAGAGACAACTTGATCCCTTGGTTCGGAATAGTTTTATCTACTCTAACTGTATTACCCAATCCACCAAGCAATCCGAGGAGCAGCCCGCCAAACAGCCAAATGAGAAACCACCCCAACCACTTGTCGACTAATTCGTCTATTCCCTTACCATGAATCGGTGAGCCGTCAAACCAGAACACCAATAACCCGAGGAACAACCCAATTATCAATACTAGAATCGTCTTTTCCAAGAACTCTTTTGAACGCCAGCGCATAGTTTCAACGAGATGGATTTCATTCAACGTTCCAATCCCCATCCCACCTAGGAGACAGATTGGCAGCCCTGTGCCAAGCCCGATCAACAGCGATCCACTATCCTCCCATCCCAAAACAAATTTACCGACTAACGCACCAGCTATTCCACCAGTCAACCCACTAATAACACCACTCTTTAATGGCGATGTCGATCTACAACCTAGGAAGATGCCCAGTCCAGCGGTTAGTTCTGTGAGGAGCCCCGCCCTCCATCCGCCAACTAACCCAAAGACTAGACTAAAAATCAATCCCACACTCAATGCCACTGCTGTTTCGTAGGTGAGCCGTTGTTCCGTCAAGCTCAACCAGTTAGGCTGAAGGTTTTCCACCATAAACATTGATTGTGACTGTTCTTTCATTTTTTGAGCTAGCCACGACAACCAGCCTATGGTTTGCCCCTTTCCAAACGGGCTCGATCTCGATTCTTTCCGCTCAAACATCCGTTCGACATAGAGATGGAAGATGTGCTCTCGTCGAGCCTCTACTGAGTCAGTCTGGTCTGAGGTTAGGGCTTCCTTATCAACTCCCGCACAGGCCAAACTCATGATGCTGAGCATCAAGGGCGTCTGAGCCAGGTCCTGTAACACGGGATCGCTGCTCATGGCCTGTTGAAGTTCTGACAACTGTGAGCCACCAGCTTCCAAGAACTTATTCACATCTTCACGAGTCAACGGTTCAAGGGAGACTGCGCCGTTCAGTTTGAGACGCTCAGGGAGCCACTGATATTCTGCAAGGCGGCAGCACACGACCAATCCTGAAGGCTGGTTGTTTTCGATGAACGCATTGATGGCCGCCACGCATCCGGGTTGTGCGGTGCTATGGAGTTCGTCCAAACCATCCAGCAGTGGTGCGAGGTAGTCTTTTGTCAGCCAGGCTTTGGCGATCGATTTTGGTACGCGGTATTTTGATGATAGCTCAGCAGCGATCCATTCCTCGATGGGCTGACTCTTTACCCAACTCGAGAGATTCAACACGACAGGCACTCGTTCCTTGGGATCGCTCTTTGCTCTGGTAAGCAGGGTAGCGGCAAGCTCCAGCAGGCTGGTTGTCTTCCCTGATCCAGGCTCTCCTAAAATAAGCAGTAAGCCCGTCGCCTCAAAGATGGTGGTGATGTTGCGATCTTGTAGTAGAAGGTGGCGACGTTCTTCCGGCAAAGCAACGGCGTGTTTCCATGGCGGCTCTACGGCTTCGCCTATAGCGTGCTTGCCGAGCGAAATCAGCACTTCATGGTGTAGCGACTGCTTGAGGATACCATCTATCCAATACTCTTGGACTCGATCTCGTAGAATCTCCAGTTGGGCACGCTGTTCTTGGTCAGGAGGAATAGCAATGGCGGGATAGAGCCGAGCCTCTGAGATAGACAGCTCCTTGAGGCGCCCCTCTTTGCTCGCGTTGTACAGTTTGTCTGCGTCGCCTTGATCAAGCTCAAGATACAGCCGAATACTACCCGCTACCACTCGTGTGATTTTCACTTCTCCGAGTTTGAGAAGGGCAGTGAGTGACTGCATGAACGTGGCTTGCTGTTCTGTCGAGAATTCGTCTATGTTGCCTGATAGGCGAACTTCAAAGAGTTGTTTCGCTTTAGAAGAAAACAGGTCATCTCCAATAACTGCACGTGGAGTTTGTGGGGCATGTATGAGCGTGTCGCCAGTGTGTTGAGTGTCGGGTTTCTTTCCAGTAATCCCCCAGATGAGTTGCTTATATGGGTCTTGGTCAGTCTTTCTGAAATCTACCCAGTTAAGATTCTTAAGCAAGATAGGAAGCAAGGGAGTCTCCACTGCTGACGTCAAGACCACGGGAATAACAGGGCAAGCTCGCTCAACGAATTCATTGAGAAATGCCCGCATCTCCATATTCTGCCAAGGGCCTATGCCGCTCTGTCCGACAAAGATCGCGGCAGACTTGATCGTCCCAATCTGTGCTTCTAGGACTGCTTGCCATACTTTTCCGGGAGGAATCTCCCGTTCATCCAACCATGGGTTGAGGCCTCGGGATAATAACTCATCTGCAATTCGTCGAATCTCTGGCTTGTCTTCACTGTTGTGACAGAGGAAGACGTCGAAGTGTTCGGCGTAGGAGTTGGATTCGCGCACGTTTGGACCGCTCCCCATTGGGGCAGTTTCTTCTACGATCAAGCGGGGCAATTTTACGTATTCTGGTTGGGAAGGTCTACCGAAGTATGAGGAAAGATTCGAGCAACGGGCAATACGGACAGGATGATCCAAATTCTTCGTGCACTTTTTCGGATCTGCTGCGCCTCGTGAACGCGAGAGGGTTTCTATGAGTAGAAATGTGGGCGAAGGTCCTGCTCTGCAATGAATCGGCTGGCCTGACGAAAGATGGCTCGTAGCGTGCCGGAGTCAAGTTCGGTATGGAGCGGGACCGTCAAGACTTGGCGTGCGCCTGCTACTTCGCGGACTAGCTTGACGTGGCTGCCTCGCTGGGAAGCCTGCTGGAAGCCAAACCCTTGGAGAATTGCCACGACCTCATGGCCCGCAAGCCGCCGCAGTTTAGGCATGAACGGGGTCCAACTCCATGGTCAGGACCAAGGTAGGTTTCTCTCGTAGTCCAAAGCCCGCCAGGTGCTCTCCCTCCAAATGTAGTGCGGTTGCCTCTTGCAGGTTCTTGACGGTTTCGTCCAGCGTGCGCCCTTGTGTAACAACGGCAATTTCTAGGCACTCGGCCACGTAACCGGTCTCGTCGCCTGGGCGAATCACGGCTTTGATAGTTTGTTGCAAATAGCTCATACAGATCCTCCTCACTCTCGACCCAGAGAATAGACCTGATTTCCATGTGAAGCAAGCAAATCCCCTGGCGACGCGAGTTGTCTATCACTGCCCTATTCCTTCTACTCTCATTCCATTCTTCAGATTTCCTTGTCCGATTCAGCTCTCACTTTTACAGTGGAAGCATGATCGCAGGCGAAGCATCCACAACGCACTGTCCAAAGTGTCAGGCTGAACGACCTGATGATGGGATCGAGTGTGGTCGGTGTGGGATTATCTTCGCCAAATATAAACCGCTTACAGCAAAGGCGCTCCTTTCACCATCCAAGCCAGCCTTTACACAGTCTGAGTGGTTCCTGACAGCCAAACAATGGCTGATCGAGTCGGATCAGACTACCGAGTCGACGACGTTCTATGGTCGGGCTGTGATATTCGTAGCCATGGTCTGGTGGGGGTGGACGTTCATCGTCACGCCGCTCGAGACGAATTACACCGGCGAATCGTTTCTTCATTTGATCAATCTGCCGTTTCATGAAGCCGGTCACATCCTCTTTATCCCCTTCGGACGCTTCATGACGATTTGGGGAGGAACGCTCGGTCAGATTCTCATGCCGATGATTTGTCTCGGCACATTCCTGGTGAAGACTCGTGATCCTTTCGGGGCTGCAGTCGCCCTCTGGTGGACGGCGGAGAGCATGATGGACATCGCGCCGTACATCAATGACGCACGAGCACTTGAGCTGATGCTGATCGGCGGGGTCACGGGGAAAGAAACGGATGGGCATGACTGGAACAACATCCTGTCGATGCTCGGCTTACTGGAATGGGATCATCGTCTCGCTCATCTTACGTACAATATCGGGATCCTTCTCATGCTCGCGTCGTGTCTCTGGGGAGGTCTGGTATTGCTGCGTCATCACCGTCGGCTTTCGCGAGAGCGATCTTTTCTTGCGTGACCGTCGTAATTCTCTTACGATATTTCTTCAAACACGAACGCACTGTGTGCAGAAAGGGAGCGCAGTACCGTGAGGCAAACGGAGCATGTGCGCACCGTGCCATCCATCGGCCTGGTTGTGTGGTGCAGTGTCTTTTTCGTGACGGCGCTTGTGTCATCAGCCTTCGGTCAAGACCCGAGCGTTGATCCCGCACCTCTCCTACCGCGTACGACTTCTTCTCCGCTACTGTCTTCCATCACGCCTCCCTCCGGTTGGCAGTATGGGGCCTATGTGGATGTGGGCTATATCGGGAATTTTAACTCTCCCGACAATCATCTTTGGCGCAGTCGCACCACGGCCTTTCAGCATAACGAGTTGTCACCCAATATAGGATTGGCCTATGTGCGTAAGGATGCGAGCGTCGCGTCACGCTGGGGAATGGAACTGGGCTTCCAAGGCGGACGGGATTCAGAGGAGTTGGCATTTTTGGTGGGGGAGCGGCGCGTCGAGGGATGGGATGTGCTCCGGCATGTTCACCGGGCGAACATGTCGTATCTTGCTCCGGTTGGAAACGGATTGCAGATCACTGCGGGCCTCTTCAACAGTTTGATCGGATACGAATCGCTCTATGCAAAGGAGAATGCCACCTACACGAGGTCCTGGAGTGCAGACAACTCGCCGTACATGATGTTCGGTGTGAATGCCCAGTATCCCGTGAGCGAGAACTTGACCGTCACGGCATTTATCGTGAACGGGTACTATCATCTCTCGCGGCCGAATGATCTTCCTGGTTACGGCGGTCGGTGGGCGTGGAAGGTCACGCCACGCCTGACCTTGATGCAGACCGTGTATGGAGGTCCGGATCAGACCAATACATCCTTGGAGTTCTGGCGTCTCTATGCCAATCAGATTGCAGAGTGGAAACACGATGATGTGACCATTGCGGCGTCGTTCGATATCGGGACGGAAAATATCGCCGATCGGCCCGGTAGCCCACGGGCCTTTGTCATGGCCAGCAATCTGGTCATGAGATGGCATATTACCGGCCCTTGGACTGTGGCGATTCGACCGGAATTGTATTGGGATCGGAACGGTCGGTGGACCGGGGCCGAGCAGTTCGTCAAGGCCATGACTTCGACCGTGGAGTACAAGTTCTCGTATAAGTGGACGACGACCATCGTGCGGGTTGAGCATCGATTCGATGACTCAACCGGAGTGGGGGGAGGATTTTTTAGAAACGGCGACATTCGCCCAGGCGTGCCTGAGCTGACCGCGGGGCAGCATCTGCTTTTGATGGGAGTGTTGATGAGTTTCGATTCACCACGACGATGAAAGGGTGATGCGGCGCAGGGTTTATTGAAGTAGCCGCAGCTGATCGGCTGTCCGTTCAGCGAGAGCCTTGAGTGCCTGGTTCTTCGCTTGTTGTAATGCGGCCGTGTCCTCGACCAAGACGGCCGACCCCACCAGTTTCGATACGCCCTCGACTGTTTGGATGGGAGCCTGCCAGTCGGAGTGGACTGCCCATAAGCGACCGGTGACCATGACCAGCGCGGCGCTTTCTGTGCCGGGCGCGAAATAGGCCCCGATCAGGGTGGGATATAACCACGCGTACGAGTTGTGGTACCGATCGACGGCGGCTACGCCATCGATGATCAAGACCAGGTCGGCTCCATGCCGGCTGCCGGCCTGCCTGATTCCGGATGTATTCCCCTTGTGCGCCGTGACATCTATCAACACCTGGGTGTTGCTGAGGATGTGTTCACTCTGCAATGGTTCAAGCTCGCGCAGCAGCCGCTCTCTATCCGTAGTCAACCACTCTACATTCCGGATGGACTGTCTACCCGGAAAATCCTGGTTCGTAAAAAAGACACCAAGACGAAAGGGTGGAGAAAGGCGAGGTGCCTGGTTCTCGGTAGGCCGACGATCTGGAAATGAGGTAGGGTTTGCCGGAAGTGCATCGACCATTGCAGATCGGTCGAATCCTTGGCTGCTCGCGCAGCCGGTGATCAACAGGCCTATCAGCAACCAAACGGCTTTGAACGCTTGCGTAGATAATAGAGGGGCAATCTGTTGCATTGGAGTGTGATTTTACTCCACGATCGGAAGAATACGATCGGCCACGGCTTGCACGATCCCCTCTTGTTCAGTCGCCGCTTTCAGCCCCTTGAAGCTGAGATAGTAGCCCCCATGGCTCGGTGCCTGAATCGTGACACTGACTTCGACATGGTCTCCATCCTCGACTTCTGGATCCCGGACAATCGGTCTGCCACAAATACCTAACACCGCCACTGGAATAGTGGCCTCATCATCCTCGAGGCGGAATAGATACGCGCCATAGCAATTATCTCCATTCGGCACGGTATAAGGGGCCAAGGGGTGTACGTCTCGCGCAATGCCTCGCAAGATGGCATGCCGAAGGTGATAGACCCGTGGTTCTTCGAGTATCTGTTGGATGCTGGTTGGTTCTTCCGCCCAGGCCGGTATCGGCCTGTCTGCTCCCGGAACTGTGAGCAGAAGGATGATGAGAGGACCGACGATTCGCGTCGATAGAGCCATGGCGTATGCATGGCATCTTATCATCATTCTCGGTTTGGGGGTCGGAGTTGCTTTCTCTTGCACGGCATGATCGCTATAATTCCCCAGTCTTCGGTCAAAGGAGGATCACGCAATGGTGAATGAGCGGCAATTGCAAACCTTTGTAAAGGAATCACGTGCGAGGTTCGAGGATCTTTTGGGGCAGATGGTGGAGGTGCCGTCGATCAGTATGGATGCATCCCGTGCGGGCGACATGCGTCGTATGGCCGTGCTTGCGAAGCAGTATTTGACTGGGATGAAGGCGAAGGTTCAGGTGGTAGAGACCGGTGGGTACCCCATTGTCTCTGGTGGGTGGATGGCGGGGCCTCAATATCCGACCGTCACAATTTATAATCATCTGGACGTGCAACCGGCCCAAGAGCCGGAGTGGAAACAGGCACCGTTCACGTTTAAGAATGAAAACGGGATCTATAGGGGGCGAGGCGCGACCGATGACAAGGGGCCGGCTCTCACGGCGCTGTTTGGCGCTCGATATGCGATTGAACAAGGTTGGCCGATCAACATCCGATTTGTGTGGGAGCTGGAGGAGGAGATCGGGAGTCCACATTTTGCCGACGGACTTCAAAACCGCAGTGCGATCCCACGACCGGATTCCGTGGTTGTCTCAGACACGATCTGGATTGCCAAAGGACGACCCGCAGTGCCATGCGGCCTGCGTGGCTTGCTTGGCGCGCGCCTGATCTTACGCACGGGGGAAAAGGACGCACATTCAGGTGTGACCGGAGGTGCCGCGCGCAACCCACT
>CABVRR010000122.1:0-2442 GCA_902500705.1 uncultured Nitrospira sp.
GGCTGGTGGGCTGCCTTGACATCATTCAGCGGAGTGCTGATCTGGATGCCGAGGAACAGTGCAAGGGGGTTGGGAAGGGTGGTGCTGTATCAACCTTGTCGTTGACGCAAAGGAGTTGGAGCATGCAGATTATCGTGACTTTTTTTGTTTGCGCCGGACTATGGGTTGCCGCTTCCATGCTCTTCATGGATAACAATTAAGAGCAACAATATTGGGAACTTCGAATTCTCGATTCACCGGTCGCACTCGAGACCGTATTGTTTCTGGATTGATTCTGCGACACCCGGCGGTTCCTTGGTGAGGAGTGCGCAGGTCGTAAAATTGCCGACAACTTTCTTCTTGCTCTTATCGATATAGGTCCAATCTACAATCTCTGTTTTTGCAAACGAATAGGACTGTCCCTTCTTGACCGAACGAATCATCGGGAGATTGTCGATCCGTCCGGACCAAAGATCCCCCTGCACTTTGAGGTTGGAGACCCAGAGATATTCATGGCTGTGCCCTTCGCTGACTCTGACCTTGACCGAATATTGGTCGGTGTCGGGCGGCGGCGACCCGGCTTTTCTAAGAAAATCATCCAATCCGACCCGAGCGCGTTCCATGGCTTTCTGCATCGCGGGGTCTTCGTCGCTCATGTCGACGGCGCTGTCTTTTTTGGCCTTGTCGGTGAATGATTGCGAGAATGCAGAGGGAGGGAGAAGAAGGACCGACAGAACAATGCTCAGCATACAAAGTCGTTGCATAGACGCCTCTCAGGGCAGATCGCACTTCATGGATAAGTAGTAAAACCGTTGTTGCTCGGCCATATTGAGCCTGTCCAGGCTGCAATGCAAGATCGTTCACACATCGTGAATCAGGAGAGACCCCGTATCGATATTTACGGCGGTACTTCTCACAAGAAGAGTTCCTAGTTTTCTGTTACTCTGCCCATATGGCTCCTCGCCGTCGCCGCCTTCCTCCTCCTTCTCGATCATCCCGTCCTCATCGGTCAAAGTCGATGGCGCGGTTCGCGCATCGACGGTGGCAGGAGATGGGGTTGTTCCTTCTTGCCATCGGTCGAACGCCGCTCGCGATGCGTCTGGGAATCAGCGGGCTCCTGCTCTTCGTCGTTCTGTTGGCCGTCAATTGGGCCTATCACACATTCTATAAACCGACAGAATTATTCTTTCCGGTGGAGCATGCGCTCAGTAAGAATCCTCGCGAGACGTGGCGAGAATACGGCGAGCTGTTCGAGACACATTCAACGGCTATTATTACCCCTGAATTACTCGCGGCCTTGGCTCAGGCCGAGGGTTCAGGGAATCCTGTGGCACGAACCTATTGGCGGTGGCGTGTCGTGTCGTCGAATCCTCTTGAATGGTATCAACCGGCTTCGACGGCGGTCGGGATGTTCCAAATTACTGACGGGACGTTTCAAGATGCGCGGCGCTATTGTATCCATAACCATATGGTCGTCGAAGACGGACGCTGGCATAATTTCAACTCGTGTTGGTTCAACGGCCTTTACACGAGAGTCATTCCAGGCCACGCGATTGAACTCACTGCCGCGCTCCTCGACCGATATGTTGCGAAGATGGTCGGAGATCGACCGGTCCCGTTCCAACAAAAACAGGACCTGGCCGCCATCATCCATCTTTGTGGTGCCGGAGTCGGCCGTGACTACGCGAAGCGGAACTTTCGTCTCATGCCGAACCAGCGCTGCGGCGACCATGATCCACGCGCCTATCTACTCAAAATCTCAGCGTTCAAACAGCAGTTTTCTTTTTTTAGGCAGCACTGAAGTGACCGCCAACGCGTGCCTGACGCAGCGCGAACGATATCCGATACGGGACCGTGATTCATGGTATCGTGGCGACGGCGACGAGAGAGATGATATGTGTACCAGTAACGCATTACGTGCAAGATCGATCAGATCATTCCACCATGTACCCGGTTAGTGGCGTTCATACTGAGGACTGGTTTTCATTTGACGCCGTGCGTCCACTCCTTAGACGCATCTGCACCGCACTAGGCAGCGTCTCATTGGTATGATACAACTCCTGCTTGATGACGCTCGACCATTGCGTAGTCGCCCATCCGAATAATGGCACGTAAAGTCTCCATTTCCATACCCGTTCTCTTCTTTGCGTCCATCTGCCTGACCGTGTTGTCGGGATGTCTCTCCCCGATTACCTTAACTCGAGCCGTAGTGGCTTATGATGAAGCCATCACCGAAGCGCACTCGAAACAGCTTCTCATCAATATTGCCAGAGAACAGCACCATGAGCCGATTCATTTTACCGGCGTGTCCAACGTTGCGGCGACGTTTGATTTTCGATTCACGGCCGGTACGACGCCGGCCCTCACCGGCGACGCCAGTCGAACGATCTTGCCCGTCATCGGCGGAAGCGTCGCAGAAAACCCAACCATCAGTATTGAACCCATCGAAGGGGCAGATTTTAC
>CABVRR010000122.1:2542-7777 GCA_902500705.1 uncultured Nitrospira sp.
CATTATGGCGGCGAGTGGCCGCTTCGAGGCGAGCTGCGACTTCGAAGCTTCAATGCCATTCTCAACTTTCTCGGAGTCACGATTGCTGAAGAACCGGAATACCATGTCGAGAAGGACAGCCGGACACCCGAGGTTGCGGAGAATCCTATCCACACCATGGATCTTCTTGTCTCCGCCTCTTCCCCTTCCGGGGTCAATTTGGCGGTCAAGTCACACGGGAACTATTATGCCGTCAATACGACGGGGCCTCTGGCTCGCTGGAATCGAGAGGCGTTTAAACTGCTGTCGCAGTTGTTCCAAATGACGGTGACGGATTTCTCACGCACCGGCGTACCCAGCATTACCATTGCGAAATAGGGCTAGATGTCTCTCTTCGATGAGAACGCAGCTAGGATTAGGTGTCTGCACGATCCAGAGTGGGCTTCGGCGGGCGTCGACCGACGAAATAGATGATCGCAGGAAACAGCATCGTCGTGCCTGGAAAAACCAACCGATATCCCCACCAGGGCAAGCTGGGACGAAAAAACCCCAGACCGACGGTCAGCAGAATCGATGCAACGACTCCGTAGACATACGCCGGAACCAGTGTCGTGGAGTGGTCTTCACTGCGCTGTCGGGAGGCTGCAGTGAATCCTTTGATCAGGAGATAGGCCGAAAAAAGGATACAGGCGGCACCGTAATATCCTGCATATTCTTGCATAAGACGTCCTGGTTAAGATGTCGGTGAACTGATCATGTATAGCCTATTGCCTCCATCCTTGTCGAGCTGGACCGATGTGCCGGCATCTGGGCTACCCATGGAGCAGACAACTGAAACAGCGGTCATGCATGGTCTAACTTTGTCGATGATGAGGAGTGAGTGGCGCGGATGAAGATGTTGATGATCGTCTTTCGTGAATTACTCGTGGAGCAGGTGTATGCGGTTCTGAATGAATACGAGGTGACGGCGTTCAGCGAGTTGCACAATGTCGCAGGAAAAGGCGTCTCCGGATCAACCAGTCAATTCTTTCTTGCGCCGACGACCAACCGAATGATCTTGGTCGCGGTATCGGACCAAGTGGCATCCCGTCTTATCGATGCCTTCACGAGATTTCGATCGGCACAGGAGGCAGGCGCGCATGACAGCCCATTCCCGCTCCATGTCTTTGTGCTGCCCTGTGAACAGGCGGTGTGACGAGATGAGATCTCAGTGGCCAGGCAGCGGATCGATTCGCCCGGGAAAAGCCTCAAGGTTCAGTGTTCAGATGAGTTCCAATACGATGGCCTCCAGGAGTTAGTCCCTGGAGGCCGGTGTGGAACACGGACGGTTCTTGAGCATGATTGAGAGCCCGTCGGCTCACGGCACCAGCGATTCAGCTGCGTCCGTGGCATCCTTCTGCGCTTTTGATTTCTTGGCCTTCGCGGATTTCTTCATCTCTTGTTTCTCAGCTTTCAGCGCATCACGTTTGGCTTTCATATCCGACTTCATGTGCTCTCGCTTTGCCTTCATGTCGGCCTTCATCTGATCTTTTGTCTCGCTGAAGTTTTCTTTGATCTGCTCTTGTTCGGCCTGCATATCACCTTTGACCTCACTGGCCATCGAACCCATTTCGCCCTTTAAATCAGAACCGAGCGTGGTGAGATCGTCTGCCATGGCCAAAGCGCCGACTCCAAGGACGAGTGCGGACGTCATCGCCGATGCAAGAATAACATGCATGGATCGCCTCCTCTAAAAATAGGGTGTGTCGACGTCGGAAACCGACATCTGTCCAGAACTATCGCGAGGGTCTGTTTCTCGCAATCTATTTCCTAGTTTTAAACACGGATAGTTCGCGGAGAAGAGACAACTCTGCGTCACGATAGTGAGCGTAAAAAGCGACGGCCCCCAGTCGGTTGTCCCCTGGGGGCCGTGTGTGCACATACTCGCAATGGAGCGAGCTCGGTGCTGCCACGTTCACGCAGAGCCGAGCGCTATGGCCTGATTTGCCACAGCAAATACATCAACCCAGCTGCCATTGCTGATACCACGACGAAATGCATGAACACCCTCCCCAATGATGGTTGTAATCTGCCCGAGGCCGGGAACCAGCGCTCGCTCTACGGGTATCGCGAGATAGATTTTCAGGCAACTGATTTCAAGATTTGTGCCGATGGGTGCGTGGGGAAACACCGGACCAAGGATTGCTGAGTGACGGCGAAGGTGTATTAAGCGAGGTGAGTGTTGCCGTGCATCCGGCTGAAAACATCCCAATCGAACTGTTTGAGTGTCACGGCATGAAGCGGAATCGGTCCGATCGACCCTCGTTCACGGTATGCCAAGAGACATCCGACGATGTCCTCGGGTGACTCGATCAGTCGATGGACCGTCTCATGGGCAAGGTGTTGCGCGATCGCCTTGTCCTCGGGTATCGGTCGTGCGCCGCGGAGGGTGTGTCCTAGAATAGTCGCTTTGGTCGCCAGCGTGAGCGGATAGTGTGCGTGGCGTGCGTGCCCCTCCGGCCATTGGGCGATCACGTCGGCCACATAATCCACAAGACCATGGACTCCGCCGTCCTTGTGGTGCCGATGCGGGGTGCGTTCGGCGACGACGAATAAATGGCTCTTGTTCGGCACTCCCAACGTTCGTTTGAGGGTGCCGAGAATCACATCATCGATATAGGCATTGGGGTCAGGATGTTCATTGACCAACAATCCTTCGGCTCTGGCTTGATAGGCACAGGCCAGCGCCAGATGGCCTGATCCCGCACCCATCACCTCCACGAAGAAGACGCTGCCCATTGCGGCGCTTGTAGCCTTAAGAGATTCGATGGACTGATCAGCCAATGCCACTGCGGACTGGAATCCGAGAGAGAGGGTTCCCTCGATATTGTTATCGATACTGCCGGGCATGCCGACGACCTGCACCCCGAATCCTTCGTAAATGGCCCGTGCGCCCCGCATGCTTCCATCGCCACCGAGCACGACCAGCGCACCGTCGCGTAGGTAGGGTTCGAGATGACGCATTGCGACCTGTTGCACGGTCTCCAGCTTGAACTCTTCAAAGCGACTGCTGCCGATGGGGCTGCTTGGTTGGCTACCCATACCCCGAGTATGTTCGTCGGTGACCCGTTCAATCCAATTATTCGCCAACCCCAAATAGCCGTGTCGGACAAAATAGACTTCCACCCCCAGACGTTGACCGGTGACATGCAGTTCTTTCAGGGCGGCGCCGGCTCCGGCAAAGTCGCCTCCCGACACGAGTGCAACGATTCGCTTGAGGGATCGAGGTTGAAGCGTCACGCGGTCTTTTCTCGCACGCTCCACCGTCACCCAGGTGTTGCGCACGACCCGCTCCCGCTCGGATAAGCCGACCGCTGTTGAGTAGCCGGACAGACGGCCTTGCTCGAACGTGAGGAGCACCACATTGTCTTGACTCTCTTTATAATCGCTGAACTCGCTGAAGGCTTCATGGAACGGTCGAGGATCCAAATAGATCAGCAAGGCACGTAAAGTAGAACTGTGAGTATAGAGACAAGCCACTTTGCCCTTCTGCGCGGCGCCGAGCCGGTGTAAGCCGTCGATGACATCGACATACAGGTCAAAGAAAGAATTACCGCCCGGATAGCAGTAGAGTGGTTCCTTGATCAGCCGCTTGGCGATGGAGGGCTCTACGCTGAAGGCTTGAGCGGCCTCTTCACCCTCCACCGACTTCTCCACTCCCGTGACCCACCCGAAATCCGAGGATTCGAGTGCCGGTTCGAAAATCGGTTCCGGCGGGGCGGTGCCTTGCAGGAGGGCCATCGACACCCGTTCATAGAGTTGCCTGGTATTCGGGCTCCGGCTGATGCAATGGAGGAACGTGCGTGGATCGAAGTAGTTCGTGAGGTGCAGGAAATCGAGCTGCTGTCCCACCACGCCGATCATGCGGGCGAGCGCCGTTCCGACCGCATCGGCTTTGGCGACACCTCGTTCGTGGTCCAATTGGTTCGGCAACCGGCACCCCACGCGGTGGGTCTTGCTGTCGACCTGCGAGACGCCATGGCGCATCGTAAAGAACAGCGTTCGGTCGGCAAGATCCCGGGGCAATAACCAAAAACGGTCGTCGCCCAGCTCCAGTACAATGCGGCCTTCCGCCAACGTGGAGCTGAGCTGTGCACGAGGCACGATAGCTACAGGGCGTCGATAGGTTGGTTTGGCCGCAGCCCCGATGGTCGCCCGCAGCAGCGGTTGTAATGTGCCGTCTGCCAGGAGCGCGTTCCAGGCTGCATAGAACACCAGATGGTCATCGATGAGGCGTTCCCGTGCAGCACGATAGGCGTCGGCGGTTGGGAATCCGGATTGCGCATGCGCGATGAACGAGCGGAGCTGATCCATTTTGGCGTGAACGCGATCGATCGTGTTGCCGGGCGTTTCTATCGGCGGAGGGACGACAAGTCCTCGCTCCGACGCTCGCCGAGCCAGCGCACGACCATAGGCAAGGAGCCCTTCTACTGTGACGAAATCCAGAGGGTGACTCATATGTACCCCTCAATAAACGGCAGGACGACTATTTGTACAAGTAGATCAATCCTAAACCGATGCATGAACAGTAGCAAGGGAGGCAGTGCGCGGTGAGGGTGAAATATTTGTGCAGTGTCTACCGTAACAGTCGACCATTCTGTTCCTCACGCAGACAGGGTATCGAATTTATTTGAGGACAGGTTCATGACGTATCAGTGGAAGATGAAATAGGCTATCCCAAGCCGTGATCAAGTCATAGTGTTGCGGAAGCCGCCACGTACAAATATCACCCGCAGCAAACTGCGCGTTGAGATTTCGCTTCCATGCTAAGGCGATCATTTCGTGGGAAATATCCAGGCCAGTGCAATGAAATCCACGTCTCTGAAGAAGATTGATGTATCGCCCTTCACATCCACAGCCGACATCCAAATAAAAAGAGACCGCTCAGGATTGAGCGAGCCCTTGTATGTGGTAAGGCCTGACCGGAGGGCCATCTTGACTGCTGTTCACCGGCTAGGAGTACCAGAATCTCTGGCCCTAAGGAACGCTATCTATTGCTGCCACAGCTTGCTATACTACGACTGTTTCAGCGCGTTAGGCCTCGCGTGAAACAAACAGAAGACGGCCTATTACCGATGTTGTGCCTGCCGAGACTGTGATTGGAAGTCTAACCTGAGCCCTTCATTACGCAGTACCATTCTTGGGTCGTGCCTTCCTTTTTCAAAACCCTCTCGCGTCATGGACAATGTCATCATCACAGGAGGACCCCAAGATGGG
>CABVRR010000123.1 GCA_902500705.1 uncultured Nitrospira sp.
TGAAGCAAGGGCCGCTGTCGCGTAACCCGGTGTCCACCAAAGCGGGGGAAGATCACTTCTCCCATAAATACGATCTCCCAAGCCACTGCCAAAGGAGCCGTGGCTTCTATATTTACTATAGCGAACGATTTTAAATAGCGGTTTAGTGGGTGAGGCAACATTCAAGACATTGTGAGACTAGATGGAATTGAACAGGCTACATCCTGATTAACCGCTTCTTGCAATCTTCTGCAAGCCCGATTCACCTCACGTCAAGACAGAAACGCGCCCTGTTCAACGCCATTTTCACAAAGCCTTTCTTTTGGAGGGCTAAACCAGCAGCAGGAAGGGAGCGTCATGGATATTGCCCCTGACAAGCAGAACATTGACCGTGTTTTCTCGAACACGGCTTACTACATTGATTTTTATCAACGCGATTATCGTTGGACTGACGAACCAGTGCTACGGCTCTTGGATGACATCTTTTTTAAGTTCAAGGAAGAATATGCTCGCTCCAGTGAGCTTGACCCAGCTAAGGAAACAATCACAGCACGTTATCCGTGGTATTACCTCAATACTTATGTCACCAATGTCGTCGAGGGACGAGTCTATGTGGTGGACGGGCAGCAACGTCTAACTACACTGTCATTGATCTTGATCAAACTACGCCATCTAGCCAAAGCCCATACTTCGAAGTTAGGCGGGTGGATTGATACCAAAATAGCAGGGCAGTCCGGGTTCGAACAGGAGTTCTGGATGAACCATATAGGCCACAGGCCTGCTCAACAAGCGCTATTCGATGGTGTGGACACAACGAGTATCAACACCGACAGTGGCATCACGGCCCAAAACATGATCAAGAACTACATAACCATCAGCACATTCCTGGACAGGGAACTTAAAGACAAGCGCTGTTTCGAGACATTCGTTTTCTATTTCCTTCACCGTTTAGTCTTAATCAATTTGGCGGTAGAACAGACGGACGTCTCAATGGTTTTTGAGGTCATTAACGATAGAGGTGTGCGCTTACGGCCGTATGAGATTCTCAAGGGCAAGCTGCTTGGCCAGATTAATAAGATCGAGTTGGATAGAGATGACTATAACGGCCTCTGGGAAGGACGTGCCGCCGCCATCAATTCGTTCAAGGACGATGAACTCGATAATTTTTTCCGATTCTTTCTCAAGGCAAAGTTTTCTCCAACTCGCAATGATGGTCAGCGTTTTGACGGTGATTACCATCGGTCCATGTTCAAGCCTGAAATGGATAAAGCACTTGGTCTACTCCATAGCCCAGGAAAGGTGAAAGCGTTTCTAAAAGGCGACTTCAGTTACTACACTGATCTGTACGTCAAGCTCCGACGGGCTTACACCACAGATCAGAAGCCTTTCCGATATGTTTATTACAACGCACTTCTAGATCTCGATGCACCGTTTTTGCTGGTATTGTCAGCTTGCGGACCAAACGACCCTGAAGAGGACGAGAAGATTAGGACCATCGCACGCGAGATCGATCGTTACTTTTCCTTACTTCAGCTTCAGAGCGCATATGACAGCAACGAGTTCGCGGATTCGCTTTTTCCAATCTCAGAAGCTATTCGGGGGAAGGGATTAGCGGCTATTAGACCCGCATTTGACGCTCAATTGACGGCAGTGATTGCCGCCCGCAGGAATGTGAAGGACGCTGAACCTCTAAGTTACGCTGCGTTCAAACAGACGGGCATTAATCTGAATACACGATTTAAACGCTATTTCTTTGCGAGGATCGATGAGTTCCTTGCTGAAAACATGAACCTGAATCCAAAGCATCCTATCGCCGATCTAGTGACTAAGACTGGAGCAAAAGCGGGCTTTCATGTTGAGCATATTCTGTCATGGAACGAAGAAAACAAATCTCTCTTTAACGGCGAGGAGGAACGCTTCGAACAGGAGCGTAACAGGCTTGGTGGAATTCTTCTTCTTAAGGGCAAGGATAACATCTCCAGCAATAATGAACCCTACCGGGACAAATTAAAGTCATATGCTAATACCGTCTACTGGAACGAGACACTACGTTCTGACAGTTACAAATCGAAATTAGACATGGCTGCACTCAAAAAGCACTATGGTCTTGACTAAGAGCCGTTGGACAGTTTCGGTCCGGATGATTTGGAGGCCCGACATAAGTTGCTTTTTAAGCTGGTTGGAATCATCTGGAATTGAGTCTTTGGAGCGGCTCGCTGTCGAGTAAATGCTTGCAAACCCTTAGTGAAGTCTAAAAAGGCGTGTAGTACTCTCCTCAAAATCTGTGAAATAGAGAAAGATTGTCCTAGCTGTGAAATGTTCGCATTTCATGTCGGTAAGAGGGAATAAATGATCAATTCGGCTTTGGCGAAATTTGTTAAAAGTGCGCCTGCATCTGACAAGGTCAAAACATGCCCGATTAGGGTGCGACGAATAACCGATGCAGATTTGAGGTGGTGGGATAAATATGCCAAGCCGATGATTGAGATAATTGAACCCACTCGTCCTGACGCGACCTGGGATTGGTGGATTATTACTGCTTTGGACGCAGCTTTCGCTTATTCACTACGTCAACAACCTGAGTGCTTCTCGATAGTTACCGATGTCCCAACTTCCGGTAAAAAACCACGTGAGGTGATCTGCGGTCTAATACAATTAGTCGGCCGATACGAGTACCTACTAGACCACTCTCTGAGTTCGGTCTACATTTGGTACTTGAGTACAACTCCCGTTGAAACACTTCAGGCGTTTTTCGGAAGCAAACCTCTTCCTAAACTCTTGGGTCAAATTCTCCTTGATGTAGGCGTTACTCGTTCTTTTCAGTTAGGCTGGGATGGTAGAACCGGCCTGTACGCTGATGACGGAGGGAATGAAGAACTGCTAGACTTTTATACCAACTCCCTAAGGTGTGGAATGACCGCACTTGCTAAGACTTATCCACTTCCATCAGTTCTTCGCAGTCGATTAAGACCCAATAATGGCCGATATTGTTATTTCACCGAAGCAGCTGCAGAGAATTTTTACAAGAAATTGACACCTTACAGAACCTAGAGGTAGCATTAAGCTATGCCAACCCCGATGCATGTCTATGCTGATATTGCGAAGCGATACGGCAGGATCGATCCAAACGATCAATCGGCTGTCCGCAATTTCTTTCGGCAGACCCTACCCAGAAAATCCGAGTCCATCAAAGAAGAAATTTTCAAGGAATTATTGGCTCGTGATGGAGAAGCCGTTCCAACTGAGTCGACGGTTCTTAAGGTTACGCATGTAGCTCCTATTCTCCGATCTCAAATGACGGGTCGCCATGTGATAGCAGTCGAAAACGATTTGGGCGTCCTCAAGAAAAATTCAAAGACCTCATCTGTAGGTAGTCGTAGAAGGCTGGTTGGGAGATCATCAATCAAAGGAGCCTTTAAGAAATTGAAAGGTTCCGTCATAATGAAATCTGCTGACGGCACCTGGTACAAGATTACAGAATATAAGGGAAGCACCAATTCTAAAACTGGTCTAAGACCCTTAACTCCAGAAGTCGATATCGGGGCGGTTTTCAAAAACGCGACGCTTTTCAAGTCTTCTTCCCAGTAGAACGTTACCAATCTTTAGCGGACGCCTACCTGTGAAAGGTACATCGTTCGCATGGGCAGAAGCATAGAGGGTCTGCTTCTTCGAGAATCTCGATCCCTTCATCAGTGGCTTACTCAGGAAAAAAGGTATTAGAGTATTGCTCCAACACAGACCTGGCATAGTTCACGTCTGCCCTTATGTACAAGAATGCGACTAGGCTTCAGCAACACGGCAAGCGAGTAGCTGCACTTTTCCCGAAAACAGAACACCCCATTCAGGGTCGGCCAAAGAAAAAGGCCAAGTCAAATGCCAAAGCTTCCCCTCCATTTTCGAAGGCAATAACGAAGCGACTGCGGGGTGAGGCTCGGAAAGTGAATCCTACCATCAAAGTGGTTTTTGTTAGCCCCAATACTTGGCGACTGCAATCAAAGGATCGTACCCTTCATGTCAAGACACTTAAGACTGGGTTGCATGTGCTTAAAAATTGGAATCGCAACAGTTCCATCTTTTAGTATTTAGTAGAGATTTCACACCACAACAGATCTGAATACAGCTTTCCTTACCGTCCGATCATCGCGGAGTCTGTTTTTATTCGTCCGGCGAAAATTGGTCGGAAGGCTGATGCTTAGCCCACCGAGTTTTTGTGCCCTCTCGTATGCAACCCTTTAGTAGCGTTTAGTATCGTTTTCATCGATGATAACTAACCTGAATCCTGTACCTGGAATCTAACCGCTCGACGACCAATACTTCTATGTTTGTTGTACCCTCTACGATGGCCTTGGAGTCATTTGGTTGAAAGCAGGCTTCATACAAATAACCGAGTTCTGCACTTTGGCTCACCCTCTTGGGCAAAATATGCAGCGGAGAGTGTCCTGTAGGAACACTTGAATCAACGGTGTAAATAAGGACACCTTCTGGCCGATGCTCATTACTCTTCCCGGTCCTGGTCTGGGACAATTCAATACACAGCACTTTAGACGGAGAATGCATATCATCTATCGGCAATATCACCATAGAAAGACCTTCCCGACATTGTATCGGGCTCAATGTTGTCGGCCAGTCTGTCGTAGTGGTCCAAAGGTAAGAGATTCTCGTTGGATCGAGCCATCCATTCTTATATCGATGCCAACCCAAATAACATTCACAATGAAAGATATCTGACATCAGGTCCCAGCAACCCGCTTTCGATGTGTTGACACTTTCACCATAAGGATATAGGTCTGGCAATCCAATTAAGTGACTAACCTCGTGGACAAGGTTCACATAATTATTGCGATAACTATCTTTTCCGAAGGTAACAGCCAATCGTATCTCGCCACTCGGTGATAGAGCGCCCTGTCCCTTAGGCGCGTTAAACGCGGGCGAGTCCAAGAATGATGCGCCATATGGAGCGACGATGAAAACAAAGTCGTATTCCGAGAAGTCAATCTCCCTCGAGAACAACTGTGAAGCGTCAGCTACATACTGCCTGTGCGAGTTAAAATCGTGACAGTCATATGTCAATGAGGCATTCGGTATCTTCCTCCACCCCAAATCATCACGCACGGTAACTGCCAATTCGAATTTTCCATAACTCTGATCTTTAAAGAGCTGCTGCGCTAATCCATTTCCCAGCAAATGATTTGCGGTATCAGCAGCCGACACTGACCCTGCTGGCGCATCCGGAAATTCAACAAAAATCATCACCGATCGTCTGGTACCTATAGGACGGGCATAAAGCTCATAATCGGTGCAGCCTTCTGAACAGTAAATATTGAATCTTTTAAGTTCAGGTATTTCGCTTGGGAGGTCTACTGATTGCCCTGGGTTTTTATCGTCATCGATCATACGTATACTCCCATTCCCAAGGTGTAAGGGTTAAAGCGTTATTTAGACCAGATCTGTATTAAGAATCGCAATGATCACGGTCGATAGCAGGAAGCCGATTTGTTATCGAAATAGAAGCTAGGACACGCCTTCCTCGTGGGAAGTTCGGTGAGCGAGCAGCTGTCCAGAATTGACGAACTTTCGCAAGCGCTTCAAAGCAAAACGTGGTCAAACTCCGCCTGCGGCAATTTACCATTGCTCCCAAAAGAAGACGCAACCGGCCCTGCCCCCATTCTCAAGGGGACAGGGCGGCGATCGCTCAAGGGGTTAGTGCCTACGGTCTCTCGGCGGGCTCGGATCGTTGCCCGGCGCCACGGTGTCGGAATCCCGCCACTGTCCGTTCCGGCCCTGAATGCGAACCTCCCCGCCGCCGAGATTGCTGACGGTTTCTTTGGCCTGACGTTCAGCCTCTCTCTGAGAGTCATGGACACTGCTGGCTCTTTCCGCGCCCGGTTTCTTCACAGCCCATCCGTCATCGTGTTTGACGACATACCGTTCATTCTTCGCCATGGAATCCTCCTCTGGGTTTCAATGAGTTATGCTATCTGATGCACATGCGTGTTGATCCAGTCCCATGCATCCTGCGGCAACCAGCCCGCCGATTCACTGGTCACGCCGATGACAAGCAGGCGATCGTTCTGGTCAATGTGCTGACGCACCTTGACCGCAATCTGATTTGCGGTTAGAGAGCTATCAAGCAGCCAGGTCGATTCGAGATAGTGCCACCAGGTTCCGCACAGTTTGATGGCGTCGTGCACGGCCGCATAGTCCTGGCCGGGCCTCTTCAGATCGTAAGTGACGAGATGCACCATGTCACAGCCTCCTTGATAGTTGTTGTACTGTAGCGGCTCGGACGCCACGCAATCCTCGTATATGCGGATACGCTTATCAGCGTACTATGGACCGCCGCAAAATGCAAGGCTTTCATGCGAGCCTTAATGCGGATTTGCTGCTAGTCCCAGAGGAGTTTGGTGGAAGGGAGGTTCGACAGGAATTTGAGTTGAAAAAGGCGCACCTGAGCCGCGTCTCGGGAAACCCCGAAAGTTCGGACGGTTTTTGCAATAAGCGCTTGGCCATGGGCGGTGTGCTCTGTGACCGTGCCGTACACCGCATGTTCACGAACATAGTCGCCGATAAGGCGTTTAAGCGGGGTGGCGGGCATCAGAAGCGCGCCGCAGGCATAGCCAGCCTGCCATTCCATCCAGTCGGTTTTCTTCGCTCCGGTAATCGTTTCCCTCTTGCAGGCTGCGGGAGCATGGCTTTGCGTCTGGGATTTGAAAAGGTTGCCCTGCATAGCCTGCATCTGCCAGAGATACGCGTGAAGACAGACGTGACCGAATTCATGCGTCAGGGTCGTCCGGAGGCGATTCTCGTAGCGCGGGTCTTCTGATAAATAGCGGGCGATCTTCACACGAGGTCTCCGCCCCGTCAGAAACTCCGTGACGCCCTCGACATCCTCTCCGTAAGCGAAGAGATTCGCATAGAGGTCAAGATCGTCAACATGCTCCTCGATGAGCTTTGTCAGATCATCCGTCGAGATGGGATAGCAAAGGTCGCCGTGAAGGCGGCGCATGAAGCTGGAGATCACCTGCTCGCATTCAGCGTCCAATTCCTCTTCATTATAGTGAGGACGCATTCCGAAACGGCCCGTTGTATCCCTGACATGCGTGACCATCTACTTGGATTTCCCCCTGCCGGTGAGGCTGCGTCGGAAAGCTACCATGGATTCACCGAACTGTTTCTGGTCAACGTGCAAACGGCGGAGGTCTTCAGGAACGCGACCGGCCAGGAAATGCAAATAGTCCTTGTCGATCTTGAGAATAGCTGCGAACTGTCCAATCAAGGGCGAAACGGGCACCCGGCGATCGTGTTCGATGTCATTAAGGTATTCAGCCGAAATGGGCCCCTCCCCCTCCTCACGTTTGATTTTCGCGGCCAATTCCTTCTGGCTCATTTTTAGCTGCTTGCGCGCATCAGCGACGGTCTGACCAAATGTATTGCTTGCTGTCATGCGATGCCTTTCAAAATTATGCCTATCCGCTGTTTAGCGTATCAGCCCGGTAAAAGGAAAGCAACATTTGTTGTCTGCTGTGCATGCTATTAGTCACAGCACTGCCAGAGCGATTCCACGCGCGTCCTATATGGGACAGCCTATTTGTAAGCCGTTGTAAAACCATGTATCAGATTGGAATATTTCAGTACGTAAGACATTGATTT
>CABVRR010000124.1 GCA_902500705.1 uncultured Nitrospira sp.
GGCGACCTCGTGAATGCCATTCACGCGCGCTCCCAACTGCGCTACAGCCCCACTCCAGGATAGCGAGAGATTAAAATGGCGATGAAAATTGCGGTCTTAAAATAACGATCGGTATGCTAACACGCAGCTCAGAGCCAGTCAACCAACCCTGCAGTGTCTGATACCGGATGGATCACCCCAAAGCTTTGAATACGAAGTACCTCAACGACCAGCTTGACAAAAGAACGGGTCGCACCTACCATGAGGCCGGGTGGCTCTGATCTCCCAATCGGGTCAGAGCCATTTCTTCGTGTTGATACTGGCTGGATACCGCAAAAATCATGGGCAATCTCGTTATCATCGGTGCGCAGTGGGGCGATGAAGGCAAGGGCAAGATCGTCGATATCTTGGCCCGGGACGCCGACATCGTTGTCCGCTATCAAGGCGGCTCCAATGCCGGACATACGGTCATCAACGAACGCGGGACCTACATTTTCCACCTGATCCCGTCGGGGATTTTATACCGGGGAACAACCTGTGTCATCGGAAACGGCACCGTTGTGGATCCTGGCGCGTTGATCGAGGAGATGGATCACCTCCAATCCAAAGGCATCGTGATCGGGAAGAATTTTGCCGTAAGTCAGCGGGCGCATATGATCCTCCCCTATCACAAAGCGATTGATCGGGCCTCGGAACAGTCGAAGGGGTCACGAAAGATCGGCACGACTGGGAGAGGGATCGGACCCTCGTATGCCGATAAGATGGCGCGTATTGGGATTTTGATGGGCGATCTGCTGAACCCGCCGTTGTTTAAGAAAAAGCTCGAAGAAAACCTCGTGGAGATGAACTGGTTCTTGGAGAAGCTGTATAAAGTCGAGACGTTTCAGGTCGATAAAGTGTTCGACCAATACATGGGGTATGCCGATCGCCTCAAGAGTCATATCACCGACACGACCGTGTTGCTCAATCGTGCGATCGCAAACGACAAGACCGTCTTGTTTGAAGGAGCCCAAGGGACGAACCTTGATGTGGATTTCGGCACCTATCCCTATGTCACCTCATCCAGCGCAGCAGCGGGCGGAGCGTGCACGGGCACGGGTGTTGGGCCGACAATGATTGATGCGGTCATGGGCATCGCAAAAGCCTATTCCACCAGAGTCGGGAGCGGGCCGTTTCCGACCGAGTTGACCGACGAGGTCGGACGGGGATTGCAAGAGCGTGGGAAAGAGTTCGGATCGACGACCGGACGTGCCCGGCGATGCGGCTGGTTTGACGCAGTCGTGGTCCGTCATGCCACGCTGGTGAATGGCCTGACATCGCTGACACTGACCAAGCTTGATGTGCTCGATGGCTGTAAGGAACTCAAGCTCTGTACCGGTTACAGGAAGGGCGGCATCACCTACAAGACCATGCCGGCCGATCTTGATATCTTGACCGACTGCCAGCCCGTCTATCAACGCATGAAAGGGTGGACCGCCTCGACGACAGGGGCGACCAGCTACGCGCGTCTCCCGGTCGAAGCCAAGCGGTATGTGGCGCGCATCGAAGAATTGGCACAGTGCCGCATCGATATGATCTCGACCGGATCCAAGCGAACAGAAACGATCGTGCTTCGGAACCCCTTGGACTGTCCTCGCCGACGCCCCAAACGCTCCTGAAAAGTTTGGCGATCTCAATCATTTCTTGTTGCCCTTCTAGACGGCTTGATCTCTAACTCAAAGTGCAACACTGCAAACCCTGATGGGGTACGGTGTTGTTATGACAACGAGATGAGACCGATACATGAGTGTCGAAGAGCATGCGATGCTGAGCCTGGGCTTGGCCCACTGCCATTCGCTGGGATCATGGTGTCTGTGGTGAGACATGTCCTCAACACCGGGAGCCACGAATTAGGCAGTAGCCCCCCTGGCTATCCCTGTTGCGCCTGTACTGCGCAGACGCAGGTCGCTGCCCGAGCCCGTCAGTCTCAGCGATCTCGAAAACTTACAGACTCCTGGCTGTGGCAATCTATCCAGACCCAGCTGACTCAGGGCTGCTTACTCGAACGGATTACCGGACGGCTCCGCCGCACGGATCCTGATGACATGCGCACACGCCTCTCGTTAGAAACCATTTAGGCTGGCTGGTCTGTGCTGCCATGCGGAGTGCTGACGCACGAGCGGTTGGCGGCGTTGTGTCAGGCGTGCAAACGATCAGCTGTTGGGACCTTGGTGGAGCGGACCACCCGCCTGAGTATCGTAGCCAGAATGGACAGGACGGATACGAGGAGCGTCCAAAAGGTGTCACGAAACACTTCGGCCTATCCTTGCTCCGCTGCGGAAAACCGTGACGTGTGATCAGGGTAAGGGGGATGGCGGAACATGAGCGGTTAGCGCACCGCCTCTTGATCCAGGTATTCTTTGCCGATCCGTATGCGCCGTGGTAACGTGGCATGGGCGACCGCATCAGTGGCATGCCGTGTCGGTACCTGCCCAAGGTGATGGGCTTGTCCGGTTATTCCTGCGCGAGATGAACGCCATCGCCCACCAATTGGACACGCGCCCGAGAACATGTCTTGATTTTGCCGCACCCTTGGAAGCCGATGCACAGTCGCGCCTTCATTGACCCGTTGTACTTGGAACTTGTAACCGCTCTGTTTATCCCAACGTGCTGACCGCGTTCACATATCGACTGCAAGCTAGGGCGTGTTCACACTAATGGCCATGAGTATGAGTGACTGCGCCTGTGGAAATCGCCGACACCGAGTATCGTCACATCGCGTGATGTTTACCGACACCACGCGGCAACGTGATGCTCGACAATCTGCAGGTCCTGAACGCTATCTTGTATGTCGCCAAGCAGGGGTGCAAATGGCGCGGGCTGCCCAAGCGGTTCGGCAACTGGCACACCATCTATACGCGCATGAATCGTTGGTCGAAGAGCGGGGTGTTAGATCGCGTCTTTGCTCAGTTGCAATAGGCCCAGATCATTCACGTGAAGATCAAAGCCGTGGCCGTGGACAGTACCATCGTCAAGGTCCATCCGGATGGCACAGGGGCGTTAAAAAAACGGCCCGCAAGCCATCGGCCAGTCGCGCGGCGGATGGACCACTAAGTTTCATCGAGTTGCCGCAGATGCTTGAACGGTCCTATCCTTTGCCTTGTCTCCTGGCCAGGCCCACGATGCCCCCGAGGGACGCAAGCTGCTGCACCGCTTCAGAAAAAGAAGGCTGTACCCGATTCCCTTATTGATGGATCGGGCCTATGAAGGCGATGAGACGCGGGAACTGGCGGTGGAGTTAGGGGATGTGCCGATGGTGTCACCCACGCAAAATCGCCGCACACCATGGGACTACGATCGTGCTCTGTATAAGCGCCGCAATGAGATCGAACGGCTGTTCCGTCGGCTCAAAGGATTTCGACGTATCTTCTCGCGGTTTGAAAAACTCGCTGTCATGATCGTCGCGTTCATCACGTTTGCATTCATCGTCGAAGGCTTGCGGTTGTGTTAACAGGCCCTAGTATAAAACCAGGATATCCGTGGTAGGCTCTTTCAGAGAACCTCGGTATTCTCGATAACAAGGGCGAGACCTTACGTGAATCTCAACGACCGTCTTCGAAGTTCCATCTCTTGGTTAGTTTGTTCGAAAGTGGTCGTGCAAGGCATCTCGCTGATCAGTACCCTCACCGTTGCTCGGTTGTTGACGCCGGACAATTATGGGGTGATGGCATTGTCGGCCTTCTGGACATCATCCCTGATGATGGTGAGCGAACTGGGAGCGGGCGCAGCGGTCATCCAGTTTCAGGATCTCAAAAAGCAAGAGCTGAACCTCCTCTTCGGATTCACGACCAGCTTATCACTCCTCGGCTATCTTGTGCTGTTTCTACTCGCTCCGTTCATCGGAGACTGGTTCGCCAGTGAGCAGCTTTCGTCAGTGCTCCGCGTCGCCGGCATCGCCCTTCCCATCGCGACGCTCAGAGTTGTTCCCGAGGGACTCTTGCGCAAAGAATTGCGGTTTCATCTCATCGCGAAGACCAACATCCTGTCAGCATCGTTATCAATTCCTGTTGTGTTGATGTGTGCGTTTTCCGGTGCAGGCGTATGGGCATTGGTTGCGTCCTCGCTCGTTGGCGCACTGACACAGACGCTTCTGATTTTTCATTACGAGCCATGGCGGCCGTCCACTATTATGAAATCAGAACGCTGGGATCGGCTCATGCGATTTTGTCTGCAGTCTTTTGGAGGGAGAATCTGTTGGGCAGTGTATCAACAGTTGGACGTGTTGATCCTGGGAAAGGTTGAAGGAGCTGTGAGTGTCGGGATCTACATGATGGCGCTGCAAATAATCACGTTTCCAGTCGAGAAAGTGTTCAGCATCGTGAATGAAATCGCGTATCCTGCCATGGCGCACCTTCAAGACGATGTGGCACGACTCCGCTCTTCATTCACACAGAGTCTCCGTATCCTCACTGCAGTGGCATGTCCGCTGTACATCGGGCTGGCCTTCGTAGCGGAGGATCTTATTCAAGTCATTCTGACTGAAAAATGGAGTGATTCCGCGGGGGTGCTCAAATTGCTGGTGCCCTATGGATTATTGACCTCACTCGCCGTGTTGCCTGCGCCGATTCTGCTATCTCGGTATCGAGCCGATCTCGTCTTCCGGTACACGTTTGCACAATTAATAATTATGCCACTGGCCTTTTGGGTCGGAGCGCGTCAGGCTGGGGCACTTGGCGTCGCGATGGCCTGGGTGGTTGTCTATCCGTTTAGCCTGTCTTGGCTGTTCATTCAGGTGTTCAGGGAAGTGCATACTACCTGGTATGAAGCATGGAAGGTCATCAAGCCGGCTATGAGTGCGGCTGCATGCATGGGTGCTGTACTCATGGTGCTTACAATTGGACTGGCTCATGGAGGCGTAGACCAAGCAGGCGTTAGGTTGATGATCACCGTTGTTACCGGAGCCGTGACCTATGTGTTCGGATTATGGGTATATGGGAGAGATCTCTTAATCGAGATGCTCGCAATGAGTACCTCACTGGTTCGGGGCAATGCCCCTGCCAAAGAAAAGCTTCCCGTTCGCGACTGATCTGTTTCCTTTTCCATTCTGTTCAGATCGCCCGACCTTTCAGGCCGGTGGTTTCGTTACGCCTACTGATCCTGGGATCTGACTGGAATTTATCACGCCTGCTAGAGGCAGGAGCTGAGGGGGAAACATTTGAATGGTTGTTTCTTGAGCCTCAAGGAGGAACGAGTCTTGAGAGGCGTTCCAAGCATTTGACGAGGAATGGCAGAGAGCTGGGAATGGCTCTATTTGAGATACGAGTACGGAAGAGCTTATTGATCCATCGGAATCCTCTTTGTCGGAGAGATTCAGCGTGCCCACAATTAGGGCGGAGAATGTCTCGGGGATAGTGCAGCGCTCGGTCATGATTCTCACTTGTTGCAGATAGAATGTGGAGTGTTGCAGTCGCTTCCATCCTCGAGTTTCTTGTAGCAAGTTACCATATTCTTGTGAGAGCATTTTCTTAGTGTTAGTCTCCCAAGGAGCCGGCCATTTATACCGCGCGGCTGACCTTTTCGGAGCGATCGAGTTTTTCGTGAGCTGGGTGTTTATATGTTGGTCTCTTCCTCTGCTACTGGCTCAGCGGGTATGAAATTCGGCAGTTTCTTCGGCGATTACTTCATTTCTATCCGAAAGCAGGAAGGCCTGTTCACGGTAAAGGGGAACAAGACTCTATTCGTCGGTCATCAAATCGGTGAAGAAGGGACTTTCTTACAATGGGAATGGACAGGGCTGCAATTGGTGGTCCGCAACGATCGGTATGGGTTATGTCCAGCATATTATAGTCAAAGTCCCAAGGAATTCATCATCGCAACCTCCGTTCAACGCCTGATAGCGGAAGGTGTCTCTCCAGAACTAAACTACGACGCATTGGCTATATTCCTTCGTCTCGGCTCATTTGTCGGAGACGATACTCCATACTCGGCTATTCGAGCCTTGCCGCCGGGTACGCAGTTTACATGGTCGGGTGGTAGCGAATGTCCTACCGGGCGTGTGATCCTGGGCGAAGCCACGACCGTCCGCACGCGTGAAGCAGCCTACAGGCGCTACAATGAGCTTTTCAGCGAGGCCGTAAGAAAAAGATCGAATGTTGCGGGTGATGTGGCAGTTGCCCTTTCGGGGGGGATGGACTCGCGGCACATCCTTTTAGAGCTATGTCGACTGGGAAGAAAGCCAAAGCTTTGCGTGACGGCTCAGGTCTATCAGGGTGAGTCCAGTGAAGACCTGGATTTAGCCAAACAAGTGACGCAGGCTCTCGCGGTCCCCCACGTCGAAATCCAACAACCAAGAGATTGGTTGAATTCGGAAATTCAGAAACTCCAGGCCACGGGCCTCTGTGCCTTGGAACATACTTGGGGAATGGTCGTTGGACCTTATTTACAAGACAAAGTTTTGGCGGTTTTTGATGGTTTGGCGGGCGATGTACTCTCGGACTGTCGACACATTGTCACGCCTGCGCGACGTGAGGCTTTCCAAGCGGGACGCTTCGCCGTCCTTGCCGACGACTTTTTGCAAAATGAGTACGGAGGCGTCCCCTATTTGAAGCCCGAACTGGCACGACTGCTAAGCCGTGAACGGGCTATTCACCACCTCTCGATCGAGATCGCGCGTTTTGCTGTGGCTCCCAACCCGGTAGTTGCCTTTACGTTCTGGAATCGGACTCGCCGAACCGTCAGCCTGCTCCCTCATGGAGTTTGGAATCGATCGGTACAGGTGTTGACTCCATTTCTCGACCATGCGTTGTTTGACTTCCTCATCGGTCTCCCCGTGGAGTTCGTCGAAGACTATACCTTCCATGCCGAAACGATCCGGCGCCACTACCCCGGTGTCGCGGCCATCCCATTCTTTTCAGGCCCTTGCCGAAGACCGAGTAACGGATCGCTTGTTTTTCGAAAGATGGCGGTCGATCTGCTATGGCACGGACTCCGATCCATGCCCTCATCCTACGTATCATTTCGACATGTGTTGCCTCGGCTCATGAGGGTGATCATTGATCCAAGTTATAGCCGCTCCGCGCTATGGTTGGGACCAGCTATGTTATATGGATTGGAACTAGAGAATTGCTCGACAGCCCATAAATTCCAGGGGCACTCCGGCCTACCGACCAGCTAGATCAAGAGAATGAATACTACTGCCTAGGGCAAGAAGCTTCTAGATCGTACCACCCCATGAAGGATCCCGATTGACAACGTGTTACCCAGTAGTGCAGCATCTGCTTCTTGTCAGCAGCCAGCCGACATTGAATTGGGTGAGCCGGTAGCTCAGTCGGTAGAGCATCGCCCTTTTAAGGCGAGGGCCCTGGGTTCGAGTCCCAGCCGGCTCACCATTAAATCAACGACTTAGAAGTTCTCGTCCTCACCGACCCGCCCAATTGTGACAAATTTGTGTCAATGGGCGGTCGGTACTCCAGCACATTCACCCCGTCCCGCAAGCTTTCAGGACAATGATGCGCATAGCGCTGCGTCATCGTCCCGGTCTTGTGACCGAGCAGCCGTTGGACCTTGTACAGATCGATCCCCCGTTGCACCAG
>CABVRR010000125.1 GCA_902500705.1 uncultured Nitrospira sp.
GCCTTGATCGGTGACAAGCGTAACGACGAGAACAAAATCGTCAGCCAGATCCACGCGCTGTTTTTGAAATTCCACAACAAAGTATTTGATGATTTGGGTCGACCTTCTCCGAAAAGAGAGCCGTCGCGCTTTAGCAATGATTACACCCGGTTTTTGGAAACGCAGCGCATCGTGCGCTGGTGCTACCAATGGATCGTTCTGAAAGATTACCTGCCGAAGATTTGCTGCGATGAAGTCATAAAAAGCATCATGCCGAATAATGGCAGACGGCAGCCGCACTTCGAGTTCTATGCTCCGAACTCCGGCGAAGCGTTCATGCCGGTAGAATTCTCGGTCGCGGTCTTCCGCTTCGGACACTCGATGGTAAGACCAAGCTATAGTCTGAACGACGTGGCCACGTCGTTTGCCAAATTCAGATCCAAGGGAGGTAAAACGGTAGATTTCTCCCGGATTCCAATTTTTGTGGGACAATCAAATCAACCGCCTGATGCGCTGAATGGGTTCGGCGAGCCGCTACCCTCAGACTGGGGCATCGACTGGAGCTTTTTCTTCGGTGACATACCCAGAAAACCAAAGAACGGGAAGCAGATACCACAGCCGAGCTACCGCATCGATGCCACGATTGTGGACCCGCTCGGCGAGCTCCCCGAGTTCGCGCATCTCGGTTCGCCGTTCATCTCACTGGCGTTTCGCAATCTGATGCGCGGTTTTCGCATGGGCCTTCCCTCTGGGCAAGCTGTTGCCCGCATGATGGGCATTCCTGAATTAAGCGATCAGGAGCTTTGGCTCAGTAGGAGCGAAGGCGATAAAAAGGGAAAATGGAAAGAGGGTAAAGCATTCTTTGAGAACACGAAGAACAAGAAATGGCTCGAAGGGCGGGCACCGCTGTGGTTTTATATCCTCAAAGAAGCTGAGCTGCATGAGCAGGGGCACCGGCTTGGAAAAGTCGGTAGCCGTATCGTGGCGGAGACATTGATCGGGCTCGCTTGGTTCGATCACTATTCCTACTTGTTTCAAGCGCCGTCTTGGAATCCTAGTATGGAAGATATCGATGGATTGGGCAAAGATTTGGATATGCTCAAACTCACGAAGTACGTGGGCTAACTCCATCAACAGCAGGAACGGTCGATATCACTCATTCGTTCTATGAGCCATCTGCAGAGTTTGATTGGCATGTTTTTCAAGAAAGCAACGCCGATGCATCTCATGATGCAGTACGCTTTCTTGACCACGCGTGATTCGAATGGTGTGGTGCGCCCGGCTGGAATCGAACCAGCGACCCTCAGCTTAGAAGGCTGATGCTCTATCCGACTGAGCTACGGGCGCGTACATATCAGTATGTATGAGCGGTATAGAGGACGCGTCTCTTCTGCTCTGTTGAAGTCCTGTTTCCGGGGTGTTCTTCTGGGTTACTTATGCACCGTCTGGGTGGCTACGCGCAAGTCTCTTTCCGCGATCAGCATCGCACCGACGGTCATGAGCCCTATGGGGGTAGATCTCAACAGTTCTCAAGGTTGTCCGAAAAGATCGACTGATGGGCAGTAGAGCCCAAGAGCTATTTCTTGCGAAATCCAAAAATGGCGCCGGCACCGGCGGCGCCGGCGGCGGGAAGATAGCCGGTCAACACGTCTTTGAACCCCTGAGCCTTGCCTCGAGCCCAGTCCAGTGTGCGAGTCGTATCCGCTTGAATCAACGTCATATCCAGATGAATCCAGCCGGTGGTTTTGAGGATGGCGATGATCGCTAGTAATGCGCCGGCAACCAACAAGGTAAGCTTGACGGTTTTCCGAACGACCCATCCAAGCAAGAACCCACCGAGAAAGCTCGCTCCTCCACGAGCAAGGGCCGGAGACATCAGATCAGTCAGCCAGGCACCGACTCCGGCGACCGTCGTCGCGCTTCCTGCAAGAAATGATTTGGCGGCCCAAGGAGGGTCGGAAAGAATGGGCGAGAGTACTTTCGTTAGGAGGCTGCCCTGAGTGCTGGAAACCGGAGCGCTCATAGTCGTTTTGTGTCAAACGTGTTACAGGCGGCCGGATCGCCGGACTCAAGGCCGCGTTTGAGCCAGGTCATCCGCTGTTCGGACGAGCCGTGTGTCCAGCTTTCCGGCTGAACATGGCCACGCGACATTTTCTGCAAGCGATCGTCCCCGATGGCCGCTGCTGCGCGGAGCCCCTCTTCGAAATCACCCGGCTCGATCAAGTTTCGTTCGCGCTTGGCGTGATGGCCCCAGACTCCGGCATAACAATCGGCCTGAAGTTCCATACGGACCGAGAGCGCGTTGCCTTCCGCCTCGGAGACTTGTCGCTGGAGGCGATGCACTTTCTCTGCAACCCCGAGGAGATTTTGCACGTGGTGGCCGACTTCGTGGGCGATTACATACGCCTGGGCAAAATCGCCTGCCGCCCCCAGTCTATGCGCCATCTCGTCAAAGAAGGCAAGGTCCAAATACACGCGGTGATCGTTGGGGCAATAAAATGGTCCCACGGCTGATGAGGTGGTTCCGCATGCCGACTGCACGGCGCCGGAAAAGAGCACCATGCGCGGGTCTTCGTACTGTGGGCCGAGCAGGTCACGCCACGTCGTTTCAGTATCGGCGAGGACGACGGAGGCAAACCTCCCAAGTTGGTCTTTCGGAGCGCCGACCGAGCCGGATTCAGCAGGCTGGGATGAGCCAGACAGTTCCGTGGCGCTCTGGACACCGGTCAAGAGGTTGAGGATGGTTAAGGGATTCGTGCCGGTAAAGTAGCTAACGGCGAGCGCCAGCACGATGGTGCCGATCCCGAGGCCGCCTCTCCCTCCGAGGCGCACGGGCCCCATACCCCGACGATCTTCGATGTTGGTGCTCTCGCGTTGGTCTTCAGTACGCATGGCCGTGCTCCTTCAGGGCGTATAATCAGTCTGATTCTTTTTCCATCGACTGAATGAACTTATCGGCTTCGGCGATGGAACGGTTCATGTCTTTCACCAACTGATCAACCTGTGCATCGACTTTGAGAAGTTCTCCCTTGATGGCGGCAAGCGCGCGTGCGTTCAGGTTGTGTTTCAGGTAGAGCACTTGATCGCGCAACGGTTTTAGGACCGGCTCGATCCGCTGTTCGGCCCGCTTCATCGCCGTAAGCATCTCTTTATATCGGCTCTTGGTCTGGGTGAGCTTGGCCTGACTCTTCCGACGCAGATCGGTGCTGGAGTATTGACTCAGTTCTTCTTCCCACTCCGAAAAAAGCGCATCGGCCACGCTTTCGACATCCGTGATTTTCTTGCGGACGGTTTTCGCACTGTCCTCGCTCGTTTCCAGCTCACCGCTCAACTTCTTGTACGTCGCTTCCAGATCGCCTCCCTCATAGGAGACAACCTTGCCGAATTGCTCTAGCGTGCTCTGAATCTCTTGCTTGGCGTCTTCCTGGGCGTCCCGCGCGGATTTGACGCGGCTGCTCAGGACGTCGCGTTTGGCATAGCCTATTTTTTCCATGGTGGCGAGATAGGCTTTATCACACGAGGAAAGGCCGAATGGCATGAGCAGCAGCAGGACTATCAACAGGAGTCGCAGCATGATTACCTCATTATGCTTGGATAGAGGCTCGACGAGCCGGTGACCGTCAACCGTTGTCTCCAGGATGGTGCATCATAACCGAAGCACGTACAGCGGGGAAAGACCCTAGGTTGTCGTTCATGCGAGCCGGCCTGTGTGGAAACGACGCGTCTGTCACGGTATAGTGTGGACATGCGCCTAAGGTCTTGCAAGTCGTGGTTGTTGGCAGTGCTGGTTCTGAGCACAGCCTGTGCATCTCCACGAGTGGTTCCTGAGACACTCGAGCCGCTGGTTGATCGGGCGGTCACCTTTCGCGAAGTAGTGGCCGCTCCGGATTCATACCAGGGCAAGGTCGTGGTGTTCGGCGGTGAGGTGCTGAAGGCGAAACGACTGAAGGAAGGGACGCAGATCGAGCTGCTGCAGTTGCCGCTTGATACACGCGAACGGCCGATACGCGACCGTCAACAATCGCAGGGGCGATTCCTCGCGATCCAGCCGGAGTTCCTCGACCCTGCGACCATTGTCGAAGGCACCAGCATGACAATCGTCGGAGAGCTATCCATGACCAAGGTCGAACACCTCGACGACATCGAATATCGATACCCCGTGCTGATCGTGAAATACCTACAGACTTGGCCGATGTCGTCCCCTGAGTCTGTCCGACCGCAGCCTGGGTTTTCGTTCGGCATCTTTGGCGGTACTGGTGGGCGAGTCGGTGGGGGCGGTGGGTTTGGGATCGGGTTTTAGGTCTCGAGACACAGCATGCATCGGTCATAAAATGCAGATGATGGTAGGTCGATCATCAGTTGGATCTGTCGATGAAATAAGTGAAAAGTGTTTGATGCTCCGTACATCACTCCCTAGCGTGTGACTCCTGCCGACCGATTCTTCCTGCGAACTCAGGCGCCTCTTTTTGAAAAAAAACGACAACGGAGACGGAGAAGTTGTCTACTTGCGTAGGTCCAACAGCCCGTGATATGCAGGCATATATGAATTATTCGGAGGTCGGTCACGAGGGGAAGGAGAGGGTCGCATGAAACAGAAGCAACAGATTCCGAAACGGAAAGAGCGGGTCACGCTGTCTCTTTCGGCTGAGATGGTAGAACGGTTGCGCACCGCCGTCTACTGGAGCCCGAAGTTGACGCTCACCGGTGTCGTTGAAACCGCAATTCAAGCTACGCTCGTAAAATTGGAGAAGGGGAAGCGGTTCAAGAAGAGAAAGGGGAAGTTGCCTGTCGGGCGGCCGCGCAAAGACCAATCGTCTTAAATACAGGCTACGCCATTTTGAAAGAAGAGGCTTGAGTCGCTGGACTGAGAAGATGCCAGCACTCGTGGTCAAAAGCCAGAGACGGCAACAATACGGGAGTCATGGTTCACGGTAAACGGCGTCTGTCGATTTTTCGTCTGAATTTTGTGTAGATGTGACCATCTAGCTAGATACTGCTAAACAGTATCTGGCTGTTGCGTCTTCTCGTTTGTGTTGCCACGACTATGGTTCTATCGGAGTATGCCGAAAACGCCGGGAATTTTCTGAGTTCCTGAGGCGGATTCTCTGAATAGACTTCGAGTCGTATGTTCACCTAAATATTATCCTGCCCGGTTGTTCCTCGCGCCGACAATTTATTCCGATTTGCCAAGATGCTCTCACTACTGCTGGCTAGTGTATGGAGTCTCGTGCTGGGCGGTGGAGGAGGCAATCTGCTGGATTGTGTGTCGAAGGATTGACGCGTCCTCGACTTCGTGACCAGTCGGTATCGGCGCTTTGTTCCTGAGTGTCCAATCGTTATGTAACCGTGCCATTTCGGTTCACTGAAAGTCTCGGTTTCCTTGCCAAAATTCCATTCAACTCATGATCGTTGAAAATTTTTGCTTGACGAGAAGTAGAGTTTTTGCCTAGAAAGTGCAGCTAGAGGCTAATGGCGAGTTTAGTAGGGCTGTTCGCCCGATAAGGAGGCGTGTCTATGAAGAGTCTGGCATTGGTAGTAGCCTGCGTGGCGCTATTGACCGGCTGCTCGAGTTCGGTCGGAAGTGGTTTACTTGGAGGTGTGCTTGGTGCTGGAGCGGCTGGTGGTAGCTATGAGTACCATCTGAAGCGTCAAAAAGAGCGAGTGGAACAGGACTTTAAGGCTGAGAAGATCGATCAAAAAGAATACGAGATTCGTAAGGATCAGATCTCTCGCGATTCGCTCCTGCAATAGCAAGGTGAGCTGAGCGTGCACAAGCAGATCGGGACGTTATGTCTGTTGCCGGATGAGCATGATGCCTTCCGTATCTGCTGCTACCTTCCACCCGATGCACGGCTAATCATCCGACGTGGAAGATCGGGAACTGACGCTTTTATGGAAGTGCGATGATAAGGGTGGATAGCCTGTGGTGGGTTTCCAATGTGCCCTACCGCATTGCCGAGGTGCTGCAAGGTGGTCGAAATTGGACGATTCTGGTTGTGTCGCGAGGTTGGTCGGCCCGTTGAGGCATCAATAGACGCCAATGAGAATCGGTGTGAAACCTATGAACTTCGAGATTATGACATATCGGACTATCTTCGATAAAAGTAGTCCAGCGTATCAGAGCCCCTTAGCGTTGGGATATCCGAACAACTAGGGAGATCAGCCGATAGACTCAACTTCGGAGATAATCGTGTGATATCCGCTGGCACCGGCTGGTTGGGGGCGCACGATTTCGGCGAGTTGAAGCCGTCCCTTCGTGTCGGTGGCGCGCACGGCGGTTTGAAACTTTCCCGGCTTTGACGGTCTCCACGTGTAGGTCCAAATGACCCACGAATACGGAGACATGGGTGTTTGGATCTGGCAATCGTTCCAGGTGCGGCCTGCATCAAAGCTTAATTCCACTTTGCCGATACTGTTCGGGCCGCCGAAGGCGATGCCGCGAAAGGTCTGTTCCGGCCCGCGAAGCGTTTGGTAATGTCCCGGCGAATCGATGCGTGAGAAGACCTTGATCGTGCCGTCATCGGTCCACCCTTTGCGTTGCCAATAGCCTTTGTAGTCGCCCGGATAGACTTCGATCTCGACAATCCACTTCACGTTCTTGATGCCATAGAGTCCTGGCACGAGGAGGCGCAACGGAAATCCGTGTTCTCGTGGCAATTTCTCACCATTCATCAGAAAGGCGAGCATCACGTCATCCTGCATCGCGCGCGTGAATGGAATACTGTCGTCGTAGCCGTCGATGCCGCGAAACACCACATCCCGTGCCGACTCCGTGTCCGCTCCGCAGTCGAGCAGCAGCTGCTTCAAGGAGATGCCACGCCATGTCGCCGTTCCCAGACTGTCGCCACCTGGGAGGGTATCGATGCACATCAGGGTGGAGATCTGATCATAGGAGTCACGGTTCAGCAAATCACGCCAGCCGAGCGACATGGGGGTGTTCACGGAGCCTTTGACGTGTAGCTTCCACTGCTCGATGTTCAGCTCTCGCGAGGCTGAGACGGCGCCATCGGCGTAGTTTACTACGTAAAATTTTGAATTTGGCGTGAAGTAAGTCGTGTCGCGTGGGGGGACGGCGAACATGCGGCCGAAGATGCCACCGACAGCATCGCAGCCTCCCGTGCTCCCAACCAACGTGGCAAGTCCCAACGCCTTCATGAATGCGCGTCGATGAAGAGGAAAGGTGTTTTTAAAATCTTTCATGATTTTTTATTATACACTGACTTTAGTGCTTGACTCTCATGGAAGACCTTGGTATCTTCCCGCTCGTCGATTGGTACTGTGTTCCTGCCTGATGACCGCGCCTGACGGCGAGTCATGGTGCGGTGCCAAAGGGAAACTACCCGAAGAGAAATTTTTCGAGCGGGTCCCTTGACACGAGTTGTTTAGCACTATATAGTGCGCAGCTCGCGTGAGGAACGCGATTGTTCTTTGAAAACTGAATAGAGGACGTTGAGCAAGGTGTAAGGTGTATTGAAGTGGTGGCCCTTGGTCCAAATTCTAAGAACACCT
>CABVRR010000126.1 GCA_902500705.1 uncultured Nitrospira sp.
TTTGAGGGCGTTCGGATGTCCGGTCATTTACGGGTCAGATTCAGTATTGTACGAGACAGTGCGCGGAGTCACAAGAAGGAGAAGCGTGGTGAGCAGGGAACCGACAAATGCTGCCGCGACATCTTTCTGTGCGTCCCACACGTCACCTTGTGTCCCCAGATACGCGGCTCCCAGCTCCGGATTTACCAGCATGGCCACGACCGCTTCAATGATCTCGAAGAATCCGCCTTGAGCCACCATACCGCTGATCGGGAGATAGTAGGACCAAAACCCGCGGACACCGGCTAATCGCATAAGAATCTCGCGTGCAGGAACGACCAGGAGGAGTCCATAGGAAAAGTGGACGATGCGATCGAACGGATTGCGCGCCAAGTCAAAGGTGTGCTTCAACCAAAAGCCGAGCGGCACTTCGGAGTAGGTGTAATGTGCGCCGACGGCATGAAGCGTCAAAAACACCGTGATGAGCAGGTACGAGGTGGTAGAAAATTGGAAGAGCCGGAAGGTCAGCACGAGGACTGCGACGAATGTCAGTGCGAGGAGATTCTCCAGGAGCCAGTCATGACGATCGTGCGGCGCAATCGCCAAGAGCCCCCATACCCCGAGATACCAGGTCGCAAGTCCTCGCAGAATGGTCGTTCGATTCACGGCTGGAATCTCCGGAATAACTCAACGGATGCTGTCGGCAAGGAGATCCTTTCTATGGATCTCCGGTCTTTTCCGGATGACGCGCCAGAAAAGTAAGCCTCCGACACAGAGCAGCGATCCGTACAGGGCCGCCGCCATATCCTTCTGTGCGTCCCACAGATCTCCTTGCGAACCGAGGTAGGTCAATCCTAATTCGGGTCGGACCGTCTGTGCTACCCAGGACTCGATGATTTCCCAGAGCCCGCTCAGACCGAGGATGGTCATGATCGAGAGATAGTACAAGAGCCACCCGCGTAAGGTGCTGGTTATGCGAAACAGCTCTTCGATCGGATACGTCAGCAGCAATCCAAAGCTGAAATGGACGACGCGATCATAATGATTCCGTCCCAAGTGGAACGTCTGATCGAGCCAGTCTCCGATCGGCGTCTGTGCGTAGGTATAGTGCACGCCGACCATATGCAAGGAGAGGAAGAGCGTGATCAAGATATAGGACGCAGGCGACAAACAGAGATGCCGGTAGGTGGCTGCCAAGATCAACACAAACAGCACGGGAAGGAGGCTGGCGAGCAATCCAAATTGTCGATCAACTGGTTCATAGGTTGCCCACAGGGACAGGGCTATCAACCAGATCATGAGTGCCGTCACCAGTCGATGAGTACACGACATAACAAGTCCTGGGGGACGTTCGTTATCGTAAGAGCTGCTTGCACGACTTCATGTGCGCAAGCACTCTATAGGGCGATAGCCTGGTTTTCAACGCGTGGGCATTCCACATCAGTCGCCCGTGAAAATTTCGAGACTCAACAAAAGCTCATGGTGCGGTGATTGGAGGCGGTTGAGTCTGAAAGCGTTGAACGCCGGCGCTACAGTGCTGCCAGGCGTCTTTCCAAAAAACGCCGTTCCGGTTCTTGTTTTGTGAGTGCCAGCGCGTTCCGGTATGACGCGCAGGCCTCTTCCTTTTTCCCAATTCGCCGGCAGAGATCGGCCCGCGCGGCGTGGATCAAGTGGTAGTCCGTCAGCTCGCCGCGCATCAGAAGGGCATCGATCAGTTCCAACCCTTTGATCGGTCCGTCACGCATCGCAACGGCCACCGCTCGGTTGAGTTCGACGATCGGCGAAGGTTCTACCTGGAGGAGCAGATCGTACAGTGCCACGATCTGTGCCCAATCGGTTCGGGCGGCGTCGGAAGCTTCGGCATGGACGGCGGCAATCGCTGCCTGTAGAGTGTACGGACCAATGCGCCGCGCCGCCAGCGTCCGTTCGAGGAGTGCGATCCCTTCGCTGATGAGCTCGCCGTTCCATAACGAACGGTCTTGCTGTTCCAATAACACCAAATCTCCGGTCGCAGACGTGCGTGCTGCGCGTCGCGATTCGTGCAGCAGCATCAAGGCGAGAAGGCCCATGACCTCCGGTTCCGGCAAGAGTTGTGTGAGGAGTCGGCCAAGTCGAATAGCTTCGCCGGAGAGGTCTGCTCTCGTGAGTGCCGTGCCGAACGAAGCCGAGTAGCCCTCGTTGAACACGAGATAGATAGCGTGCAGCACCGTATCTAATCGGGCGGGTAACTCGAGTGCAGTCGGGACTTCGTAAGGAATGCGGGCATCGCGAATCTTGTTCTTCGCGCGAACAATGCGTTGCGCGACGGTCGCCGGTTTCGTGAGAAATGCCCGAGCGATCTCTTCGGTCGTGAGACCGCAGACCTCGCGGAGAGTCAGCGCCAGTCGGGCCTCCGGCTTCAAGGCGGGGTGGCAACAGGTAAAGACCAATCGTAGCCGGTCGTCCTGAAGGTGTTCATCCTCTTGTTCCTGAACATCGTCTGTGATGGTCTCACTATGCTTCGCGAGCTCACGAAGGGACGCGTCGTAACGTGCCCGCCGTCTTATGCTGTCGATGGCCTTGAACCGACCGGTCGAGACAAGCCACGCGCGGGGGTTGGTCGGAATGCCGTTCTGCGGCCATTGCTCCGTCGCTGCCATGAAGGCTTCGTGCAAGGCCTCCTCGGCTGTGTCGAAATCACCGAGCAGACGGATCAACGTCGCCAGTACGCGGCGAGACTCGGCGCGATAGATTTCTTCCACCGTTGATTGCGCCTGTTTCAGCGATTTCTCGTTCATCGTAAGCCAAGCTATGCGCAGCCGTCTTCTTTCATCGGGCGGATTTCCACACTACCGAAGCGAGCGACTGGAAACTGGGCGGCGATGCGAATGGCGTCGTTCAAATCCGGGACATCGATCATGAGAAACCCACCCAACTGCTCTTTCGTTTCTGCAAACGGCCCATCGGTGGTTAACGTCTTACTCGCTCGAACCCGCACCGTAGTTGCCGTTTCTACAGGATGGAGCGGGGAGGCGACGAGCAATCGGCCGGCTTTCTGCAATGTGTCACAGTAGGCCATCGCTTCATCGGAGATCTTGACGCGCTCTTGATTCGAAAAGCCGTTGAGAATCTGTTCTTCGACATAGATCAGACAGAGATATTTCATAGGAGACTCCTCGCCACATCCTGCGGTTGAAGAATGGTCATAGGTGTTATCGTGCCGTTGTATTCATTTCCCAGAATGCAAAGATGTTTTCTCCAGTATCTGAACACACGACGAAGTATTCCATATGATGTCCTCCTTCCGGAAATAGTGAAAAGGTCTCTCATGAGGATAGTCGTCGATGGGAGTTAAAATCGACAGTGTCGTCCATGGCGACGTGATGAATCATAGAATTGGAGGTATCCACGAGGGTATCTTGCCTCTGCAGGGATGAGGTGGACGAAAAGCCTGTGGGTTGGACGGCTTGTTGGGGTCAGGATATGGAGTGGGAAAAATAACCGTTGGTACGGCGCTGCTTATGGAGTCTTCACATCCGCTGTCCAGGACACGCGGGCCGGACACCATTGCCAGATGCCGAGGGTGATGATGCGGGTCAGCCCTGCCGGGATGCAAGCCGTGCGGTTTATCTCGACGTGCCGGTTGATCAACGCAGTCGGGTCGCCGCATCGCTTCAGATACTCGTCGGCTTTGATGTCATGAAGATTGGCATGGGGCACGACGAAGGCCACGATCGGAACGGGCAGCACGGCAATAGACGAGTCATCCGCACCTTGAGAGCCCGAGCAATGGGCGCCGGTTCGTGGGTACCTCACGTCATCATGGATAAGCGCCGTCGTACAGCCTCCCAGGGTGAGGGACGCACCGGCAAGGATCGCCAACCATCCTTGGAACCGTGGCCTGTGAATCATGACCGTCGCTCCTGTTAACCGATCTTGTCGAGTAGGCAGAGGCTACTGATAAAAGTCAACGTCGTCAAGCACGCGGAACCTTGGTGGTGGAATACCGCTTGACGGCGAGGCGGAACGACGGTATCCCAATGGTCATGAGTCAGCCTTCCACAGCGGTAGCCTATGGGTCGGTCGCGCTCGCCGCCGTATTATGGGGTGGGTCGATCGTGGCGCAGAAGATGGCCCTCGGATCGTTTTCCGCCGTCGAAGCCTCGGTCCTTCGCGACATCGGTGGACTGGTGATTCTCTTTGCGACCTGGTGGTCGAAGGAGGGCGGCACATTCACGATCAACCGTGGGGACTTCTGGTTGCTGGGACTGCTCGGGCTCGGGGTATTGGGCAACCATCTTTTTATTCTGATGGGTCTGAATTATGTCAGTGGAGCGGTCGGGGGCGTAATCATTGGAGCGAGCCCTGTCGTGACGGCTCTCCTCTCGGCGTTGTTGATTCGAGATGTGCCGCTGCGCCTGGTGTGGGCCGGAGCGGTGCTGTCGTTTGCCGGCGTCGGATTGGTGTCGGTGGCAGGGTTTCAAGCAGCCGGGGACCATCCGCTGCTGGGAAGCGCGTTAGTCTTCCTCGGCGTCCTGAGTTGGGCAATCTACAGTATCGGCAGCCGCACCATGATGGAACGAATGTCGGCGCTGACGGTCAATTGGACGACCTTGCTGATTGCCACGGTTCTGCAGGTCCCGCTGCTATGGACCGATCAAAAAATGATGACGGCCGGGATCGGGTCCGTGACGACATCCGATTGGCTGGCGCTCGGGTATCTGATTGTCTTTGCGACGGCGGTGGCGCAACAGGCGTGGTTGTTTGGAGTCAAAGGTGTCGGTCCTTCACGGGCATCGGTGGTGGGGAATTTGACGCCGGTGGCGGCCATTGGGTTATCCGCCTTGATCCTAGGAGAATCTGTCGGACTAATTGAAATTATTGGCATCTGTCTCATTCTGGCCGGTGTGTGGGTCGTCAACCGCCAAACAGCAGAGCAAACTAGCTAGGGGTTTTGCCTCCATCCCCACCGCTTTCGGGCTCGATCCTGGAGTAGACATTAGGGTATCATGGGCGCGCGCCGGTGGCTGAATGTGGCAGGGCCTCTTTGCCTTGAGGTCGTTGGATTACGGGTTGTTCGTCAAGTCAGGGGCAGCAATGAACGGAAACTATGCCCGAATATTGATTCCGCTGATCCTGATCGGGACGTTCCTCGTCGACATATTCATGCCCTGGGGATATGCGGCATGGGTCGTTGGGGATGTGTTCAGTGTATTCTTGGCTCTCTGGATTGAGTGGCCAATAGCTCCGTACATGGTGGCGGTGATCGGGACCATTCTTGTATCGATGGGGCACAACCTGTCTCTTCCGGGTATTCCGCCGGATGTGGCCATCTTCAATCGCATTGTAGGAATCGTGCTTCTCTGGGTGACGGCGGGGCTCGTGGCGCGTGCACGAAGAGCGAAGCTCGACGATGCCACGAGGCGATTGGGCGCGATCGTGGAGAGCAGCAGCGATGCTATTTTGAGCGTCACTCCAGACGGATTCGTGACCACGTGGAATGCCGGTGCGGAGCGTATCTTCGGGTATACGGCCACGGAGATGATCGGTCGTTCGATTCTGACACTGATTCCGACCCTGTTTCCACGGGACAAAACCTGGCTGTTGGCCACGGTGCGAGGCGCGCATGATATTCATACCTATGATGCCGTACGGTTGACCAAAGACGGCCGATGTCTCGACGTGTCGGTCACCTTGTCGCCGCTCAAAGATGCGGTCGGCCAGTTTGTGGGGGTCTCGAAAGTCATCCGCGATATCAGCGAGCGGAAACGAGGGGAGACGCTCCTGAAGCAGGCGCATGAAGCATTGGAAATAAAGGTTCAAGAGCGCACTGCCGAATTGAGCAGCGCCAATCATTCCCTGCGGGAACTCTCCAGCCGGCTCATGCATGTGCAGGAGGAGGAACGACGTCAGCTTGCACGAGATCTGCACGACGAAATCGGACAGCTGTTGACCGCCCTCAAAATTGACCTGCAAGGGCTGCAACATGGGGGCGTCGATCCGCCTTCCGACTCCCTGACGGACAGTCTTGATCTGGTCGACCGTCTTCTGACGCAAGTGCGAACCTTGGCGCTGGATCTGCGACCCTCGATTCTTGATGACTTGGGGTTGGTATCTGCGTTGCGATGGCATGCGAACCGGCAGGCAGAGCGCAACGGATGGACGCTTTCGTTCTCTGCGAAAGGCATGGCGAGACGGGTTCCGGTCTCTATCGAGGTTGCCTGTTTTCGGGTCGTCCAAGAGGCGTTGACCAATGTCGCGAGGTACGCGAGGGCAAAAACCGTCGATCTAACGTTGCGCCGGCAGGAACAGGAAGTCACGTTCGTCATCCAAGACGACGGAGTCGGATTCGATGTGATGCTGGCCAGACAACGGGCACGGGGCGGGCAATCCATCGGGTTGATCGGGATGCAAGAGCGTGTGCGATTGGCCGGCGGCACCTTGATGATTTCCTCCGTACCGGGCCAAGGGACCAGACTCCAACTCCGCTTCCCGCTCACCGAGCAGGATCACGTGAAGCAGCAAAGACCGATCGAGGCGATGGCCCCATGAATCACCTTCGTGTCCTGATCGTGGAAGATCATGCATTAGTCAGGGCCGGCATGCGGGCGCTCCTGCAAAAACTCGACGGGATCGAAGTCGTCTCAGATGTGGGTGACGGGTGGGAGGCGATCAAGTTCGTGCAAACGGAGGCTCCGGATCTCGTGCTCATGGATATTGCGATGCCGGGATTGAACGGGCTCGACGCGACCTCCCGAATCGTCAAAGAATCCCCGACCACTCGTGTGATTCTGCTGTCGATGCATGCCAATGAAGAATATTTCCAACAAGCGTTACAGGCCGGTGCGTCCGGCTATTTATTGAAGGGGGCGGAGCTGGTCGAGCTTGAGTTGGCCATCAGAACCGTGGGCAGGGGCGGGACGTATTTGACTCCGGCGGTTGCAAAGTACGCGATTGAAGCCTATCGAGAAAAATCCGAAGGGCCGTCCGGTCCATTGGCCAGGCTCAGCATGCGACAGCGTGAAATTCTGCAGCTCATCGCAGAAGGGCGTACGACCAAAGAGATTGCCAGCTATCTGAATTTGAGCGTCAAAACGATCGAAACCCATCGGTCTCAACTGATGGAGCGGCTTGAAATTCACGATGTGCCGGGGCTTGTCCGATTTGCCATGCGTGTCGGCATGATCCAACCCGACTCCTAAGCTTTCTTCTTCTTTCCTAAGAAATTTGTTCACTCTTTGAGACTCCTCGGTGATTTTCTGATCCTTTTTCAGGATTTCCCTGATGGGCCTAAGGCATGGGTTTGTGAGATGGTGAGCGCCGTCGAATGACAGACGATTTAGCAGCGTTCACGAGTGATGTTCAAATAGTGAGCAGACGTTCGCAGGGGTACTTTCGGACGGCGATTCATGGTTCAGAGCAGCAATGGGGCGAGAGCAACTCACGCAGAGGCAAAGGAGTGCGACCATGAG
>CABVRR010000127.1 GCA_902500705.1 uncultured Nitrospira sp.
AAGTCCGACAGCTAAGAGTGTACGCACGCTGGCACTACTCCTCTGAAGAATGTGGAGATAACGACGGAGGATTCGCATCGACCTCCGGCTTGACATGAGGCTTAGAAAGTTTCCGCAACAAGACAAAAAACAGCGGCACGAAAAAGATCGCCAAAAACGTGGCGGCAAACATGCCGCCCATCACACCGGTCCCGATCGATTGACGACTCACCGCCCCAGCCCCGCTCGCCACGACTAACGGAACCATGCCGAAGATGAACGCCAAGGACGTCATGATGATCGGACGGAACCGTAATCGCGCCGCCTCGATCGCCGCCTCGACCAACGAACGCCCCGCTTCGTACCGAGTATTGGCGAATTCGACGATCAGAATCGCATTTTTCGCCGCCAACCCGATCAGCGTCACAAGCCCGATTTGGAAATACATGTCATTCTCGAAGCCCCGAAACCAGACGGCCGTCAACGCCCCGAATACGGCGAAGGGGACCGCAAGAATCACGGCAAACGGCACCACCCAACTCTCGAATTGTGCCGCCAACACCAGAAACACCATCAACAATCCGATCACGAATACCTGACTGGATTGCCCACCGACTCGGCGCTCCTGGAAGGAAATGTTGCTCCAATCGATCGCATAGCCTTGAGGAACGAGCACTTCATCCGCCGCCCGTTCCAAGGCTTCAAGTGCTTGTCCCGAACTATAGCCGGGAGCCGCAGCACCCAACACCAGCGCCGTATTATACCCATTAAAGTGATTCACGGGATCCGGCCCACTCTGATATTCCGGCGTCACCACCGTGTCGAGCGGCACCATGTTCACATCGCGTCCGTTTTGCGCACGCACATAGACTTTTGAAAGATCCTGCGGGGTCGACCGATACTCGGCATCGGCTTCCGTCTGCACGTGATACACCCGACCGAATTTCACGAAATCGTTGATGTAATAATTCCCGAAGTAGGCTTGGAGCGTATCAAAAATATCCGAAATCGGAATACCCAAGGCTTTTGCCCGCTCCCGATTGACGTCGGCATAGAGCCTCGGCGAGGACACTCGAAAATTCGTCCCGGCACGCCCGATCGCCGGCTCTTTCTGCGCCCGTTCGACGAACTGTTGCGTCACCATGGCGAACTTCTTGAAATCCCCGCTGCTCGGGTCCTGAATCTGTGCGGAAAACCCTCCCACCGCGCCGACCCCACGAATCGACGGCGGATTAAATGCGAGGAGCAACGCCTCTGGAATTTTCGCAAACTCTCCGTACGACGCCCCGATGAGCGACTTGGCGTCAGCCTGCGGCCCTTTCCGTTCATCCCACAACACCAATGGAACAAACATCGTCGCGGAGTTCGACCCTCGGGTACCGAACACGAAATTCTGCCCGGTTAACGCATCCGTGGAGTGAACCGCCGGAAACCCCTCAAAAAATCCCTCGATCCGCTCAAGCACTGAAATGGTCCGCTGAACCGACGCCCCGTCCGGCAATTGCGCGACCACGATAAAATAGCCTTGATCTTCTTCCGGCAAGAAACTCTTCGGCAAATTCTGGAAGAGTCCAACGCACGCAATGAGTAACAGCCCGAACACCACCATCACACGAATCGGACGAGTCATGAGTCCGGTGATGGCGCTCACATACCCGTGCTGCGTTCGGCCGAACAGACGATCGAAAAGATCCCAGAACTTACCCCGTTTCCCATGCTGGGGCGTGAGCACGACACCACAGAGCGCAGGGCTCAGGGTCAAAGCCACAAATCCGGACACGGTGACTGAAATCGCGATCGTCGCGGCAAATTGCTTGTAGAGCGCCCCGGTGATCCCGCCGATAAACCCGACCGGAGCAAAGACCGAGACCAAAACCAACACGATCGCAATGATAGGTTCCGTCACTTCATTCATGGCCCGCTTGGCCGCGATCTTCGCGGAAACCCGCCCCTCACGCATGTGGCGTTCGACGTTCTCCACGACTACGATGGCATCGTCCACCACGATTCCGATCGCCAACACCATCCCGAAAAGAGTGATCGTATTGATGGAGAACCCAAGCGCATAGAGCCCGACAAAGGTTCCGATCAATGACACAGGGACAGCCACCGTGGGAATGATGGTGGCGCGCCAGGTCTGCAAGAAAAGATAGACGACGAGCACCACCAGTACCATCGCTTCCGCCAGCGTCTTGACGACTTCTTTGATCGAAATTTCGATGAACTTCGTGGTGTCATACGGAGTGTCATACGACACGCTCTGCGGAAAGCTCTCGGCCAACTCATCCATCTTCGTGCGAATACGGCTCACGGTATCGAGCGCGTTCGCTTCAGGAGACAAGAACGTCAGGATAAACGTCGTCGGCTTGCCGTCCTGCCGTCCCTCCAAACCATAGGCTTGAGCCCCAAGCTCGATACGTGCCACGTCTTTCAGGCGAACGATCGACCCGTCGGGAAGAGCACGCACGATCAGCTCTTCAAAATCTTTCACCTCGGTCAGACGACCCTTCGTAATGATGGGGATCGTGAGTTCGGTCCCTTTCGGAGCGGGCTCTCGTCCGATCGTTCCCGAAGGGTAGTCTCGATTCTGTTCGCGGATGATCGTCGTAATGTCGCTCGGAGTCAGATTCAGCTTGGCCATCTGCAGCGGATTAATCACGATCCGCATGCTGTAACTCTGCTGGCCGAATACCTGCGCATCCCCGACGCCTTTGAGCCGCTTTAACTCATCCACGATTCGAAGCGTGGCGTAATTCGAAAGGAACACGGCGTCATGACGAGGATCGGTCGAGTTCAGCGCCACGACCAAGACAAGATCCGGAGACATCTTTTTGACGGAAATACCCTGACGAATGACTTCCGGAGGCAGCTGCGGTTCGGCAAGCTTCTCACGATTCTGCGTCTGCACCTGAGCGATGTCGGGATTGGTGCCGATCTCAAACGTCAATTTGATGGTGACGTGCCCATCGTTACTGCTGTTTGATTCGTAATACAGGAGATTATCGATGCCCGGCAGCATGACTTCTATCGGGCGGGCGACCGCCTCTGCCGCGACTTCTGCGCTGGCGCCGGGATAGTCCGCATCGATCTGCACCACCGGTGGCGTGATTTCTGGAAATTGAGCAATCGGGAGGAACTGCATCGCAAGCAGTCCCATCACCACGATGACGATAGACACGACCGATGCAAGGATCGGCCGATCGATAAAAATGTTCGAGATCACGATTGGATCCTTTTGATCGTTACTGAGAAATGATGGGAGGGGTCGACTCGTCTCGCTTTGCGGTGACCCAGGGAACCGCTTTGACCGGTGCCCCAGGTCCGATCTTCATCAATCCATTGACTACAACACGATCGCCGGCCTCCAAGCCTTTGTCGATGAGCCACTGATTGCCTCTCCAGTCGGACGCCGTCACACCCCGAATTTCAATTTTCTCTTCTCCGTTGACCACGAACACAAACGGACCTTGAGGCCCCTGCAACACCGAGCGTTGCGGGACAAGAATCGCGTGGGTCTTCGTATCACCGGTGAATCGAACCTTCACAAATTGCCCGGGAAGCAAGGCGCGCTTCGGATTCGGGAAGGTCATCCGCATTTGACGCGAGCTGGTCTCCGTGCGCAAACCGGGCTCCAAGAGGTCGAGCACTCCCTCCTGCGGATACAGCGAGCCGTCCATCAACGTGAGCCGCCCACGCAATTGGTAGTCGCCCGGATGATCGATTCTCTTGTCTTCGATATCTCGTCGCCGTTTGAGAAGAAAAGTCTCGGGCACGCTCACGACCACATACATCGGATTCACGCGGTGGATCGTGGTCAATAAATCGGTCTGCGCCGACACCAATCGTCCTTCGTAGTAGCGGCTGCGTTCGATAATGCCGTCGATCGGCGCCGTGATGAGCGTGTTGTCCATGTCGAATTGCGCCTTGATCATGTCGGCTCGTGCGCCTTCCAGCGCAGCGTTGGCCGATAACTCCTCCGCGACGGCATCATCGACGTCCTTTTGGCTGACGGCTTGATCAGCCAGCAGCGGCTTGACTCGAGCCAGATCCTGCTTCGCTTGGACGACCCGAGCTTCCGCCTGAGCAATCTTGGCCCTCGCACTCGCGGCGGCGGCCTTAAAGGGAACCGGGTCGACCTGATAGAGACGATCGCCTTTCTTCACATCACGACCTTCCGGATAGAGAACCGCTTTCAAAATTCCCGTGACTTGCGAGCGAATCTCCACCGGACGGGAGGCTTCTGCTTGCCCGATGAACTCCGGTTCATCGGGAACAATCTGTGTCTGCACCGTCACGACTTCCACCTGCGGAAGTTCTTGTACCGGCATCGACTCGGCTTCTTGTTTGCAACCGACCGTTCCCGCTGCCGCAACCATGAGCATCGCAGCCACATATCCTCTCAACCAACGACCATTCACCATATTCCTCACCTTACTGTGTAATCCTCAGTGCGCTTTCCCAACTTCCGAGAAAATAGCCATTCTATCGCGACCGCCGTACTGCGACAAGTCTTTGCCAGTCAAAGAGTTGCCGAAATTCATCGTTCAATATACATCCGCTAGACATCTTATACATCTGCTCCGCTTGCGACGGTCATGAGGCATCGCTCGTACGGTCACATACCCCTGAGGATGAACCGGTTGGGCTCAGGCCGGTGATCTCGGCAACGATGCATCGATTCAAACATCCGGTTGCCCGCAGCGAGACGCCTTGTCGCCACAAGCGGCTTAAGAGTGCCTTGCCCGCGGCATCGATAAACGTCACACCCGTCAAATCAATCATCGAGCATCGCTGTCGATTGAGCGCCATCGCACTGCAATACACCTCCAGCTCTTCGACCCAACGGCCGGCCAGTCGCCCCTCAAGCTGGAGAGACATTGCGTCGCGCTCCGTCTCCGGTTGTCCGGTAATCTTCAGCATGGACCTTCGGGCTCATTTACCGTGGAACTCGTTGCAGATGGTTTCTGAGTTGCGCTCGACGATTCTGCAGAATAACCGCATCGATGACCTCGCCGCATTGCACACAGCGCTGAAGCGGCGAAGAGGCCGCTGCCGTACCGATCAGTGAATCGAACCCCTGCTCCACGACCATGAGTCCTTTACACCTGAAACAATGTAAAAAACCGGAAGAGCGCTTTTCTTCTCGCAGTTGTTTCTCCGTCGATGTCGCTGTCGCCATGACGAACCTCCCTTTTCTTTAGGGTTCACCTATTTCCCTTGGCAACTTATGTTCCAGTTCTTCTTGATCAGTCCCAGACCAGGAAAGTGATTGATTCTGCAATGGGAGTAGGTTTTCTTAGAAGACGGCTCGGCTAAAACGTGCGAAGAGTGTGCCGTTCCAGCGGCACGCTGCCGAACAATCGGCGCGTGCCGCTGGATGACCGAATGTCCTACGGCAACGTGTACGTCAGATTCGGCCAAATTGCATAACCGAGAGCTTGTCCTTTTTTGCCTTCCCATATTTCAAATTCGATACTTGTCTGGAAGGGAGTGGTCCCTGCGATTCCGGTGAACCCGCCGGACCCACCTGTAAAGGTAAACTCGCCCAGGCATTCTTTCGAGCTCCCACTGCATTTCCAGTTCCCGTAGGCGATGTCTTTCCCTTCATGCGCCACGATCGTGCACAGTCCATCGATCGATTGAGCATCTTTGCTTCGGTTGAGCTTCACACGCACCGGACAAGCCATTTTCCCTGAATGAATCACCAGCTTGCCGCCGTCTTTATGACGAGCGATCTGAACCCCTTTCACGAAGCCATTGATGATTTGCTCTCCATTGCCAAGTTCAAAAAGCTCGCCGGTTCCAACCCAACTTGAAGTGGTTTCCCCTGCTTCAACGGTTTTCCCATAGGCTGAAGAGCCCACGCCCTGCCCAAGAAGGAACGCCACTCCAATCGCGCACACCACGTAATTGACTCTCCGCATGTTCAACTCCTTTTAATTAAGTGACCAGCCAATGTTATCCCTGGTTATCGAACCAGTACTGCCCAGCGTGATGGGTCCCGATCATCTCTTACGCCCAAAGCGAAATGACAATCACCGTAAACACCCCTATCAAAAATATGATGACCGGCCACACCATGTCCTCCTTGTTGATTCTTTCGATCAGGCCGTCTGTGTCATCAACCGATCAGGGACTACATCTCCTTGCCCAAGCCGGCGAGCGATGACTCCATCCAATGCCCACTTGCCGCCGCCGACGATCACAAGCGCTGCACTCATGGCGATGACCAAGAGGTGATACTCGAATCCTTCACCCTGCTGCTGTCCGAACCAATTCATGAAAAACCCATACGGTCCGTGCACCAGCAAAATCGCCCCGATCATGATGACGATAAAGCTCGCCGCCGTGAATCGAGTGAGCAATCCAGCGGCTAATGCGGCGCTTCCCAGAGACTCCCCGATGATGACGAGAAAGGCCACAAGCCAAGGCAACCCCATCTGCTGCGTAAAGAACCCCATCGTTCCTTCGTAACCGTAACCGCCGAACCAGCCGAAAAGTTTTTGGGCACCGTGTGGGAGCATCACCGCTGCAAGTCCCACTCGCAACACCAGCCCCGCCCACGAATCATCTGTTTTGAAGAATGACATGACTCCCTCCTACTTCTCTCTCTGCCTGACGAACGAAGACCGTCGCTGCACCACGACCCGCTCCAGCCCATGCTTGATCAGCAGTCGTGTCAACACGAGCGGCAAGGTCGCAAGTGTCCCGAACCAGAGACTCCACAAGACTCCAGTATTCATGGTGCTTCCTCCTTATGCCTAAGCCTCGGCCGATCTTCTTCCCACTTACGTACACAGCAAGAGACATTCCAGAGCTGGAAGATGCGGCAACACATGAGCATAGATAATTGAATTCTTGACGAACAGTCGCGTATGGGAGGAAAAGAAATGGTTCCGTCACCCGGAGTGTGACGAAACCAAAGAGTCGAGTATTCGTCAGATGACGATATATATCGTCACCTGACGAATCGTCATCAGCAGATGATGTTCATGAATACTTCAGGAACATCGCATACCGGTTCAGTGGGAAATCAACTCGAGTACATCATGGGATTCGGTCACCACACGCATACCGGTGATGCCGGCGGATTGGATATCTCCGCTCGCCAAATAGAGTCGATCCCCGACGACGGCGC
>CABVRR010000128.1:0-5253 GCA_902500705.1 uncultured Nitrospira sp.
ACATGAAAATGAAGACGCATTCAGGGACGAGCAAACGATTTGCCAAAACGGGAAGCGGCAAGATTGTCCGCCGCAAGGCCGGCAAGCGGCACATACTTACCAGCAAGCGGCACGATCGGAAACGCCGCCTGAGTGGAACAGCAGTGGTGGATTCCACGGTTGTATCTACATTGAATCGACTCCTGCCATATGCATAGACGACGATCGTGTAGTGTTGTGAATTTTAGGACCCAAAAGGAGTATTGAACCATGCCTCGCGCAAAAGGCGGCCCCAAAACCAGACAACGAAGAAAGAAACGGATCAAGCTAGCATCCGGCCAGTACGGCGGGAAAAGTCGACTCTTTCGCTCTGCAACAGAAAGTGTAGATAAGGGACTGACCTATGCCTATACCGGACGCAAGAATCGCAAGCGGGACTTTCGACAATTGTGGATCGCCCGCATCAGCGCCGCTGTTCGAGCACAAGGACTGACCTACGGCCGATTTATCAACGCGCTGAAGAAAGCGAATGTATTGTTGGATCGGAAGGCGCTATCGGATATTGCTATTAAGGATGCTGCAGGCTTTGAAAAGCTGTGCGGTCTCGCCAAGCAGCACCTCACGCCTGCTGCAGCGTAACCTCACGGTTCCAAATGTCTAACGGAAGGAGAAACGACGATCTGTCATTTCTCCTTCCGTCGTTTCATAACAAGACGCCACACCTACCCGAGTCGTATCAATTGTGACAGATTGACGTCGAACGCCACGATCGGCATGGCGATCTGCCAACGTTCGAGAACTTCCGGGTGGACTTCACCAATGACACCGACAGACTGACCCGAAACGAGAATGCGTCCGGCACGACCGTCGAGAAAAGACGGATGCTGCACTGGCTCAAGACTGTACTCTTTCCCCAGATAGTAAAACAGCACATCCAGGCAAGAATGGATTTCTGAAAAGTGCGTGGTGGCGTGAGCAATCATGGCGCCCAAAACGGTTTCCGTTCGGGAGCCCGACTCATGCGTGCCATCGAAAATCGCCACATCTCCGGCTTCGAACAGACGATGAGGATAGAATGCCCGGCTTGAGGCGGCTTCGACGCGCAAGAGTGAGGGCAGTAGCCACTGTCGCAGGCAAGAGAAGCTCAACGACATGACGTTATCGACATCAACCGTCCGTCCCCATTCCGTCCCTTGAAGACGCATGAACCCAGAATAGTGATCCGGCGAACCGAGAATATTGGAGATGATCTCCTGAAAGCCGAGCCCCACCATTAATTCACGAGATCGGTCGGACATCTGCTCAATGACGGACAAGCCTCCCACCGTAAACTGGGCCGGCATGACGGGAGTAAACTCGGCATACCCACGACTCATGGCGACGTCTTCAACGATATCCATTGTGTGCATGACATCATGGCGGTACGGCGGGAGCTTGGCTTTCACCGATCCCTTTCCGGCCGTCACATCGTACCCATACGTCTCAAGCGCTTGTTGTACGACTGTTTCCCCGAGTTCCTGACCCAACGCCTGCTCGATCGCGTGAATCTTGACTGTTTTAGGCTTCCCGAGATCTTGCGGTGTCGTGACTCGTTTGCCCAGTATGGTGCTGGTCGGATACTGGACGGTGATCGGTTCAATGGTTGCGCCACGGTCGGCCAAATTCGCCGCGAAGATATTCAGTGAAAGAATCACCATACGCAAGTCGGTCCCGGTCACCTCGACAAAGAGCTCATCATCTCCCACCCGAACTTCTCCGATTTCCCGACTATTGATAATCGGAGGAAACGACAAGGGCTGATCCTTCGCATCTCGGAGGATAGGGAGCAGACTTTTGACGGCCAGAATAGGCCCGTACTCCAACCCCTTGGGATGAACCATGAGAATTTCCGACAGGGTCATCGTCGTTTCCATGCCGAGTGGGGTAAACCGCACGTCGTCCGGCTTCACCAGCTCATAGGTGACAGGAAAGGTAATATTCTGTAACTGGTAGATGCCGATGGAAACGGTCTTACGCTTCCGCCCAAAGATATCGGCTAACTTCTCCTGAGTTTGAATCAGCTGCGCCAATCCTTTCTCGGTCACTCGGTACCCCTTGGCCGTACAGGCTGCCACATACGGGCGGACCTGCTGCATACCGGGCTTCACGATCAGTTGATATGACGGCTTGGATTTTTCAGTAAAGAAAGGATAGGGCGTCAGACGTCCCTGTTGCTTGATACGGATTTGCCTGGCAATCCCCTCGCAACACCACAGATCAGGTCGGTTGCTGTCTTGGAGTTCGATCCGCAGCTCATCGGTCTCAGGATGATGCCCTTTGAGCTCGCCCTTCACGAGCATCAGCCATTCTTCTATCTGAGCGATCGAGAGTCCACGGCCGGCACCACCTTCTCGACTGATGAGCGACTCCAAATCGTCTTTAAAAACCGTGATGGTAGGCATGACCGTCTTACAGCTGTCCTCTGGTGGTGCGGATCAATTCCAGATTGTCGGTAAAGAGCTCGCGGATGTCATGGATACCCAGCGCCACCATGGCCATACGATCAAGCCCCAACCCCCAGGCAATGACCGGCACGGTGACACCCAGAGGCAACGTGACCTCCGGTCGAAAGAGACCGGCACCGCCGAGTTCCATCCATCCCAAGCGCGGATGACGCACATGTAACTCGACCGATGGTTCGGTAAACGGGAAATAGGCCGGCAGGAACTTCACTTCCTTCGCCTGTGCCACTTCACGAGCAAACAAATTCAAGAGTCCTAACAGGGTCCTAAAGTTGATGTCCTCTCCCAGCACAATCCCCTCGACCTGGAAGAAATCCGTCGCGTGGGTGGCATCAACCTGGTCATAGCGAAAACACCGGGCGATCGAAAAATACTTCCCGGGCACATGCGGCGAGGCGGCAAGCGTTCGTGCCGACACTGCCGTGCCCTGACTCCGTAACACCAAGCGTTTGGCTCGATGAATATCAAATGAATAGCCCCAGCCGGTAGAACCGGTCTCCATGCCGTTCTCATGCACGCTGGCGACACGCGACAAAAACGGCTCATCCACGGCTGTAGTGTGGCTGGGCTCCTTCACGAAATAGACGTCGTGAATGTCTCGGGCCGGGTGAAATTGCGGCATGAACAGCGCATCCATGCCCCAGAATTCGGTCTCGACCAGCGCGCCCCGCATCTCTTGGAACCCCATACTGACCAGCTTGGTCTTGACCGTATCGAGAAATTCCCGATAGGGATGTTTCTTTCCGGTACCAATGCGAGGAGGGCGCAGACTGATGGTGTATTTTCTGAATCGCTTCTGACGCCAACTGCCGTCCTTCAATAAGTCCGGGCTCAACTGCGAAACTTCCTCGGCGACCCCTTGCTTCATGAGTTGCGCTGCCGCATCGGCACCGTCCTGAGACAAAACAAATGAACGAGCCACGCGTTCGTCGATCCGGAACGGTTCCTTGGCATTCCCTCGCTTCACCGCATAATCTTCGATCACCTGCCGGTGGGCATCCGTGAAGGCCATCAGTTCTTTCGACGATTCCTGCAATTGCCCTAGAAGGGTTCGGATGGCCTCGGCGGTCGGGCTTGGTCGCCCGGTCGTCTCAATACAGCCCCCTTGAATGATCAAAACTGCGCCTTCTTTTTTGAGCCGGCCGACGGCTTTGCTGACATCGGACGGATCCAGTCCGTCTTGAGACTGCAGGTCTGGAATGGTCAGCCGTTTGCCTGTGCCGGTTGCGTCACGCGCCGCTTCCAACACTCGCTCGATAGGCGATGCGGTCTGGCAATATTCTTCTCCGATCTTCGTGAGCGACACCATGGGCGTCACAGTTTCCGTCTGCACGGCAATCAGGGACTTAGCCAAGAGCCATTCAATGGCCATGCTGAGCTGGGAAGGTTCCAGTTCGCCCGCCTCTGCCAACCGTTCGCTTTCCAGCGCGGTTCCAGACGGATGAGCGCCCAGCGTCATGAGCACTTTGATTTCCAGGGGGTGCAGACTGTCGATGAGTGCGGAGATGTCCACCCTAAGCGCCTAATCGATGGACCGCAGCACGCGAAGTCGACGAAGTGGCCATGGCTCCCGCTGCTCGCATGGCTGTAATCGCCGCAACATAGTCCGGTTGGCAGAAAATGGCAGACCCTGACACAAGCGCGGTCGCACCGGCGGCGACGATCTCTCGGGCATTCTCTATCTTGACGCCACCGTCGACTTCGAGCAGCGCCTGGCTCTTGAGCTGATCTAACATGGTTCGCGCCTGCGTGATCTTTCTGAGTACCGATGGGATAAACGTCTGTCCGCCGAAACCCGGATTCACCGACATGATCAACACCAGGTCAACGTCGCCTAAAATTTCTTGAAGCAGCGCCATCGGTGTCGCAGGGTTCAGCGTCACGCCGGCCTTCACCTTGTGTTCTTTGATCAACTGAACCGTACGATGAAGGTGTGGGCACGCCTCGACGTGAACCGTCAAATAGTCCGCGCCGGCGTCGGCAAACTCAGGAATGAAGGCATCGGCATTCGTGATCATCAAATGGACATCAAGCGGTAATTTCGTGACTTTTCTGAGGCTTGCGACGATCGGCGGCCCGATCGTCAGGTTCGGCACGAAATGGCCGTCCATGACATCGACATGCAGCATATCGGCGCCGGCCTGCTCCACCGCAGCCACTTCATCGGCTAATCGCGCGAAGTCAGCGGACAGAATCGACGGCGCGATGAAAACGGGATGTCCCATCAGCTCTTCTTTCGTAAGCGGACGGCGTAAAATCCGTCCATCCCACTGTCATTCCCCATAGTACAGAGCGCACCCTGATCGGTCACAAATGGGAGAGCGACAGAAGGAAGCCACGGCGCTACGGACTCACGCATCCATTCAGGATGGGTCTTGCAGAAACCGCTCACAACCTCTTCAGTTTCTTCCGTTTCTGTCGAGCAAGTACTATAGACCAGCACCCCATCTGGTCGCAAGCAGGGAGCCACAGCTGCAAGGATTTCGAGCTGCAGTGCCTGGTGCCGAACGAATGCCGAGCTATCCTTTTTCCGTTTCGCTTCAGGATGCCGTCTGAGGATGCCCATCCCACTGCATGGGGCATCGACTAGAATACGGTCGAATGATGGCTCGATACCGGATTGACCTTGTCCCTGTGCAGCCAGCTCGACCCACTGGGCCGGTGTCCGCACATCCCCCACAATCGGCACGATGCTCTGAAGCCTCAGTCTGTGACAATTCTCTCGCAGCAGATTCAATCGTGCGGCTTTCCGATCAACGGCATAGAGAATGCC
>CABVRR010000128.1:5353-7104 GCA_902500705.1 uncultured Nitrospira sp.
GCGTCCCGTAAGCGTCCCAGAAACTCATCCCTCGTGAGCTGCTTCACGTTGACTCGCAAGGTCATACCCGGAATCGTACTACTCGCTCTGCAGGCCGACTCGGCTCGCTCAAATCCCAAGCGACTGAGCCATCGCTCCGCCAACCAGAGCGGAATTCCATATCGAATAGATAATGAGTGGGCCGGACGAATCGCCGGATCCGGCAGGGGTGGCGCCGGTACCCGGATCAGGTTACGCAACACTCCATTCACCAACCCGCTCCAATCCCGCCGAAGTTGCCGTGCACACGATTTGGCCAAGATGACGGTTTCATTCACTGCTGCCGAGGCGGGAACGCGGTCCAGGAACAACAGCTGATAGGCACCAAGTCGCAATAATATTTGAACGAGAACGGGCAATCGATGGAGGGGTTTAGAAAGCACTGCGCCAAGTCGCCAATCGATCATCTCCTGCCGCCGCAAAACCCCATACACCAGTTCCATCACCAGTGCACGGTCACGAGGCTGCACAATCGACGCGGCTTGTTGCTCGATCAGTACATCGAGTGCGTCATCGGTTCGTTGACAGGAGAGAAGAATTGAGAGGGCGCTAGATCGTGGAGAGTGCCCTCGCTCATCAGCCCCCTCCGTTCTTTCGCGACTCATAATTTAGGCAACGGAGTAACCGCTGTCGTCGAGAGAAAGAGTTAGGCAGTCGACGAGCCCAATCGCATACCGACTGCGACTCGGTGGCCAGCCAGGAATTGAGCCACCGGCATGCGTTTCGAATTGGCCGTCTGAATCTCACGGATGTCGAGAAGGCCGTCGCCGGTGGCGACTCGAATGGACTGCTTTTCGACGGCCACGATCACTCCCGGTTCACCGGTCTGAGGTCCCACATACGAGACCGCTTTCCATATGTTCCAACGTGCTTCGCCGAAAAACGTATAGGCCCCCGGCCAGGGAGATAGCCCTCTTACTCGATTGCTCAGAGCCGCTGCGCTCAGCGTCCAATCGATCAGGCCGTCTTCTTTCTTCAGCAGCGGTGCCAGAGTGGCCATTTCATTTTGTTGTTTCTTCGGAGTCAACGTTCCAGTTTTTAACTTGGCCAGCGTTTCAACAAGCAACCTTCCACCCAGCTCGGCCAAACGTGGTGCCAATGTCCCAGCAGTATCGTCAGGCAAGATGGTTAACTTCTCTTGCAGCAGCATCGCGCCCGTATCCATTCCTTCGTCCATCAACATTGTGGTGATGCCAGTTTCTGTTTCGCCGTTGATGACGGCCCACTGAACCGGAGCTGCGCCACGATACTTCGGTAACAGCGAGCCATGCACATTCACACAGCCCATCGGGGGGAGGCTGAGAATCGGCGTATGCAAAATGCGTCCGTAGGCCGCAACTGCAATCAGATCGGGCTTCCACGCTGAGAGGGCTTGTAAAAATTCCGGCGTCCGAATCTTGAGGGGTTGTAGAATCGGAATACCCGCACGCCCCGCAACCAGCTTCACCGGTGGAGCGACGAGTTGCTGCCCCCGCCCCTTGGGTCGATCCGGTTGAGAAATTACTCCGACGACCTGATCGTCAGATCGAAGGAGCGCTTCGAGCGACGGCACGGCGAAATCCGGCGTGCCCATGAACACAATACGCATGTATTCGCTTTAGCATCGTACGAATGAGAAAGCAATCGCGCAGCAGCGCAACTTGACTTGCTGTTCAGTGCTTTGTTAGTCTCCCTCCGCGGGGTGGAGCAGCCTGGTAGCTCGTTGGGCTCAT
>CABVRR010000129.1 GCA_902500705.1 uncultured Nitrospira sp.
CCGCATCAACCATACCGTCTCCGGATCCACCGTCCCAATGTTCGTTCCCAACCCCACCATCTAGCTAGTCATTCCCATACTCTCCGTACAGCACATCAGCCCCGTCTCCACCCATCAACTCGTCATCACCTGCTCCACCATGCAGCCCATCATTTCCTGCCCCGCCTTCAATCCAATCGCTCCCATCTCCTGCCAGTAGCCCCAGGGCCACCAAATCTCCCCCCAAGAACAAACCAGGACTGTAGCTGCCGTATAATTGATCACTCCCGTCTCCTCCAATCAGGATATCTTCGCCTTCTCCACCAAAAAGCGTATCGCTCCCAGCTCCTCCATCCAACCAGTCATGTCCGCCGGCCCCACGATATTCGGTAGTATCGTACGTACCCGTCTGAGCGCTGATCCGCAGATCACCCGATAACGTGTCGTTTCCGTCTCCTCCATAGAGCGCATCATCACCATCCTGGCCATAGAGTTGGTCGTTATCGGCACCACCCGTTAACAGGTCATCTCCGTAGACCCCGTAAAGCAGATCGTCTCCCTCACCGCCATCAAGCGAATCGGCGCCGCCGATGGTTGGGTCCCCACCGACCAAAGCCGCCGTATCCCCAATCAGCGTATCATTCGCTTTTCCTCCGATTAATATGTCGCTGCCGGCTCCACCACGAAGCTCATCCGCATCATCCCCACCATCCAAGTAATCATTGAGGCTAAATCCAAACCCTTCATCATCGCTATGGTCGCCCTGCAGGTAATCGCTTCCCGCACCGCCGAGCAGCACGTCTTCGCCAAGACCACCGAATAAAATGTCGTTCCCTTCGCCACCATCCAAAAAATCATTGTACGAACCAGCCCACACTTGACCGGTCTGGAGTGTTGTATCGTCTCCCTCGAGTCGGTCGTTTCCCGCTCCACCGATCAAGTGGTCGGCGCCCCCCTGACCAAACAGCACATCGTCACCATTGCCACCGTCAAGCACATCGTCGCCTCCTTGCGCATCGGCAAACTCGCTAGACCCATTCAGCACATCGTCGTCGGCGCCACCAAACAATTGATCGTTCCCGTCTCCTCCACTCAGGCGGTCCTGGCCATCTTCTCCATAAATCTCATCATCGCCCTGATGTCCAATCACGACATCTTCACCGGCCAACGCATGAATCACATCGTTGGTCGCTCCGTCACTACGATAGACATCACCCAGAGCAGTAAAGATTAAAGTGGTGCTCCCGTCCGAGTTGGTTCGAACAAACTGCGTACGAGGTTGCAGCGGACTTTCATAGGTGATCGCCGCGACCTCAAACAACCGAATACCGAATCGCCCACTGTCATAGTCCTTGATCGTCAACGGCCCGGAGCCGGTTACAACCAAATCATGGCCCTGTTTAGTGAGTGTGATAGTTTCATCGGCGCTGAGGAAGACGTTGGCGGGATCATCGGTCCGTCGCAGACCACCTATCAACACTTTCCCATCGAACTCCACTACACCCCGGCCGTCCGAATCCTCAATCGTATCGGCTCCGTCAATCGCGCGGATAATGTAAGTATCGAGCCCGGCCCCGCCTTTGAGAATGTCGTTATCAAGACCGCCATCAAGGAGGTCGTTCTCTGTTCCACCCTCCAGCACATCACTTCCTTGACCACCGAGTAACCTATCGCTCCCAGCTCCTCCCTCCAGCTGGTCGCCCCCGGCATCACCCTGTAGATAATCATTGCCGCCATGGCCGATCAGCAGATCCACTCCTGCGCCACCGTACAGATGATCGGACTTACTTTGCCCGTCCAACAGATCTTCACTCGCCGATCCGAATAAATATTGATGGTCGGTTTGAAAAAACACGCCCGTCTCGATTTCATAGCGAATCTGATCCGGCGCGTCATAGTCAACAAAATGAATGTTGCCCGAAGTGCTGTCGGCATTGAGGAGATTCAATTCAATCTTGGCCTCTAGAAACGCCGCCCGATCGGCCAGATACTGTGCCGTAAACGGGCCAGTGCCGGTTCCTGAATCATACAGGTCCAACTGCCCATTCACTGCATGGCCTAATCCATTATAATCAGCACCAATCACGGCAAACGGATTCAGTGCACGCAGGGCATAGCGAAACGCCAGGCCACGATCGGTATCTTCAAACGCAGCGGCCTTGACTTGTGCGGGGTCGAGACGAATGATCAGAACTCCTTGTGTATTTAACTCCACGAACGGCTCAATAGTGATGGTCCCTCCGGCGAGTGCGGCTTTCACGGCAGCAAGGCCATCGTAGAATGTATTGCGATTGGCAAGATTGCCGAAGCTCCCTGGGGTGTTTGGAGCGGGAAGTATGGCAGGATTGAGAGTGGAGCCTAGAAACATGCTTCGCAGTGGCTCTAAGGCCTTTTCGAGAGTATCCCCCTCCGCAGTCTGCGTCAGCGTGCTGGCGCTGCTCTTCGACGAGGCGTGAATGATGCCGATGATTGCATCGAGCGACAGGGTTGGATCCAACTCCTTGTAGAGAATTTGGAGCGCCAACGAATCCGTGATGAGTGTCAAACTATGAGTATTGAGATAATCGAACCGTGGCGCTAAGCCTGGAATTTCCACAATCGGTTGCCCTTCAATAGGAATACTGATAGGAACGGGATGACTGCCTGAATTCGCGACGACCGCGGCATCGAATCCGGAGAGTGCGACGCCGTAATACTGAGCAAACGATGGTTCCGCGACCGTGAGTCCGAAGTCGTTGTAGAACGTGGCATACCGATTTTCAATGTAGGCCTGAGCAAAATCCTGTCGTGGACTGGGATATACATTCCCGTTTGGATCCGTGCGGTCAAGCGGCACTGCGGCAATCGCCGTTAACTGAAGGGGTTGAAGGAGGAGTGGCACATTGGTGGCACTATTAGGATTTGCCTCGACTTGCCGATACAGATTCATCATCTCTTGCAGCACCGCGCTGCGCGGACGATTCTGACCGGTGGGATCCGTGAATTCGCCGATTCCTGTGGCGTTGAACACCACGTTACTGCCCACATTCTGATTAATGATCTCCGGATACATAACCTCCAAGGTGCGGACGATGTTACCGCTCAAGGAATACCCGACGAGATCAATTTTCTCGCCAGTCTGGAGCAGCGGCCGCACCCGTTCAAGGAAGTCCTGGGCCGAAAGAATCTGATCGAAGGCAAAGCCGCTTGTGAAAACTTGAAGATCTGCGCCGACATCGCGAGTCCGATCATTCACAAGCTCGGTGCTCCGTACGGCGAGGACCACACGACCTGGATTGGCCGTGTCGCGTAGGGCCACCGCCGAAAATCCCGTGGCATCGTTTTGATAGACATCGATGATGTCATAGCGACTTTGGAATGCCTGAGCCTGTTCCACCGTCATTCGAAGTTTTCCTGGCAGATCGTCAGCACTTGGGTCAGCGCCTGGATTATTTCCACGTCTTAACGCAAGGCGATATTCTTCAAGAGCAATTCCCCGAAACAGGAATGACTCGGCGGCGACCTGCTCGAGTGCGGCATCGTAAGCTTTTTTCAATTGTGTTAGCGTAAGATCCGACATGCTCGAACTCCTCTAGTAAATAGACGTTGAAGGTTTCAGTACTTTGTGAAGAAACTCTCTTCTGGCTGTCACCGGACGTGTTGGACAGGCCGCAGCCCCAAGCCACCAGATCCCTCCGATGGTCTCCAGGTTCCGTCCACTCGCAAGATAGCCTCGTTTAACCGCTAGCACTTCATTGGTCTGCACATCAAGAATGATGACTTCGCCCCCAGCAATCCCCAGTTCACGATCATGTGGGCGAGTAATGCCACGCCACGTGAATCCATACCGGCTCTTCAGTTCATTGACCCGTTCTTCAATCAGTGGTGGTTGTTGATCACGGGGATACATATATTGGTCATTCTCAAAAATCAGTTTGTCGGTGTTCGGCCTCGTGTAACGCAGAAACTGAGTATCGTCTGTTGGATTTTGCAGAGACTTGGGAATGGACTTCTCAAGAAATTTGTAGTTCTGATCGGGCTTGTAAAGCCGATACGCTCTCTTGGTTACATCTTTTGTTTTTACGGAATCAGAATAAGGTGTATTTACTAATCCGTTTTGAATTCCGGCCTTGAGCGCTGCGGGGCCCATATTAAATTCTTCACCATGCGTTTCCCCGTATGGATCTTCCAACGCATAGAGATGCTGCAACATATAGTCTGTGGCCTCGGTTCGTGGTCGCATCTGCATAATGCCTTCTACATTCTCGACCGTGTTGAAAATGAACTCTCCCGCTTCGGCCCTACACAAGTGCTCAAAATACTCTTTCGTGGTCATCTCCGATTTGTAACCGCTGTCCTCCGGCACGGGATTGGGAATCTTGACACTATGCGCAAAGCGCCCTTCTTCGGTGGCTAGTGGATCAGCAGGCTTTAATTTCAACGGATCACACTCCGTGTTGCCCGGCTTGTGAGAGGTTTTTGCACAGCGCTCGGCAAGCTTCTTCATCGCTTTATCAAACCGCTCCGCGACGGTGTCCTCCGTAAAGAGTCCGGCCACAGAACTGGTGGCAACCCCCAACACAAGACCACCTGCGACAATTCCCATCCAACTCAATCTCATCGTCGACAGCCCTCCCTCATGAGTATGCAGGTATTTTCTCCTAGTCACGTTTTTGCCTTCGGTTGCCGCGCAGACTGCACACCGACCAACACCTGTTGGATCTGCTGGTACAGGCGCGTGAGCGCACTGAGATCCATAGCCACGCGAGTGACGAGATGACCCTCCAATCCTTTCGGGGCCGCTTGACCATCCTTCGCCGTCTTTGCAAGAGCGGCCAGCACCGCCGGCTCGAGAAACCCGAAGTCGAGATACGCTATGCCCTGCGCGACGCCGACGTTCGTGTAGTTCGCTGCTCGTGGGTGCGCTGAAGATTCTGACGGCTTCAGTCGGACATTGAACGCGATGGTCGTGTCCTTTGGTTCGCTCATCGGCTCATACTCCGTGGCAGCAGGTGAAGGGACAAGAGAAGGACCGCGACATAGTAACCACCAGTACGCTTAACTCCTAAGAAGAGATACGCGTGAGTCTAAGAGGCGGTTGATTCACAGTCAAGCACATCATCACCTAAGCAAAAATCTCCTTCGTCGCGGGCAGAGTTTGCCAGAAAGTGCCTAGGTGTTGTAACTAGTCAAAGGAGGGGGATGCCTGTGATTGAACGACCCCGATGCCGCAGCCAGCTCCGACAAGCCGTGCTTCATAAAGACTCCCGACCCTTTTTTTCTAACACTGTCCCTCGAAAGGCCAGAATGCGTCGGCCATCGTCTATCCCAACAGGTTTGATAGCATAAATATAAACCCCAGTATCACCTGAAAGCTGACCGTTTTCCGCAAAGGTCGTGTCAAGTTGCCAGCCTGTTGGAAGGGTGAGAGATCCACCCCGGTTATAGACTGCATCGGCCGCCTGTTGTGCCTCAGTATAGGAAAGGACTTCGTTCATGGCTGCGCCCCCTTATGATGTGCAAGATAAAACTCTCCTCGGCGAATAAAACCCACCCAACGACCATCAGGTGAGAGAAGAGGCGCTTCAAGATCGAGATCATAGATAAGCACGCCAGCCCTCGTGACAAATTCAACCTTTCGAGAACTCGCTGTATATTTCCAGATGCTATGGGGAAGATATCCTCGATGAATGACGACAACATCCCCCTGTCGATTGACGTCAAGATCTTCTAGGCTAATTACATTGGAGGGAGACTGCTGCACCGCAAATACTTCTTCCCACATGCGATTCTTTCCATCAAGCTTGTACCGGCAGACCCGTCCACCTGCCATGTAGTGCTTCTCGCCATGATCGCCAGCCTTCGAACAACTGGCATAGAGATACCCTCCCTGAGGATCTATCTTCATGAGGTGCCGATGATAGATTTCATAGGGCGGCTGTTCCAGTTTGATCTGCTGTACCAGGCGATTATCTAAATCTCGGAGCAGATAACCATGCTTGAGTTCCGTGCTATCAGCGAGCTTCAACGGGGGTTCTGGATTTGGAACTCTTTTCTCCTGACCATTCCTGTCCCTGACTAGTATCGTCTCGTACCATTTATATTCAACAACACGAAGAATTAGACGTACTCCACCCTGATTCCATCCATGTCTCTAGGCAGAGAACCTTAAGTCCATGCTTCACGTACTTCACAGCACAGTCAGGGTGTGCCTCATAGATCCCCATGCCTTGCAACCCTTGCTCTTCAATCAGACCGGGCCGCCGAAACTTGCCCACTACATACTGACCAGCGAAGTTGACAGAACCTCCCCTCATTTCAGAAATCAATTCTGGCTTAGCACCAATCTTGAGCCCAAATAACTTCCGTAACCCCGGCTGATTACTTTGCAAATGGAACAACACCGTTTGGTCCTGACAGGTCACATCACGAATATGCCGCTGAACGCTAGGCTCTAACGGCGAGAGGTCAATTCGCTTGAGATCTTTGGGGCGGGTCGGATCGAGATAGTAGAGCCCCTCCACCTCGAACTCTTGCCCCGGCGCAGGCTGCTGCCCCTTGACCACGATGAAATGGCTGTCGTCATACCAACAGCCCCCACCTTTGATGCCGGTATTGATGATCTCGTAGTCACTCTTGGCCTCGGCGGTGAGTCCGAAACAGCACACGGTGCTGACGAGAATAAGAAGACGGATACCCAGGTGTTGGTGCAGCGGCAGAACCATCCTTAGCAGGTTGCGTATTCGGCCATCCATTCACGTTCTCCTTTTCCTTAAACTTGTCTTTTTGACTCGCCAGATTTCACTGATCGCACGCCGGCCAATACCTGTTGGATCTGCTGGTACAGGCGCGTGAGCGCACTGAGATCCATAGCCACGCGAGTGACGAGATGACCCTCCAATCCTTTCGGGGCCGCTTGACCATCCTTCGCCGTCTTTGCAAGAGCGGCCAGCACCGCCGGCTCGAGAAACCCGAAGTCGAGATACGCTAT
>CABVRR010000130.1 GCA_902500705.1 uncultured Nitrospira sp.
CTCGGCAAGCAACACAGCGCCTACGTCAAAATCGCCGAGGGGTGCAACCGCAGCTGTACGTTCTGCGCAATTCCCCTCATGCGCGGCAAGCAACGCAGCCGAACCGTGGAGTCCATCGTCGCGGAAGCGCGTCAGCTCGCAACAGAGGGGGTCAAAGAGATCAACCTGATCTCGCAAGACACGATCAACTATGGGGTCGATTTGGGGATTCGCCAAGGCCTTGTCCCTCTGCTTCGAGAACTGGTCAAAGTCGACGGACTACGATGGATCCGACCGTTTTATCTGTATCCTCAGCAAGTGACCAACGACCTGCTGGATCTCTATGCCGGGGAAGAAAAAATCGCCAAGTACATCGACATGCCCCTACAGCATATCAACGACCGCGTGCTCAAGCGCATGCATCGGCTTGGCGACCGTGCGGCGATCGAGGCGCTGGTCGATCGGATTCGGACGCGCATCCCCGGGGTAACTTTTCGCACTGCGTTCATCGTCGGGTTCCCAGGAGAAACAGAAGCCGCCTTCACCGAGTTGAATGACTATGTGGCGCAAGCTGAGTTCGACCGTGTCGCCGTATTCCTCTACTCCGATGAAGATGGAACTGCGGCAGTAGACCTGAACGAAAAGATCGAGCGAGCTGTCATGGAAGAACGCCGCAATGCCGTCCTCTCCGTTCAGGAATCCATCGCCTCGGCAAAAGGGAGGGCCACCATCGGCTCTATCCTCGATGTCCTCATCGACGGGCGATCTGAAGAGGCGAACAACGTCCTTGAAGGACGCCACGAAGGGCTCGCGCCTGAAATCGATGGCGTCGTGTATCTCGATGAAGACTCGACCGATCGTACCACCTTGCACCGCACACCACCCTTCCCTGAGCCCGGTGATTTTTGCAAAGTCGAGATCCTCGACGCAGCAGCGTATGATCTTGTTGGGCGGATCGTCACGAATCCTCTTTCCTGAGTATTGCTCTTCTCCGCTCTGTTACACTAGGATCTTTCATTAAGACAAGCTTACAAGGGAGCGACTCGATGACGGTTCAGAGACGAGAGTCCATCATTCTGCTGATCCAGTGCAAAGACCGCAAAGGCATCGTCGCGCGTGTGTCGGGGTTCATTCATGATTTCGGAGGCAACATCCTCGACTCCGACCATCACACCGATGAAGAGACCAACGATTTTCTCATGCGGATGGAGTTTGCCATTGAAGGGCTCCAAATTCCCCCGGACGATATTCCGGCCGCCTTTGCGCCGATCGCCAAGGTCTATAACATGCGTTATGAAGTGCATCCGTCCAACCGACGGACCCGTGTCGGCATGATGGTCTCAAAGCAAGATCACTGTCTGGCAGATCTCCTTCAACGGCACCGCCGAGACGAACTGCACATCGACATTCCGGCGATTATCTCCAATCACGACGCCTGCGCCGGCTGGGCAGACCTTTTCAAAATTCCATTCGTCGTCTATCCGGTCACCAAAGACACCAAGCCGCAGCAAGAACAGCAGGTCTTGGCGGCTCTCAAGGAACACCACGTGGAGCTCGTCGTCATGGCGCGCTACATGCAGATCCTCACCGCTGATTTTTTGACTCAGGTCGGCTGCCCGGTCATCAATATTCATCATTCCTTCCTCCCGGCGTTCATTGGGGCCAATCCGTATCGTCAGGCCTATGACCGTGGCGTGAAACTCATCGGAGCGACGGCGCACTACGCGACTCAGGATTTGGATGAAGGCCCGATCATCGAACAAGACGTGATTCACATCGGACACCGAGATACGGTGGACGATCTCGTGCGCAAAGGGCGGGATCTGGAAGAAATCGTGCTGGCGCGTGCCGTCCGACGGCACATTGAGCGGCGTGTGTTGGTCTATGGAAGAAAAACGGTCGTGTTCGATTGAACCACGTGAGGCTCTCCCAAGGGGAGCAAGACGTCTCGCTCCCCTTGGTGTTGAACCGAGAATATCACCCCAGGCCTAAACCTTAGCGGAGAGAAACAACGAATTCCCGCGCCGATTGACCAAGATCAAAATGGTGCCCCCTTTTTTCATATCTGAAGACGCCTTCTCAAAGTCTTTCACGGACTTGATCGGCTGCCGGTTAACTTCTCGGATCACATCGCCCGGAAGGAGGCCTGCTTTCTCGGCCCCACCGTCTGGTTCGACCCTTGTGACGACAACGCCCCGTTTCAGGTTGAGGCCCAGTTCCTTGGCCGTCTCCTGATCCAACTCCTCGACAGCGAGGCCGGACAAGGCGTACTCGGGATCAGCCCGTTCCGCTTTGGCGATTTTTTCTTCATTCGGTTGCTCACCGATCTTGACCGTCATCTCACGCGCACGTCCATCGCGCATCACTTTCAGCGGCACACTGGCGCCGACCGACGTTCTGGTCACCAGTCGCTGCAATGCAACACCGTCTCCGACGGCAGTGCCTTGATACTCGATGATCACATCACCCTGTTTGAGTCCGGCCTGCTCAGCGGGGCTGCCTTCTTTGATGTCGCTGATCAGTGCGCCCTTCTGATCTTTGAGGCCGAACGACTTCGCCAGATCCTGAGTTAAATCTTGGAGGCCGATGCCGAGGTAGCCTCGAACCACCTTGCCGGTTTTCACAAGGCTTTCATAAATCGGCTTAGCCATCGTCGTCGACACGGCAAAGCCGACGCCCTGGTACCCGCCGGTCTGAGAAAAGATCGCGGTATTAATACCGACGAGCTCTCCCCTGGTGTTCACCAAGGCGCCACCTGAATTGCCGGGGTTGATCGCGGCATCGGTCTGAATGAAGTCTTCGTACTGCGTGATCCCCATATGGCCACGGCCGACGGCGCTTACAATTCCAAGAGTGACGGTGGAATTCAAGCCGAATGGATTGCCGACCGCCAACACATATTCACCGACTTGCAATTGCGAGGCATCGCCCCACGGTACGGCGGGAAGATCCTGTGCATTGACTTTGACGACGGCAAGATCGGCTTTGGGATCGGTACCGACAATCTTTCCCGTGAATTCGCGTTTATCCGGAAGCGTGACGTGCACCTCACGTGCTTTGGCGATGACGTGATGGTTGGTCAAGATATAGCCATCAGAAGAAATGATGACGCCTGACCCCTGCCCTCTCCGAGGTCCTCGATGTTCAAATGGGCTGGATGGTCCCCGCCCACGAGGCCCGAAAGGTTTTCCGAAGAATTCTTCCATGCGGTCTCGCAGCTCGTCAGGAGTCGTATCGCCATCCGAAACCTTCTCCGTCATCACCGTCGTGATGTTGACGACCGCTGGAGTTGCTCGCTTGGCGACTTCTGTAAAGCCGTTTGCCGGCGGAGCCGTGACAACAGGCGTCGCCGCAGGTAACGGAACATTTGAGGCGTGGGATGCCGTGAGCGTGTGACCGCCCCAGATCAGGGCCCCACTCACAAGACCGATTCCGATCACGGAACCGATGGTACGATACGGATGTGGTGACATGACGTCCTCCTTCGTGACGCTGGTGATCGACTCATCGACAGTATGCGAGATCATGACGACACGGATGTGTGCCGTTTCGAGTACCAAGCTAACAATCGGTGATGAGAGGGAGATTAATCGGGAATTAGACTTCGCTAAGCTGTGGGAGAAGCAATCGGGAGTATCACCGTGAAGGTCGATCCCTGGCCGAGATCGCTTTTCACCTCGACCCGGCCCTTGTGCAAATCTGCGATCCACGCGCAGATGGCCAGGCCGAGACCTGTTCCTTTCTTCGTATGGGCTCGAGCCACATCCGTACGAAAGAACCGGTGGAATATTTTTTTGTGATCGTCCGGCGCGATGCCGATCCCATGGTCCGTCACCGAGAGCCTGGCCTCACGACCGTCATTCAACAGGGAGATCTCAACCTTTCCTCCCGCATGCGAATACTTCATCGCATTCTCGACGAGATTCAACAGCAGTTCGCGAAGCCGTAAGTCGTCGCCTTGAACCACCGCCGGCATGACTGTGCCCAGCACGACTTCGATCGTGCGATCCTGCGCGAGCACCATGGCCTGACGATGAACATCCTCCACCAGCGCCTCCATCGCAATCGGCAACAACTCCATTTTGATCTCACCCATGTCGGCACGGGAGAGGAACAACAGTTCATCGACGATTCGAGTCATGCGATCGATCTCTTCAAGATTACTCTCCAGCACCGACTGATAATCTTCGAGCGGCCGGGGTCGCCGCAGCACCAGATCCGTCTCGCCCTTCATCACCGTCAGAGGGGTCCGCAACTCATGCGAGGCGTCACTGGTGAACTGACGGATTTGGCGGAACGACGTGTCCAGGCGGCCGATCATGTTGTTGAAGGTGGCAGCCAGACGGCCGATTTCGTCATGGGCGGCCGGCATACTCAGGCGTTGACTCAGATCTCCCGCGGCGATGCGTTGCGCGGCAAGGGTAATCTTGTCGACAGGCCGGAGTGCGCGTCCTGCCAAGAACCATCCTCCCGCGAGGGACACCGCCAGGGCGATCGGGATCGCCACGATCAAGAGAACAAGGAACCGCTGCAGCGTCTCTCCGACCGATTCCATCGACGTGCCCACTTGCACGATATACAGGAGATTGCCCCGGTACATGATCGGCACGGAGATCAACCGCAAGGGAGGCTCCTTGGGATACTTGGCCGACTCAAAAATGCTCTGTCCGGCGAACGCGGCGTCGAGTGCCGTCGCGCTCAGCGGAACTTCATGTTGTTGGATGTTCGGAGAACGGATCGTGATCGTGCCGGAGGGGCTGAAGATTTGGAAGAACTTGTCGATTCGGGTCAGCTCGGGAAACTGTGAGAGCAGCTCATCATCGTCGATCAACGGGAGAAACCCTCGCGCTTCGAGCGAGCGTACAGCCGTGGTGGCCGTCTCTTCCAACGATTCATCGACCGTGTCGCGGAGACTCCTCGCCGTAATGACGTACAGCACCACGGAGAACACGATCAAGACCAGGGCGAGAGCGGTCCCGTACCAGAGAGTCAGCCGAACGCGTAGCGGCATCAGCCCACTCCTACACCGAGATCGAGGCGGCGGTTCAGCCACTCTCTGATTTTGTATTCACCCTGGAGCTGAGCCTGAGTCTTCCCCATGAGCATCGCGCTAGTCGACCTTCAACATGTACCCGCTGCCGCGAATCGTATGGATCAATTTCTTCGTTCGGCCTCGATCGATTTTATTCCTGAGGTAGTTTACATAGACATCGATGACGTTCGTAAAGGTGTCGAAGTCTTGATTCCACACGTGCTCGGAGATCATGGGCCGAGTGAGGACTCGGCCGGTATGGCGCATCAGATATTCGAGTAACGCGTACTCTTTGAGCGTCAGCTCGATGCGCTGCCCACCCCGCGTCACGTCGCGGGTCGCCGGATTAAGAACCAAGTCGTCCACCTGAAGGATGCCTGGACTTTCAGATGCCCCCCGCCGCAATAAGGCGCGAACGCGCGCCAAGAGTTCATCGATCGCAAACGGTTTGGTCAGGTAGTCGTCGGCACCGGCATCCAATCCTTTGACTCGCTGGTCGATTTGGGATTGGGCTGACAGGATCAAGACCGGTGTATGGATCCGTTCTCGGCGGACATTCTTCAACACGTCCAGACCGGACATGGACGGCAACATCACGTCGACGACCAGAAGGTCGTAGTTGGTGGCCAAGGCCATTTCCAACCCTTTGGCTCCGTCCTCACAGAGGTCGACGGCATAGCTTTCTTCTTCGAGCGCGCGCTTAATGAAACAGCCGACTTTGGTTTCATCTTCAAGGACAAGGACCCGCATACACACTCCAGTAAATGTTAATCAACGGCGTGATTATACCAGACCGAATGGAGATGAATCTTGGAGCGGGGCAGAAGGGCTCGATCATTCACGAGGTCATGACTAGGTCGAATCGCCGGGGAAGGCCTGTTCCAAAGACGTAATCATGGGTTTGCCGTCGCGGACCGTGAAGACCAGCGTTTCTTCGCCTTCCGTCTTGAATTCCCGATTCGCCTGTCGAAGCGTCTCCGTCGACTTGAAGGAGACTTTGGCGCTCCGCTCATCCGATGCGAGCGAGACAGACGTATTCGTGCGAGCAAAGTCATTGGCGCTTGGAAAGGCGAAGCTCATAGCCAGAGTCTTCCGGTATTCGTCACGCGTCAGCGCAGCCATCTGTTGTTGCGGACCTTGTTTCAGATGAATCGTGATGGTCGCGTCATACGCAATGTGGCGCAGAACGCCGTCGACATCCTTTCGTCGCACCGCCTCGTCGAGCGTCTCGAGCAGACGGTCGATCCCTTCACGAGTCAGACGGACATCGGGTCGAGACGTTTTCGAGGGAGAGTCGGCGAGCACCACGCCGGGTTGACTGGTCGGTAGATGAGGAGCCAGAAATGCAGGTACCAGACTCTGGTTTTTGAACATCGCGTACCCTGCGTATCCGATGATCGCCATTATGCCAAGCACGAACGCAATGACGGCAGCCTTGATCCTCGAGACACGCGGTGGCGATCCCTTCTCCGTTTCTTCACGTGGGCTCTGATTCATGGCAACCATGGGGTCAGCTTTCCGGACTCAATATCTAGAGATAACAATAGCGAGAATTGTATGAAAAGCAATCAAAGTCAGCCGCTCTACAGCACGATTCACCCCGCGCGTACTCGCTGAACCATAAAGGCCGCTTTGAGCCAGACACCTTCCCAACACAGCAACTGACACTACCACAATGATATATATTCAGAACGCGAAGTTGGTCTCTTGGAAAAGAGCTGACGGCGTGGTACGCTGCCCGGTTAATAGGGGCATTGTTCGCCCCCATCTCCTCCGAACCGCACAACAAAGGTAACCGACTCGATGACCTCTCAGAATTGGCTTCAACCGACTGACGACTTTGTTCATCGGCACCTGGGACCCACCGAGGCCG
>CABVRR010000131.1 GCA_902500705.1 uncultured Nitrospira sp.
TCATAGGATCAGCTAAGACGTCAATAACCGCACAGGTCGCTCCTTGGAAAAGTTCTTGGAGCGAACAACCGAAAGCATCGAACGCCAGATCAGCCGTCGCGATGTCATCCAGAAAGTGAAAGGTGTAGGACATCAGCAGATACAAGCAGAGCGCTCACCAGACGGGAATGCGCGAAAATGAAGAGTGTGGTCGGAACTGCTCTCTATCCGAGCTCGAAGACTTTTGGGAAATCGGTGAGATTACGACAGCCATCCTTCGTGACCAGCACCATGTCCTCGATGCGGACGGCTCCCAATCCAGGATAATACAATCCAGGTTCGACCGTAACGACATGTCCCTCTTGGAGGAGCGACCCCGTTCGACTGATCCGTGGCGCTTCGTGGATATCGAGTCCCACTCCGTGCCCGGTGCCATGAAAATACCCCTGCATGCGCCCGTTCACCATACCGGTCTTATATCCGGCCTTTTCAAAACGGACACAAATGCCCTGATGAATCTTCATACCGTCGGCGCCGTCCTTGATCTTGTCGATGGCATCTTCCTGGGCATCTTTCACAATTTCATACAACCGCTTCAGCTCGGGACTTGTCGTTCCGCGAATCACCGTGCGAGACATGTCGGCAAAATAGCGGCTCGTCGCTGAGCGAGGGAAGACATCGAAGATCACACTCCGGTGGGCCGGTAACGGACCGCTCCCCTCATTGTGCGGATCACACGCCTGCTCCCCGCCCGCCACGATCGTATGTTGCGCGACACAGTTCTGCTCCATCAGTTTCACATTGATCAGCTGTTTCACCCGTTCGGACGTCAAGATCTTGTCCTCAAACCAGAGGGTGTCATCTCGAATAATCGCCCGTCGGAGCACCTCATGGGCGTCCGCGACGGCTTGTTCGGTGGCTCGCTGGGACAACTCGATCTGTCGAATCTCTTCCGCGCTTTTCACGACACGTTGTTCATAAAACGGATCGCGTTTCGGCTTGAGACTGTACCCAAGCTCTTGTAATCGCATGGCATAGATGAAGGGGAAATTGGCAGGCACCACAAGACACCGAACCTTACACTCTTTCAGCACGACGTGCACGATATCGACCGTCGTGGGATCCTTGATCCCCTGCTTTTTCGCCTTCTGTTCAACGTCGGAGTAAGACAGCACTCGGTCGACCGATGCTTGAGCCCTGGCGCGATCCATTTCCAGATCGCTCATGACCATCACACGCTCGCCTTTGATTTCGAGATAGATGAACGGGTCCGGCGCCATGAAGCGTGTAGCATAATACAGATTCGAGTCATGCTCGCTGGCGGCGATAAACAACGTGGCTGATTCAGGTTGAGAGATCGTGGTCCGTTTCATGATTGCGTTAATGAGGCAGCGTCGTGAGATGGAACCTGTGAGGCGTCAACACCGTAGCTTGTCTGATGCTAGCATGGGGGCGAGGACCGGTCAAGAAATTGGAGTCGCGAAAAACTACGGTTCGTCACGGCACCGCAGGAGTCGGCGACGGAATCACATCTTTAGGACGTACACCGGATTCCTCGTCCGGCGCGACCAAATCCATCGGCAGCGTCAGCGTGTTCGTCAAGACATCGATCGCAAGTTGCGCCAATCCCGACAACCCGGACGCAAAGGATTTGACCGGCAGATACGTCACCTCAGGGTCTTCGATGGATCCTTTCACGGCAAACATCGCCGTGGCCACTCCCTTGCGATCCCCCGCAATGATGCGTCCAAAGAGCGGAATCGACTTCAGAAATTGAGCGTATGACCCGAACGGGCTCACGGCAACGGCGACGTCCAATTGATCGGTTGGCAGATCATAATTACCGGCAGCCGTAATTTTCAGAATGGGGCTGTCGATGATCAGATTTTCCGTTTGAAACATCCCATCTTGAATCGCAAGAGTCGCCGAAATTCGGTTGTACGGCAGTCCTTCTTTTTCAAGATCGACTTTCCCTTGCAGCACGGACGCAAGGTTCAAAAGACTGATGATCTTCCATACCGCCCATTCGTTTGATTTCTGGATCCACCCGTGCTCCAATAACAAGTCGATTTTTCCATTCAACGTCGGATAGATGCCATGAGGATTGCGCCCATGGCCACGCAGTACACCGCTGAGGCGAACCGCTCCGGATACGCCGTGGACCTGCGCCTTCGTCAACCGCAACAGATCTTCGAATTCGATTCCCGTCGCCCTAAATGAAAGATCCAGATCCGCCGGGGCTTTTGGAGGCAGTCGCACGACCAGCCGTCCGGCGACGTGCCCATGGGAAGACTCGCCGGACAGACGATCGATATCGAGCACCCCGTCTTGAATATTAATGCGAGCGGCAAGCGAGCTGAATTTCAGGTGCTTGTAACGTCCGTGTGCAATGGCTGCCGACATGGTGACCTGGCCGGTAGCCGCCAATGTTTCGAGAAACTCCCGTACCGGAGTCCGATCACCTTTCGGAATGAGCAGACCCACATCAAGCTGATTGGATTCGATCTTGCCGGTGATGACGGGCTTCGTCAGCCAATTACGAACCGTCGCCTCAACCGCGACATCGCTGCCTTGAACCGTAAATGCCAGCCGTTTCACTTCGATCTCGTTACGGAGAAACTTAATGCGGGCATAGAGGTCCTGGATATGGCCCTCAATCCCTCCCGCTACCATCAGCCCGTTCGTCAGGCTTGTCCATCCGGTGATCCGCCAGGTTTTCCAATCCGGCTCTCTCCCTTTGATATCAAGCGAGACCTCGACATTGCCCGCCTCAAGCCCACCTTTGGATATCCATTCCGGCAACCCGGATACCGCCAGCGTCCCCGACGCCACAGCCATATCGATCATGAACCGATCGCCGAATTTCATAGTGCCTTTGGCCGGAATATGAACCGTGGGCAAGATCAGCTCGACCTCATGCACGGTGAGGTTGGAACCGTGAGCCAGCTCGCCGTCAAATTCCACCGTCGCGTGGGCCCCGACTGGTTTTTCTATGGACCCAATCGCCACTCTTGCTTCGTCGAACACGACGGCTCCATGCACTTGAGGTCTCGCTGTCAAGCCGGACAAGGTCACATTCGTACTCAAGATGCCTTCGAACATGCCCTGCTCGCCCGCGGTCGCACGGACGAGCCTCGCCGTCTGGGCCGCATCGCCACGAGTGCGAATGACAAACTCTTGAAATCGGCTTGACGTACCACCGGTAATCGTCCCTTGAACATGGACCACCGTTCCGCCCACCTGCCCCGTCACTTGATCAAACCGCGTGGACCCATCGTCCAAGACCAATCGTCCCTGTATCCCGGTTACGCGTTCCGGTACATGCGCATGGGTGAACCCCATGTGACGAACCGTCACCTCCCCACCGGAAAATGCCACCCCTCGTGGCTGGTTCAATGGTCCCACAAAATGACAGGTCGACTGCGCCGTCCCTTCTACATCACGAATATCGGAGAACAGCTGCGTGGCTCGTTCTCCGTTGAACGTCTTGGCCAAAAATTCAACGAGATGCTTGGCCGCCGCCTCTCCCGAGATCTCCAATTCCAACCATGGACCGGCCTCGAGAAACGAGACCTCCGCCTTTCCGTCGGTAATCTGCATCGCTCCGTACAGTCCCGTGACCTGAGAGATGCGGACACGGCCGGTCTCGACCACGACCACTGCAGCAAGATCTTTCGTGGCGATCCGATCATCGCCGATCAAGGCTCGCCCTTCGCTGACATGAAACTCCCCGATCGTCGACAGCTCAGGACCGGTCGTCGCAGACCCGGTGATCGTCGCATGCATCACCTGCACCTTGCCGTCGATCTGCCGATCCGCCAACAGAGCGGGAAGCTGCGGATGGATCCAGTCGGGGGGAATGGTCGTCAGGAGCTGCGGGAGCGTCACCAGAGAACTGTTGAATGTCACCGCAAACGTCGGCTGAGGCGTCAAGAGACCGGCCAGATTGGCTGTTCCCTTCAGTGTGATGTTATTCAACTGCGCGGTCATGTCCGAGAGAACCATGTCATATCCGGCAACACCCGGCACCACGCGAACGGCGCTCGTGAGGTGTAACGCACCTTGAAGATGCTTGGAAACCGGCCGAGGACCGAGAAAGTCAGCCGCCTCTCGCACCTTGAGATCAGCCGCGTCCATCTGCCCTTCAAATTGAAATCCTACGGCCGCGTCGGTGGTCTCTTCACCGGACAACGAGACCAATGGTTCCGCTCGTTTGATGACACCGTTCAGCGACACAGTCGATACGCCGGAGTCCCCTTGATGAGCCGCCGACAGATGCACTTCGGCCTGACCCACATTAGACCGGACCAGCAGCCGAAACTCGACCTGCTTCAACTCAATGGACCGAATGCCGTCGGGTCTGGCGGCATCAACGACTGTAATCGTTCCGTTGACGAGTGTCGCCTCTTTGACCATGAACGTTCGCGCCAGCGCATCCATCGTGTGCTGATCGGTATCCGCTTGGTCATCCAACCCATCCAAGACATTCCAATGACCACGTGCATTTCGCCGAAGCGTCAATGTCGGTTCGTCGATCCACAATCGCTTGCCGACCACTTGTTTTTTTAGGAGTGGGAGGAGGCGTAGGACCAGATCAATCCGCTTCGCCGTCAACAACACCTGTTCAGATTCGGGATCGTAAATTTTGACATCGGTGAGCTCCACACGGATACGTGGGAACACCACCAACTTGACGCGATGCACGTCGATCTTTCTTCCCAGGTTCTCCTCAAGCTGTTCCAAAACAAAGTCTTTGAGGTAGTCTTGACCGGTCAGTTCTCTCGAAAAGGAGAGAAACGCGACGACCAACACCACACAGGCAAGTAGGATCACTAGTGCAAGCCGAAGACGAGACACTCCACCCCTTTCAGATGACGAACATATCTTTTCATCTTACCGAATCACCCTCTTGAAATCCACGAACTCCACATTTCACAAGGGGTTTTTAATGATCGGTCTCTCTGATTCTCCACGTGAGAATCAGCATAACTCCCCAAGCAAGAAACAGTGCCTGTATCACCCTCGTCTCCTGCCTATCCTGTTTCACATGGGGTAAAGGTCGACGAAGAACGGTGCACATCAACAGGATATCTTTCTCCGTTTGCACTGAGCTTGTTGGAGCGAGTAGATATTTTTTGAAATACCCACTCTCGTTCAGTCTCAGCAAGAGGCCCAGGATCCACGTCTTGACTGGACCCTGGCGAGATGCTGAGCAATGAACCGTGTGAAATGAAACGTGAGTCGCAGTTGGATCAACAACTCGTGCAGAAGAGGATGGGAGAAACATCGCTGATCACAAGCACCCACACCTCATCGGTGGCTCGTTCCGATTTTAGCGTGCGCGAGGTCGACATCAATCCGCACGCGTATCGATGATGACTTTGATAGGTTGCCTGTGATCGATCGTCGTCACTTCCAACGGCAGAGAGGCCGGCGCCGCATTGGGGATCTCAAAGCGCCGCTTCTCAGGATCGTACTGCAACCACGTCGGAAGCGGGTTCCCATCCGAACGAGTAAAGCCCGCGGGAGACTCTCCCATCTCCTTGATCAGTTCGTCCGGCAATCCGAATGAAATCCAATCCCCGCGCAGGATCATAGACTGCGGAATCAGCACGCTGATGACGCTAGTGCCATCGAGTAATCTCTCACCACTCCAATTCACCACAATCTTATCGGTGCCGGTGTTCGAAACAAGCTGCATCATCCCTGATGGGTCTCCTCCTGTGAAGGAAATCGTATACGACAGCGTACTCTGTTGAGGCATTGTTAGCGGAGTTCCCGATAGAGGCGTGATGCCGACACCCGTCTGACTCACTCCACCAACCGACCGCTCCAACAGCTGTTGGTTTTGCATGACGGTCGCTGGCTCCAGAATCGAAGCCACTGTGGAAGTCTGGTCCGTAAACATATAGTTCCCCCCATCAGTGCCTCCATACACCGTGCCGCTCAGCGCCACAAGTTTAGTCGATCCAATCACGGCATCCGCAAAGTTCCCTGTGGTCCCGCTCGCCGTCACGATATCCCCTGCCACCACCCCACTAAAGCTGACACCGCTGTGATCCACCGTCGCGACTGTCGTTCCATCGTAATATTTATCTCGCGCCGTCAAGCCACTGACCGTGACCGACCGGGGCGTAATCGACGCCGTCGAAGCGGCTCCGCTGGAAGCGAGCACGTAGTTCCCAGAGTCCGAACCGCTTAGGCCGAAACCGCTATACGTCACCGCCTTATTCGTCCCCACATTCTTATCAAGAAACCCGGTAACGTTGCCGCTGGCAACTGTGACTGAATCGCCGCCGAGCACACCCGTGAGCGTCGGTGTCACACCGCTCAGAGTGATAGCCGTTCCGCCATCGTACACACGACTTCCTTGACCTTGCAGATCGATCATCAAACTCTTTGGGGTGATATTCGCGGTCGTGCTGGCCTGATCTGTAAACATATAGTTCCCCGCGTCGAGCCCTCCGTACGTCGTCCCGCTCAATGCCACTGCTTTGCCTGTCCCGACAGCTTTATTGCCAAACAGGCCGCTCGTCCCGCTCGCCGTCACCGTATCGCCCGCCACCAGCCCACCGAAGCTCACCCCGCTGTGACTCACCGTCGCGCTGGTCGTCCCGTCATACACTTTATCCGCCGCCGTCAGCCCAC
>CABVRR010000132.1 GCA_902500705.1 uncultured Nitrospira sp.
GTTGGGCTCATAACCCAAAGGTCAGAGGTTCAAATCCTCTCCCCGCAACCAACCACTTCTTAATCTTTCCCCTTCAACTTGGACCACAATCGGAAGTGCACCTTTCCTTCCGGAACCTTTCACAAACCGTAAAATGCTAGACAAGACATGAAAACAGGGGTGCGTCCCTTCTCCGTGACGCTTCTCCAAGGGAAGATTGCGGCCGCGCGAACCGGGGAGAAGGCCGATTCATCGGGAGCGACCCTAGCGCCGCGGCGGGGACTATAGCGGAAGGACTCGCAAAAATGGAAACAGGGAAGAAAAGATGTGTAATACGGCGAAAGAATCTACTTCCCACGATATGGTGTCTCGGAAGTAAACACTTCCGCATTGACACTGTGCTCGCGGAGGAGAAGTTCGACGGCTCTTTTTCGATCCACCTTATCTGAATGAGGGCCAACTATGACGCGTCGTATTGGTAAGGCATCCAACTCCTGGTCCTCAAACAGGTGAATGCAAGGCACCGACATACCGTTTCGAATGTAGCTCCATACTTTACGATAAGGCAGTCCACTTTGATTCTGGAGATCCTGACCCATATTAAGAGAAGGTTCTCTGACTACTATTCGAACCTCCTTCTCTTCATCAAAACCTCTGTGTTTGCAGAGCATCGACAACTTGCACACATTCTCAGCAGCATCCTCATAATCTATTCGCTGATTCCTTAACTGGGCATATACAGACCTCTGCAAATCAACAAGCCACTTCCTGACTTGTGCCGACTTTATGTCTGAAAACTCGGCAAGATTGTATTCCACATCAGTCTTATTCAGTTGTTCCTCATAATATAGTTTGCCTTCAGCTATGAGTAAGGAGTGCAACTTCTCAGCATCGAACACGATGGCGTATCCCCCATCTTCCCCATACGCTCGCCACTGACTAAGAAGCCCATTCTGGGAAATCCAATCATTAGTTGCGGTGCAAAAAGAGGCCACAAAGTAATCTTGTGCCTTCGTCAACTCCTTCAGCTTTTCAACCCATGCTTTCACTGTATCGCCGATCAAGTCTATTCCTAGCCGACTCGCATCTTTGACGTTCCCCGCAAAATTCACGGAGTCGATGACTAATTGTTCAAGCTCCTGCCTTAGAATCATTGGAAGGACACGGCTATAAAAGCCCAGTATTTCCTCCGTGTCATTCATAAATGATGTATGGCTAGCCCAAAGTGTCCTGCTTGTGATTATTCCATGGAGCCCATTCGCACTCGTATAGTGCATTAGCACTTTACGCTCTTCCGGCGCTTCACTCATATTACTCATCCTAAGCTAGATGGATTCGGCAATCCGCTTTTCTCGAACGCAATTCATATTCTTCTAACGTGGGGAAGCTACGGAAGAAAGGGAGCTAAGTGACAGAGACTTCCGTGCTTCCGGCACCTGAGGGAGATGATGTTGAATTCGTGGAGCTCGAACTGACTGAAGGAACTGGTCTCACAGAAAGTTCTCCTTCCAAAAATACGCTACCAAGGGAGTACTTTCCAATTGATTCCCTCATATACTTTTTATAGTTCACTTCAAGATGGCTGGTAGGGTTGAAGCGCCTATCTCTCGCTTTGAGATATCCGCCTAATTCCTCCGCAATAGCCATCATCTCTTCTCTGGACAGCTGGCCACCTATGCCGCAACCAACCTCTGCATAGACTTGGTGCCAGGGCTTAAACCAGAGGCTAGGCCAACCGATTCGCTCTGACCAATTCGCCTTGAGTTTTTCGCCAATCACCTGTCGGTCTGAGAAAGAAGCCGTATCCACATAGAGCTCCGCTAGCGTACGCGCCAACGCTAGGACCTCGTCTATATGTTCCCGCACTGTCGCGACTGATACATTAGCTGGCAATTGACCAGTTCTGTGAACAATATGATTTCTCCACGTCACCGCCTGGAGCACCTGATCAAGTTTTATACCCCTGAGATATGATTCGTGCATCGTGAGGTCAAGAATGCCGGCGAGACGTGGCGTCAACCCGAAATCGTTTCGCAAAAATGTCTCGATTCGTTTGCCTGGAATTTTCTTGATTGTGGTTAGGTAACACCTCAGATACCTCGTTAAAACTATCTCCAATCCGATCACCGCATCAACAAGGGCTAACCGAAAGTTGCACGCACGCAAGTGTCCGATGGTATTCGTCAAAAATTCATCTTGTGGGGCGATCTCTAGATCGTCTTCCAACACTTCCTTGATCCGTGCCCAATAAATGACCTTCAGCTCTGGCATTCTGGTGAAATCTGACACGAAGCCCGATCGCCCGAAAATCCAAAAAAGCGATCTGTACCCGTGCTCCGAATCGGGCGGAAGACTGGCAGTCCAAGTAGCCCCATCAGATGACATCTCAGGTTTCCAACTGCACAAAATTTCTCCTAGCGGCTCATTACGGGGTAGCGATTCAGGGAGCTCGGGCACGAAGCCCACATTACGAATGACGCGGATTGCCTTCATCACGGCCCCTTCTATGATATCCAACAGAGACTCGTGGGCGGTCGGGGTGATTAGGTCAGTGATCGACCTATGTGACTTTTCCGTGTCCGCAATAACTAGCTCGGCGTGCGTCGATTCGCGGTACCACCGAGCATAATCGTCAGGCTTTGCCCAAGTAGCTTTTTTCACGTCACCGTCTTCAAGGGTTAACGTTATTGCGTAGTGTTTGTAGATGTAGGAGACCGCTATACTTTCAAGTTGGTCTTCTGATCTGCTGCAGAGAAAAAACCGCTGAGGAATTTTGACGCGAAGCATCATGGCAACCAAGTTTACTCGGTAGAATATGGCAGGACAAGACGTGCTGTCTCCCACTATCACAGATACACTGGTCTTACTGCTCTACTGCAAGGATTCACGCCGTGAGGGAGATGGTCACCGTCGGGTTAAATCGTGACCAAATCGCCTCCCCGCAACCAACCTCTTGACCTTATCAATACAATAGCCTGATAGTCTTCTCGTAATTTTCAGGAGCGCTTTTACTGCAGGCGTTGTACTTTCTCCAAGAATTCCACATCCTAAAGTAGGCTTCGGAAATCAATATTCTTTATCGCAAGGACGCTGCGAATCCTCCCCAGTCCTTGCGGCAAGTCACTTTCCATTCAGTGATTGCTGCATTGACTAGTCGCTTGGGGTCCAGGTCATTTCTCAATAGAGCACCTAGCTATATATTTTCAGTGGCAGAACCTAATATTCCGGTTTAGACCGGCAGGAGAGGAAGTCACCGCTCTTCGCCTACTTCCAGATGACCTCTTACGAGATCGTTCCACACAGCCTCTCGGAAGTCGATATCTCTACGACCTTCAACACATTCATGACTGTCGCTATTTGATCTGCAGGGGAAATTGACTGTCGGTGTGCCAACGCCAAAGAGAGATGACTACATCGACTTGTGAGCGGAAATAGATGTGGAATGCGGATTAACCGCTTATTCTGCTGAATGGTCAAATAACAGAAGGTTTAAGCCCATCATTTTTTAATCCTGCCGTACTAACAAAAGCTTCGATTGTCAGAGCCACACCCCCTTTCACATACATTCCCCTCACTCACTTTAGCGAACTGAGCGATTTATACGTTTTTCTCAGGTTACGTATCTACTCAACATCTAATTCTAATCATTAGGACTTCACTCTATTCCTCTGAACTTCATATCGTACCGGCCGACCCTCGACGTTCAGAAATCGCCTCTCCTCAATTCATAACGACAAAACCTCCGCTCATATACGTACATTTCAGGAATACGAAAGCCATCCGGCCTAGGCCAAAAGCATAATTGTCGCTGAGTCTGAAGCATCAGAGGATAACGACCTGTAAGGCAAGTAAAAGACCAACATTTCTCAACGGGTGGATCGCACGCATCAAGGCATAAACGGAGCTTCACGATGCAAACAGACTTTCTCCACGTGTCGAACCCTGAGAATAACCTCGCTACTAACAGCAATACGCGCCTGTGGAATCCTTTATCGGTCGATCCACTGGCAAGCCAATTTTCCAGCTATGCAGCTTTCAATGGCAAGACGCTTACCAAGCCCTTCATGCCTGGGGAGCCTGTCGAGATAGAGCTTGCTGGCGCACATGCTCAAATGCGGCAACAGATTTTAGGCCAGTTTTATCCGTGTACCGGTGCGATCTCAGCGTTCAACCAGAAGAGCTATCGCTTTGGGTTATATCCGGAACTAGCGTGCGACGGTGCTGTAAGTGCCGTCTGTCATGATCTGTACAACTTCTGTCATGAATTTCCCATCGTAGCGGACCATTTCATTACTTTCATTGCGATGTTTCGTGGACCGGAGATTCAATCAGAACAGCACTTCGAGGATCTACTGTGGAGTCAACTCCAGGCCATGCACTCCCTTGATTCTGATTTCTTTACCTGGGATAAGAGTGTCGACTCCGCCCCGCAGAGCCATCACTTTTCTTTCAGCATCGGCGGCCGAGGAATGTACGTCATTGGGATGCACCCTAAGGCTTCCCGTCTCGCAAGAACTCGCTCGTATCCGACCATGGTGTTTAATTTACACGAGCAGTTTGACCGTCTAAGATCGCGCGGAAAATTTGAAACCATGAAGCAGACGATCCGAGCTCGTGAGATGGCGTTTCAAGGCTCAATCAACCCAGTGCTTGCTAGCTTTGGAGAAAACTCAGAGGCCCGTCAATATTCCGGCCGCGCTGTTCCGGACAACTGGTCTTGTCCATTCCACTCGTCAAAGAAATGAGCTGGTGGTCTTTTCTTCTCTTGTGTCTCTATATTCCTAGTATCCCAAAATGATCTTCCAATAACCCAGAAACAGATCGGCCCGGACTCCCTACTAGAGATCCGGGCCGATGTCTCACATACGCCCTGCTCCGTTTAGTACCCGGTCTTGGTTTTAATATCCACCAGGCTGGGGAACGGATTCAGGACACTCTTCGGCGCGTTGTTTCAGATCACGTCCGCCAGGTTCAATATCCGGCTCACGATCTGCGCCGCGACTCCGCCCTCGGCCCCGAACAAGCCACACCAACCCAATGTCACAAAACCCCCAGTGCAACGGCCCACTGAACAGCTCATCGACGATGAACCAGAACACATGGCCCCACCACCGAGCCGAGTCAACTAAAAAGAAGAGCCCTAGGCTACTTCAGGTATATCTATTCGTGCTGAAAGGTCTTCATGATGAATGGAAAGGAGCGATCTGTCCGATAGAGAGCGACAAGCGAGTTGAACTCCTTGATCGCACCACCATGTTTCCTCAAGGTCTTGAGCCGTTGAACGAATGCCTTGGCCTCTGTCATAGAGTCAGAGTGATCGCTCTTGAACAGACCAGAGGCAAAGCCCTTAATGATGGAGATGGTTGGCCCAATATGGTCTTTCCCTCTGAACGCCTCTTGGACAAAGTGTGCCACCAGGGCACAGAACATGTCTCGCGAGGTCACGCCGATCTCTGGCCGCCCTGAACCCTGTTGAGTGGTGTCGGAATAGACTTGCGACCTGACGTGAGATTCTTCGATAAAAGCCTGCACGAAACCGTCGATAATTTGGACGAGTGTTTTCTGATGATGCCGCTGATGTTCGGTAACTGGCATGTGGGCTTCATTCACATCCATGGTGTAGTCGCACGTTAAGCCCTTCACCAACTCTTGGATCTTGAGTAATTGTTTTGCATCGGGATCTGAGGTTCGCTCGAGGATTGCCCTTGCTTGTTCCTCAGGAATATTGCGCACCCCTCGTTTATGGATGTGTTCTCTCGTCGTTTTTGCAAACTCGAAACGGTCGGCATCCCACAGAAGTAATCCAAGCAGTGCATACGCGGCGTCGGTGGATTGGCAGTGATCTTGGCACACCATTTTGAGCGACTCTGACTTCACCAGCTTTTCGTAGAATCCCAAGAACCAATTATCCCATGTCGCGTCATTCCATCGCTCTCTCGCCTTCCAGATGGCCCATTCGGCATACTCAAGAGGCGCACAATCCTTCGGGGGGATTTTCCGGCCGGTGATAGGGACACTGTTGGGATGTCTCCGCCTGAAGACCGCATAGGCTGCTTTAAATCGCGAAGAGGTTTCGTTCGAAGTGCCCTGACCATTCTGTGAAGGTGATCGCCTGAATTCAAACCGCACGGAGATCGACGGGCGACCTGAACGGTCGTGGACAGACTTGGGTGGAGACTTCTTGAGCCTTTCAAGCCGAGCAGCGTCGGCCACTCGGCGAGTAGTGCTCGTTCCTCGCTTGGCGCGATCTACTTTTTTGATTACTCGACGTATCTTCATACCACCATCACAACCCTTGTAATATCAAATGAGATCGACCGAAGCAACGACGGTGGGAGAATTTCCCCGCTGCCAAACCCTTCTCTTTCACCCCAACAATTCACAAGAAACTTTCCGCAGGCATTCCTACTTCCTACTATGAGGAGAGTAACCACTTCGCATGCATTGAACTTCCAATTGATTATCTGAAGCTCAGCGAAACAGCGGCAAGTCCAATGCATGGACGAAATACCCGAGGCAGAAAGAACACGGCCCGGAATCCTTTGCAGAATTCCGGGCCGTTCACAACTACACAAAAGCTACCGCTTAGTATCCCCCGGACTTGGCGTTCGGGTCCACCTGGCTGGGGAACGGATCCAGGATGCTCT
>CABVRR010000133.1:0-2388 GCA_902500705.1 uncultured Nitrospira sp.
TCTTCACCAGGGAATACGCCGTTCTCCCAAGCCCAAACGAAGCGCCTCAATATCCAGTTCCTGCTCCAAACGATGCAGCACTTCATCGCTGATCGTGCCCTCATCACGAAGTCGAATCAAGGCGGACCGTTCGGCGACCAGCGCCGCTTCTTTGAGCCGAAGCAACGCCTCGTTGGTCTCTTGAATCGTCTCAGGGGAAACCGCCTCGTTCGACGAAATGTCATCCAGCCGCTTGCCATAATGACCCTGCAGCTGATCGACATGGTCCGGCTTCGGCCACGCTTCCTCTTTGAGTTCATTGAGTCGCGACAAGGCTGCTCCGGCTGCATGCCGACGTGCCTGGATCTCTTCTTCTTCCCAAGCGGATCCCTCCGCCACTCCGAGTCTTCGGATGAGCGGCGTCAAGGTCAACCCTTGTATCACCAGGGTAGACAGGATCACGGAAAAACTGAGGAGGATGATCTCGGTGCGAAAGGGAAAGGGCGCTCCCGAATTGATCGTCATCGGCAAGGCCATCGCGCCCGCAAGCGTGACGATTCCCCGCATGCCGATCCATGACACCAGGAAGATATGGGGCCAGGGCGGCATCGGATCTCGCTTCCGGATAGAGGCGCTGAGGACACGGGGAAGCATCGCCGCCAGCGGCACCCACCCCAGCCGCACCAGAATAACCGTCACGCTGATCAATGCGCCGCCGAGCATGACCGACCCCAATCGCTCGGTGGAAATATCTGCTCGTAATGCGGCCAGCTGGAGGCCGATCAAAATAAAAATGACTCCGTTGAGCAGAAAGATGAGCAAATCCCAGACAGCCCGCCCCTGAATTCTCGTCGCCGGAGACACGATCCGGCTGACATGTTGCCGAAGATACAGGCCCCAGACCACGCAGGCCAACACCGAGGACGCATGGATGGATTCCCCGATCACCCACGCGACATAGGGCCCCAACAGCGTCACGGCAACCTCGGTGAAGCTGTCTTCGACAAGGTAGAGCACCCATCGCGTCACGATTCCGACTAAAAACCCGACGGCAATGCCGGCCACGGCGGCATACAGAAATTGTAGAAGCGTTTCCCCCCACAGGAAGGCCCCGCTGACGGTCGCCGCCACGGCCGTCCGATAGAGCACCAACGCCGTCGCATCATTCACCAAACTTTCCCCTTCCAGGATGGTGACGACGCGATGCGGCATATTCAGCCGCTTCCCGATGGCTGTGGCAGACACGGCATCCGGTGGGGACACGATGGCGCCGAGCGCGACGGCTTCGGCCCATCCGAACCCCAGCAGCACATGAGCTGCCACGGCTACCGCCGCAGTGGTCGCCAAGACCAGTCCCACGGCCAGAAGTGAAATCGGGCGGATATTGGCGCGAAACTCTCGAAGGGACGTGAAGTAGGCGGCCGCCGCCAGAATCGGCGGTAAAAACACCAGAAAGACCAAATCCGGGTTCAGCGTGACCGTCGGAACGCCGGGCACGACCGCCAAGACAAGCCCGCCGATGACGAGCAAGATCGGATAGGGCAGGAAAATCAGCCGCGCGAGCGTCGTCAAGGCCAGCACGACGGCGAGCAGGAGAATAATAATTTCAAGTTGGTGGAGATTTTCCATCTCTATGGCCGCCCACGACTGTATCGGTCTCTCAGATACAACCTCTGCTCCGGAAATCACTCCGACTATCCGCCGTCACAAGATCGGCTCAGACTATTCAGTCAATCCGATCTGTTTCATAAATGCGGCGTTGTCCCAGAACAACCATTCCTCAGCCATGGTGGGGCCGACCCATCGTCCGATCGTGACCATGCTCAATTTGAACGCTTTCCCGGTCGGTGCAATCGTCTTCCCATTGCCGATCGGCATCGGCTCGCTAAACGTCCCTTCCATTACCCCCATCACCGAGGTCCACTCTCCCGATGCAATCTTGATCGGATGCTCTTTGATGCGCGTATCGGGTGCAAACACGAACATCGCCTTGAGATCGTCGATGTGTGCATCGATTCCCTTCGTCGTTCGTCCATCCGGCCAATGGACGATGATGTCGTCGGCATGGCTGCGCCCCAGTTGATCCCATTTCTGGCCGCTGTAGACGTTGAAATCCAGATCATCGAAGTTATCGAGATGCGCCTGTTCCATCGTGTGGCGAGCGGAATCGCTTCCGGTCACTCCCTGGTTCCCGGCACACCCGATTCCTATTCCCGCAATGATGAGCACACAGAGTCCTGACAGGATGTTTGTCTTCACGGCACTATCCTCCACATATCATTCATCACATCATGCACCGACCGACTGGCTTCCCATTTACCCTCTTGAGCCGGCGCGGCCCCGTTGTACGACACATGCCGCACGCTCGTCCTGCCACGTTTCGTCCCAGAGTCGGAACCCGCCGATGAA
>CABVRR010000133.1:2488-4433 GCA_902500705.1 uncultured Nitrospira sp.
TCGCTGCATCAGCCTTGGGAACCGTGCCTTTGACAGCCAGATGAATCTGCGTCACGGTCCAGCCTGCTTCCAGCTTCTCGAAGCTCAGGGTTGCCGTCGTTTCAAGTTTATCGGCCACCAATCCGGCGGTCCCCAACTGCGCCGAGAGTGCCATGGTAAAGCAACCGGCGTGTGCCGCCGCAATCAACTCTTCAGGGTTCGTACCGAACCCGTTTTCAAACCTCGTTCCAAACGAATACTGCGTGTCCGAGAGCACACCGCTCTCGCTGGAGACCACTCCCTTCCCGGTTTTCAGGTCTCCCTTCCACAAAGCCGATGCAAATCGTTTCATTGTGCGCTCCTGTAAAAAATGAAATGGTTATGGTCGGAAGGTCAGCTGGTCCTATCCCAGTAAAGGCAGCCGCAATGATGCACGCTCCCACACCGGCGCGTTTTTCTGAATCCAACACGTGACCACACCGTCATTGCGACACACCTCGATTCTTCCCACCTCCCACGGTACGAATCACGTGAGCCGGATTGCCGACCACGACAGACCCGGAGGGAACATCGTGCACCACGACGCTGCCCGCACCGATCACACACTCGTCCCCAATGGTCACTCCCGCAAGAACAATGGCGCCTCCTCCAATCCATACATCCCGACCGATGCGGATCGGACGAGCAGATTCCAACCCGGCTCTCCGTGTTTCCGCATCAAGCGGATGTTCGGCGGTGTAGAGTTGCACCGCCGGTCCGATCTGCGCATCATCGCCGATTTCAATCAGCGCACAATCAAGAAAGACACACTGATAGTTGATAAAGGTATTCCGCCCGAGTCGAATGTTGTACCCATAATCACACGCAAAGATCGGCCTAATTACCGTATTGTCGCCGCACGAGCCCAGAAGGGTTCGCAAGAGCGTGGCTCGCTCGCCAGTTTCTTCCTCGGCAGTCACGTTATATCTGGTCAATATTCCCTGCGCTCGGCGGACATCCGCAACCAGTTCCGCGTCAGCTGATCGATAGAGCTCACCCGTCAGCATTTTCATTTTTTCAGTCTTGTCGCCCATCCTATCCCCTTTGCATCAACTGCTTGCGCCCACACCCGCCAGGCTTCCTCCACATGCGGTTAAATCGGCAGAGGCTCACCTGACAAGTCCTTGGCAATTATCTGTCGAAGCATTCTCTCGGATCGAACGATGCCGAGAAGCCGGCGCGTTTCTTTTGCGTCCACCACCGGCAGCCAATCGAGATCGTGTTTGTTCATGAGATCGCCGGCCATCAACCCCGTATCGGTCGGGGTCACCACGATCGGATCGCTCCGCATGAAGTCATGAACCTTCGTGAGCGGGTTCTTTCCTTGCGCAAACGCCTCAAACAACTCATTCCTACCGACAATACCGTCCAACCGCTCGCGGTCATCCACGACACACAAAAACGACAACGCATGCTCGTCAAATCGACGGATAGCCGACTCAAATGTGTCGTCGGAAGACAGACGCTGTGCGGGAACCGCCTCCATAAACTGAGAGAGGGGTCGTTGATCAAGCATGGCCCATTGATGAGCCAATCGTGGATTCAGCCGGAGTCGTCGCCAGCGCAATGCTTGAGCCAGAAAATCGCGAAACGGCGTAAACGTTCTGGACATGTTCGAGAAAATCTCTTTCCCGGTGACCACCACCTCGACCACCGTGCGGGCTCGAACACTTCCAAGACGCGCGGTCCCATCAAGCAGAGAAATCTCCCCGAAAAAGTCTCCGGGTCCGAGCTCCCCTACCACGGCCGATTGACCCGACGCATCGCGCTGGAGAATTTCGACTTCTCCCTGTTCGATGACGTAGAAGTTCGTCGCCGGCTCGCCTTGCTGGAAGACATAGTCTCCAGGGCGATAATGCGCCCTGGCAATTCGTTCGGTTTGATCGATTCGGGGATAGGCCAAATCGCGCGGGAATAGAAGTTCCCA
>CABVRR010000133.1:4533-6440 GCA_902500705.1 uncultured Nitrospira sp.
TCATTGATCTCTCCGGCCATCTCGACGCCGCTGAACCCACCGCCGACCACGACAAAGGACAACAACCATCGTCGACGCTCCGGATCGGAACAGACTTCCGCCTTTTCCAGTTGCGCCATGACATGGAATCGGATCGCGACGGCATCTCCGACCGATTTCAAGGGAAAGGCATGATCGGCCATGCCGGGGATCATCGTGAGATTAACGGCAGCTCCACAGGCCAGCACCGCGTGGTCGAATGCCATCCGACACCGCCGACCATCATAGCCTTCATACTCCACCTCGGATGCCGCCACATCGATGTTGCAGATTTCCTCCGTTCGACAGCGCACCTCGGGCAACATCTGACGTAACGGTGCGGTGACCGTCATGGGACTGATCGACGCCCCGGCCACTTCCGCCAACAACGGATAAAACACCATGTTGTTTTCTCGGCTGAACAGCACGATCTCGGCGACGTCCGGGGTCAACCGCTTGCGCAATGTTCTCGCGCACTGGACTCCGGCAAAGCCCCCGCCGATGATGATGATCCGCTTGGGCGGCATATGGCTCAAGTCCCTTTTCTCTATCAGGGAGATACAACGACGAGCTGCCTGGCTCAAGAACGGCGATCGTCCGATGCGATCAGGACCGCCGACGTGCTTAAGGTGGAATGGGATCGGACTCTCAGGAATTGCCCTGGCGAGCGAGATGCCGACGTTGATTCCACAGCGTGATCACGCGCTGGTCGCGTTCGTACCCGAGTACGCTGAGCGAAGCGGTACCGAGCGTAAAGAGCCGACCGGCTGCGGGTGGAAGCCCCAGCCAGCAGGCCGTGAGCACTCTCAAGATATGGGCATGAGCAAACAGTACGACATCGCCTTCCGCTGCCAGCGCGTGCCGAATCACTTGTTCGGCACGGTCCCCGACCTGCTCGATGGACTCTCCTTGAGGGACGGGGTCTGTCCAAATAATCCAATTGGGGATCTCGTTTCGAATATCATTCGTGGTGCGGCCTTCATACACGCCGTAATCCCATTCGAATAACTTATCGGTAATGGTCGCGGCCTCATCATACCCGGCCAGTCGGCACGTTTCTCGTGCTCGTTGGAGCGGACTGCAGAGCACCAGCGAAAACAGACGGCCAGCCAAATGGTGCCCCAGTGCCGATGCTTGTTGGCGACCGGTCTCGGTCAACGGGAGATCCGTGCGCCCTGTATGACGCCCCGCCAGGCTCCATTCGGTCTCTCCGTGTCGGACCAACCACAGTTCTGGTCGTCGTTCATTCATGAACCATTGATAGCTCGCCCCTTCTTTCGTGAAGGACGCGGGCTCCTCTGCACTCCCTATTGTCCGATGCCTCCGGGAAGATTTTTGACGCGGGCGACCTGCCCCTTCGCAGCTGCCGCAACTTGCTCGGCAGTAAACCCGAACTTCCGCTGTAGTTCTTTGAGCGGGGCCGAGGCGCCAAAGCTCTTCATGCCAAGCACGACTCCTCCACGACCGGTATACTGCGCCCACCCGAATGTCGAGGCTTGTTCCACGGCCACGCGCGCAAAGACCTCCGGCGGAATCACGCTGTCACGGTACTCCTGGCTCTGTCGCTCAAAAAGTTCCCAGGACGGCATGCTCACCACACGAGCCTTGATGCCCGTCTGTTTCAAGTCTTCCGCCGCGTCCAGGCACAGCGAGACTTCGCTCCCGCTGGACAACAGCAGCACATCCGGCGTACCGCCGGAATCGGCCAGAACGTAGGCTCCCTTGGCGAGACCGGACGCCGAGGCATACTTGGTACGATCCACCGTCGGCAAGGCCTGCCTCGACAATACCAGCAACGACGGCTCATGCTGCAATTGCATGATAAGGCGCCAGGCCTCGGCAACCTCATTCGCATCCATGGGCCGGATCGTGATCAATCCAGGAATCGC
>CABVRR010000134.1:0-1822 GCA_902500705.1 uncultured Nitrospira sp.
AGCTCGTAGTATCGATGCATCAACGCATCGCTGATCGACATGACTTTGCCGAACATCTCTCCAGGCCTGTCTTCCAAGGCAATATAGTTCCCGACACTCTTACTCATCTTTTTCACGCCGTCAGTTCCTTCGAGCAGCGGCATCGTCATCACGACCTGCGGTTCCTGGCCGTAGTCACGCTGCAATTCACGTCCCACCAAGAGGTTAAATTTTTGATCGGTCCCTCCCAACTCGACATCGGCCTTGAGCACGACGGAATCGTAGCCCTGGACCAAGGGATATAAAAACTCATGGACACTGATCGGTTTTTGCTCATGATAGCGTTTGTGAAAATCGTCCCGTTCCATCATCCGCGCGACTCGATAGTGAGCGGCCAGCTGAATCAAACCATCCGCGGTCATCTCGCTCATCCATCGGCTGTTGAACTCAACCAATGTTTTAGATGGGTCAAGGATCTTAAAAATCTGTCTTTGATACGTCTTCGCGTTGTCCAACACCTGTTCTTTGGTCAAGGCCTTGCGTGTCTCTGATACGCCGGTAGGATCTCCGATCATGCCGGTGAAATCACCGATCAGGAAGATGACCTGATGGCCGAGATCTTGGAAGTGCTTTAATTTGTGGATTAGGACGGTATGTCCCAAATGAAGGTCCGGCGCCGTGGGATCGAACCCCGCCTTGATGCGCAAGGGACGATTCTCGGAGAGGGCTCGTTTGAGCTTCGTTTCCAACTCCGTCAGTTGGATCACCTCCACGGCCCCACGCCGAATAAGGTCGATTTGTTGGTTCAGGTCTTTCATAGGATGCGCCGCTCCGTCCCTGCATGTACAGTTGATGTCGAAACCATTACGAAAGGCTTGATGCGCTCAAACTTTTTGGCGCCGATACCTTTGACCGCGCGAAGGTCTTCGATTTGCTGAAATCGGCCGACTGACTCTCGAAACGCGATCACACGTTGAGCCAGTACCGTGCCGATCCCTGGTAGCGACTCCAATTCACCGACGCTTGCGCGATTGAGGTCGAGTCGCGTGTGAATCGGTGCAGTTGATGACTCCGTCTGCGTGACGATGTTGAGGAGTGGCTTCTGTCCAGTTTGGGTAGATGGGGCGGCAGTTTGCCTCTTGTGTTCGTTGAGTTCCGCATGCTGAGAGACTCCAACCGGTTTCTCTGTCGAGAATGAGATTTCTTGACTAGGCGGCTGAGGAGCCCATCGTGCCCAGAACACTATGCCGAGTGTCAGGGACAATAATCCAAATTTCAGAAACAGGGATTTGATCACCTAACTCACCCTCTTCCGGATTTGATGAATGGCGGACCCTCCGACATCCTCCATCGCCTCCATCAGGCCTTCTGCCAACGTTGGGTGCGCATGAATCGTCCTTGCTACTTGCGTCACCGTCGCTCCGGCTTGCATTGCCACAGTCGCTTCATGAATCAGGTCGGCGGCGTGAGTTCCGAGAATATGCACACCCAGGATCTTGTCGGTTTCAGAGTCTGCAATGACTTTAAAAAACCCAGTCATGTCTCCGGTCGCCTGTGCCTTGCCCAATCCGGCATAACGGAACCGGCCGATGTTTACGCTGCGATCTGGATCCTTTCCATGTGTCTGTGCTTGTTCACGAGCCTGTTGTTCAGTCAGGCCGACCCGTCCAATTTCAGGCAAGGTGAAGATACCAGCCGGGATGACGTCATAGCTGATGGTGCGTCGGTGCCCGAGAATATTTTCCACCGCGACCTGTCCCTGTGTCGATGCTACATGCGCCAACATCGCTTTGCCTGTCACATCGCCGATCGCGTAGATGCCTGGCGTCGTTGTTTCCATCCG
>CABVRR010000134.1:1922-3627 GCA_902500705.1 uncultured Nitrospira sp.
GTACGATCAAGCATCTGTCGGCTGGTCACAATCTGTCGTCCATCGATCGGAAACTGTGGGAGGTTGGGCCAGGAGGATCCCGTCGCGATGACGAGTGCATCGGCTTGGATCTCGATCGGGTTGCCATTCGGCGTTGTCACTGCGATGGTTCGCTCATCCTTCAGTGTCCCCTGCCCGACGACATGCGTGATCCCCCATTCTTTGAACAGGGTGGCGATTCCTTTGACCAAAGTGGCCACCACTTTATCTTTTCGAGAAACCATACGTGCGAGATCATAGGCGACAGGTCCTTGGAGGAGCAGGCCGAGGCTCTCGGCTTTTTTGAGTTTGTCGCCAAGTTCAACGACGGAGAGGAGTGCCTTGCTCGGGATACAGCCCCAATTGAGGCAGACACCCCCTAAGGTATCTCGTTCAATGACCGTGACGCGTGCACCGAGTTGGGCTGCACGGATCGCGGCGACATATCCGCCTGGTCCGGCACCGAGAATCGCGATGTGAATGGGAGGTGTCATGTCAACGCGCGTACAAGGAAAGCAACTGAATGTGCTGGCAGATCACCGAGAAGTGCACCTCGATTGCAGCATCACCCTTTCTTCTGGCTGGCGAGGAACGCGTCGTACTGGGCGGCCGTCATGAGCTGATTCACTTCTCCGGAATCGGTAAGCTCGATCACCGCGAGCCATCCTTTGCCGTAGGGGTCGGAATTGACGACTTCCGGGTGATCCTTGAGGTCGGCATTGATCTGGCGTACCGTTCCGCTCACCGGCGTATAAATCGTCGAGGTCGTTTTCGTCGACTCGACTTCACCGATCTGCTGGCCGGTCTTGACCGAGGTACCCACTTTGGGCAGATCCACAAACACGATATCACCTAAGGCATCTTGCGCGAAATCGCTGATGCCCACGGTGGCTTGTGTTCCATCGAGACGAACCCACTCATGCTCTTTGTGAAACCGCAAATCAGATGGAATCATGTCGGCTCCCATAATGAAGGACAGTTATCGTGAGTGCAGGACGATCGATGGAGCACATCGTTTTGGTCCACTCGATGTCGGAACTCAATCGTGGATATTTTTAAGATGGTAGTTGGGCTCGACCGGCCTTGTCAAGGAACGACCAGTCAAAGTCGATGAGAAAGGATCATAGATTGCCGGGAGCGGTTCTGCCTCAACCGTACGAGTGAGAATCCGGAGGGGCAAGGACCATCTCGCCCCTCCTTCATCACAAGACGGTTAACCGACAATCTCCATGCCGGGGAAAAAATAGCCAACCTCGAATTGCGCGGTTTCCGGCGAGTCGGAGCCGTGCACGGCATTGAATTCGATATTGGTTCCATGTGCTTTTCGGATAGTTCCGGCATCGGCTTTCGCAGGGTCTGTTGCGCCCATCAGCTCGCGGTTCTTCTTGATGGCATTATCACCCTGCAAGACCAGGACGACCGCCGGTCCGGAAGACATGAAGGTACAGAGACTCCCGAAAAAAGGGCGGGCCTTGTGGACGGCGTAAAATCCTTCCGCCACCGATTGCGAGAGCTGAATCATCTTGATGGCGACCGGCTTCAATCCCGCTTGTTCGTATCGATGAATAATATCGCCGACGACGTTTTTTTTGACTGCGTCCGGCTTAATGATGGCCAATGTTCGTTCGCTCATGATCGCTATGTTTCCTCCCGATAGTGACAATAGTGAGTCAGCGCGGGTGCATTA
>CABVRR010000134.1:3727-6231 GCA_902500705.1 uncultured Nitrospira sp.
CGGGTGCATTATAGGAGGGGCTTCTTCTTGCTTGCAAGCATCTGATGGCCGGATGGTTCAAGTGGCATGACGATGACGGCAACCCTAGGATCGACGCTCGATCACCACAAGTATTCGAAAGGCGAGAAACCTGCCGGCTCGTTCCAGCGTTCGCTCCAATCTGAGCATCGGTGATACCAACCATTCCGGTAGGAGCGATGGGTGGTCGAACCCACCGCTGAGTGGGTATGCGATGCAGGCCGTTCGTCGAATATGTCGGATGCTGAATCCTGGGTAGCGTGATAGGAAACGAGATCGATGACGTTCGAATAACATCGTCGCCACCGCTTGATTGGCATCAAATGGTCGACGATGCGACTGTGGAGGTTTCAGGATGAGCGGGTCTTTCCTGGCATCCACCGGTTCCGGATGCATCCATCGATAGATCGGCCACGAGGCCCATGAGAGGTAAGGATCCATGATGATGATCCGGCCTCCGACCCGGAGCGTCCTCAAGGCTTCATCGAAAAAGAGAGAGACATTTTCAATATGATGTAACGTGTCGAAGAGAACCAAATTGGCCAGTGACTGAGAGAAGAACGGGAGGCGCTGAGCATCTGCGACCACGTCCAACCACGGCAACACCGTGACATCGCTGCAACAGACTTCTGGTATATGCGCTTTCAGATTGCCTGTGCCGCCTCCAAGCTCGACCGTGCGCCCAGGAACCAACCATGTCACGATGTCCTCATACCAGTCTTCATAGAGCCGCCGGAGCACGGGCTTCTGTTGCCACACGGTGCGGTGTCGATACAGAACGTCCTCGGACATTACACGGCCTTCAGCCGGAAGAATCCATAGACCGTCATCTTGAGCAATAACCATCCGTGCGCAAAGCGCTGGATGTTGGTGCTGCCGTAGGCGCGGGCTTGGTACCGAATCGGCACTTCGATAATGTGCAGATTCAACTTCGACGCTCCGAACAATAAGTCGAAATCCCCGAAAGGATCGAAGTCGCCGAAGTACTGGCGACCAGCTGCGATCCGCTCATAGTCACAGCGAAACAAGACTTTGGTCCCGCAGAGGGTATCCTTAATCCTCTGATTCAAGAGTCCAGAGAAGGCCAGGCCAAAAAACTTGTTCCCGATCAGGTTGAGGGCACGCATGGCGTGTGACTCCATCGGATACACAAGACGACATCCGTTGATGAATTCGCCCTTTCCGCTCGCAAGCGCCTCGTAGAATTTCGGGAGCGCTTCCGGCGGCATGGTCAGATCCGCGTCCAGAATCATCAGCACGTCACCGGTGGCCTGCGCGAAGCCTTTGCGCACCGCGTCGCCTTTCCCTTTGCCGTCTTGCGTCAGGAGGGTGATATCTTTGCCAGGATAGACTGCTATCAGACGTCGAATCTCCTCCGGCGTTCCGTCAGTCGACTGTCCGTCCACGAAAATGATTTGTTGGTGGCCGCCGAACCGTGGAATCCGTTTGAGGGCCGGCTCAATATTTCCTCGTTCATTTCGGCAAGGAATCACGATCGTCGTTGAGTAGGGTCGTTCCGACCGTCGGATCCTCGGTCGGGCCACGACATAGTGACTGAGACAAAGCGTGCGGAAGCCTGGCAGATGGGCAAGCACCTTGTTGCAGAGCGGCGAAAGGAACGGAATTGCTTTCGGCAACAGCAAGCGCCGTTCGGTCTTGACCACTTCGAAGTCGGCCAAACGCAAAAGATTCGCAATGTCTTCAGGCGAGAGCCAGCTTTGCTCCGGCTGAGGCATTTTCCACCCAAACCGTTCACACAGCCGCAAAATCGGTTCCCAAAGATAGTTATAGTAGGAGACGATGATTCGTGTGTGTGCGGCACAAGCTTGCCGCAGGCGTCTCAAGGTCGCATCAACATCCAATAAGTGACCGACGACATCCGCCAGAATAATGATGTCGAATGTTTCTGCGATATCGACGGTCTCGACATCTCCAATCCTAAACTCCAACGTCGGATGACGTTGAGCCGCTTTCCTCACCATTTCTGGACTCAGATCAATGCCGACTCCACGTGCCGGCTTCAGCATCGCAAGCAAATTGCCCAAGCCTGAACCAATCTCCAGCACACGCAATCCCTCCGGGACGAGAAATTTGAAATAGCGTGCCTGATCGTCGTGGTATGCACGGGCTCGCTGTTCCCATTCCTCTCGCCCTGCCGCACACGCATTAAAGTGAGCGCGGAGCGCCTGCTTCTTTGTCTCCGTCGTGGGTTGCTTGCTTGTGTGAAATACGTTGAGCGGTTCAGCGGAAGCCGACTCAGACAAGGCCGGCGAAGACGGCAGCGTATATATGCGAGCTGGTTCCATCGATACCCCTGCGAGAGGTCTTGTGAATAGACGGTATCATTGGAGCATCGTAACCGCACGAGATTTCAAATACTTACGCACATATTAGAGCGAATGGATACACTAGAAGAGGTTCGTTGGTGTAGGGCTGGTGGGCTGCCTTGACATCATTCAGCGGAGTGCTGATCTGGATGCCGAGGA
>CABVRR010000135.1 GCA_902500705.1 uncultured Nitrospira sp.
TGCGTTCGGGACGCAGGGGTCGGAGGTTCAAATCCTCTCGCCCCGACCAAACCAGGCTCTTTCTGTGTGCGAGACTCTTGTCGTTTTGTCACAAACGCCCTTCAGACCTCTTCTGAATTTTTCTTTACCAAGCCAATCGCGATCGTCTCATCATTTTTTTCGGAGTTTGCCGAACGTTCACGAACTGCGCAGATCTCAGGCATAGTTTCCCGCGCAGAAGCGTAAAACACGTGACGCGTCGGAAGAGGTGTGAGACTATCCACTGAGCGCATGCCGCAAGCACTGATCGGTCCTGTACGCGTGGTAGTGCCTGATGACTCAATCGATTGACGAACCGCTGGTTCGAGCACACATTCTCGTGTTCGGTCATGTGCAGGGCGTAGGATTTCGTGCGTTTGCGACGCGAACTGCTACCAGACTCAAGTTAGTAGGGGGCGTTCGTAATCTCGACGATGGTCGGGTCGAGCTGGATGTGGAAGGGAAAAGAACCATGATCGAAATACTGGTGTGCGAATTGAAGACCGGTCCTCCCACATCCCGTGTTACGAAGATCGAGACAGAGTGGCACGCCGCAATCGGTCAGCATTCATACTTCAGTATTTGGCATTAGGAAGCTTGGCATTATGAGTCGACAGGATGATGCGGCGTCCGAATTGAGCGAAGCCCGAAGACACACCGTCGACGATGTAGACCCCTCAGAACCTGCGAGTACACCTGATCAAGGTGAGCGGGAATCGAATCGATCCGAAGGCCTTGACACGCTGAAGAGCTACTTGCGTGAGGTTCGCCGATCGACGCTGCTGACCTTTAAGCAAGAGCAGCAGCTTGGCAAACAGGTCATGGCCGGCGATGAGCACGCCCGGCAACAAATGATTGAGTCAAATCTCCGGCTTGTGATCAGCATCGGGAAACGCTACTTGCATCGCGGATTTCCATTTTCAGACATCGTGGAAGAAGGCAATTTAGGCTTGATCAAAGCCGTCGAAAAATTCAACTATAAGCGAGGGTTTCGATTCAGTACCTACGCGTCCTGGTGGATTCGGCAATACATTGAACGCGCGATCATTAATCAAGGCAAGTTGGTGCGCTTGCCGGTACACGTCGTCGAGCGGCTCAATCGATATCTGAATCGTGTCGAGCAGTTGGTGCAAGAGCTTGGACGGGAACCACGGGCTGCCGAGGTGGCCGCCAAGATGAAGACTTCGGAAGAAGAGGTCTTGGACCTGAAACAATTGGTGCGTACGACGTGTTCGCTCGATAGTCCTCTCAACGACCATACCGATACCTTCCTTCGCGATGTGATCGAAGATCCGGTTGGACTCTTACCCGATGAGACCGCCGACGGGGTGCGGCGGAGAACGGAACTGATGGCCTGGGTAAGGGAGTTGCCTGAGAAAGAACAAACTGTTATTGTGTCAAGGTTCGGGCTTGATGGTGATGAAGCGAAGACGCTTGAAGAAATCGGCCGGAGCATGGGATTGACCCGTGAGCGTGTTCGGCAGATTGAGATGACCGCGTTGGTTCGGCTTCGCAATATCATCGAGCGAAAAACGATGACGCAGGCAGACTTGCTCTAAATCCTGTGACCGCTGTCAATTATCAAGCGCTCATTCGAGAAGTGCCGGACTTTCCCAAGCCCGGTATCCTCTTTTATGACATCACGACGCTATTGAAAAATCCTGCTGCTGTACGGAGTCTTACCGACCAGCTGATCGCTCGATATCAGGGGCGAGGGATCACCAAGGTTGTTGGGATCGAGTCTCGGGGCTTTATTTTCGGTGGTATTCTGGCTGCAGGTTTGGGGGCCGGGTTTGTTCCGGTTCGCAAGCCGGGAAAACTTCCGGCTGACTGTTATGAAGTGAAGTATAGCCTCGAATATGGACAGAACAGCCTTGCGGTACATCGTGATGCGATTGAAATGGGAGAGCATGTGCTGATCGTCGATGATCTCTTGGCGACCGGAGGAACAGCTGAAGCAACAATCAACCTCGTTCGCCAACTTGGCGGCACGATTGTCGGTCTTGATTTTCTGATTGAGCTGAAAAGTTTGCAGGGACGCGACAAGCTCGTCGGTTACGATGTGCATTCGACCATAATCTATCCCTAACTGTTTCTTCATCACTAGCTTGTTCAACAGGAGACAGATGCGGTGATAGAGAAGCCCAAATTTTCGTCTTTCCATCTCATGTACTTTATTTCTGGAGCGGACTCTTTATGACACTGAAATCGCAGGCAAAGAAAAAGAGTGAAGCAAAGACAAAACCCGCGAGCTCGGAGATGAAAAAACCTCAGCCACTGGCGACGGGAACAGCTGCAGCGCTCAAGGCGACGCATGAGGCAGACATCGAAGTGCCTGTGCGGCCGAAAGAGACGGCAAAAGAGCGGGAAGTGCGAGAGCGGCGACAGGAAATACTCCACAAAATGCTCATTGAGAAACGACAAGAGATCATTAAAGAGATTGAGGATAGTCTTGGCCAATCCTTGACCGAAGATCAGCAGCGGCGGTTGGAGTCAGCGCGCGATGTCGGCGATCAAGCCTTAATGGATCTTGAGCGCGAACTCGGCATTTCATTAATGGAGATGCGCAACCGTCGTCGGCAGTCGATTGACGAAGCGCTCACTAGGCTCCACGAGGGAACGTACGGGATTTGCGCTGAATGCGGAATTGAAATCAGTGAGAAACGTCTCCAGGCAGTTCCCTTCGCAAAGCTGTGCGTGGAGTGTCAATCGCGTGCGGAATTACTGGAGAAAATCGAGCGCGAAGAAGATCGCGACTAACCTCACACTTTCCCCTCCGTGCAACGTCTCGCATCTTCTTTTTCTCCATTATGAATGGGCAGGTTTCAACACCAGTAGTTGTCCTTGCTAGCGGCGGGTTGGATTCCACGGTGACGGCAGCCGTCGCAAAGCGTGACGGCTATGCCCTACACCTCCTTACCATCGCCTACCAACAGCGTCATGCAGTGGAGGTTGAGCAGGCGAGACGGGTCGCGGCAGCGCTGGGAGTCCATCAGCATCTCGTGATAGAGGTCGATTTGAGAAGGATCGGTGGGTCGGCCCTGACAGCAGATATATCGGTCCCAAAGCATCGGACTGAATCTGACTGGAGTCGAGAGGTGCCGGTAACCTACGTGCCTGGCCGAAATTTGATTTTTCTGTCTCTGGCTGCGGCTCATGCGGAAGCCGTGGGCGCCTCGATCATCTATTTTGGCGCAAACGTAGTCGACTACTCAGGTTATCCTGACTGCCGCCCTGAATTTATTCGAGCGGTGGAAGCCGCAGTGCAAGCGGGAACAAAGGTCGGCATGGAGGGAAAGAGTATTGAGATTCGATCGCCGTTGCTCCGGATGACGAAGGCGGAGATCATCAGACTTGGATTAACGTTGAATGTCCCGTTTCATCTCACGCACAGTTGCTATGATCCGATTGAATCGATCGCTTGCGGGCAATGTGATAGCTGCCTGATCAGAAAACGGGGCTTTGCGGAGGCGGGAGTTGTAGATCCGGTTCAGTATGCGGTATGGTGAATCACGCATTGGATAAAGGATGAAATTTTAATATGAAGTCGTCCCGAATAGTACCGGTGAGCCTCTGTGTATTGATTCTTGGGGTCGCACCGGCGTGTAGTCAAAACGGAGTGGAACCAAAGGGAGCTGGTACTGTGGCTTCTGCCCCGGTGGAATTGCAAGAAGGAGAGCAGAAGTTTAATGCCAACTGTTCAGTCTGTCATGGGATTGGAGGAGTTGGAACCACTCAAGGTCCGCCGTTTCTTCACAAGGTTTATGAACCGAACCATCACGGTGATGCGGCGTTTCAGCGAGCAGCTGCCAATGGAGTCAAAGCCCATCATTGGCAGTTCGGCGATATGCCGAAAATTGATGCCGTGAAACCAGTGGATGTGGATCAAATCATTACCTACGTCCGTTGGCTCCAAAAGCAAGCCGGCATTTTCTGATCACAGCTTGATCGCACGTCTGACATCATGATCGTTCGCGACGTGGTTGAGTCCCACATCAGTACAGAAATCTTCGCTTTATTTCCCATGCCGTATGATCATTAATCAGGGCTGTCTAACCGAGGAGAGAAACTATGACCAGCGCACGTTTGGTGTATCAATTCGGGGTTCCTGCATTTCTGCTTGGATTCGTTCTTGGAGGGGTCTCTTTGCACGTGGCATCGGCCGAAGGCCTCTTTGGGATTAAAGACTCCGTCACCCAGATCGGCAGTTCTTTACTTGAGATGCAGAAAAATGTTGATGCGCTGCAGAAGAATATGAACACGCTCAAGCAGGCTAAAGACACACTCTCATCAGTACCCTCGACTAGTGAGGGTATTGGCGGCGCGATGGATTCCCTCATGAAGAAGTAGGCGCAATGAGGCGGCAGTGAAGAGATGTGTTTTGAGGAGAAACGAGTCGCTGTGAGAGCCGTGTTGGTTGAGGAGATCTAAACAGATCTGCGATTCAACGTCGCTTGGGCGTCCATTTCTTTGCCCGATCTTCAGCTTCGGCGATTTGTCCTGACGTCATCCGCGTGGCCACCGCATCACGAGATTGGGCAGCACGCTTTTCTCCGTACGCGGCTGAGAGGTTGTACCACATGTGGGCGTCAACAAAGCTTTGAGGGACGGCGCGTCCTTGCTCATACATCATTCCCAGTTTCGCGAAGGCCAGCGCATTTCGCTGCTCTGCGGCCTTCTGAAACCAGAATAACGCCATAGGGTCGCTAAACGGTGCGCCTCGTCCAAGGGAATAGAGCGTTCCCAGGTTGACCTGTGCGCCTGCATGCCCCTGCTCAGCAGATTTTTTAAACCAATCCTTGGCCTCATGGTAGTTTCGTGGAAGACCTCGTCCTTCGCTATACAGTAAGCCCAATTCATTTTGCGCATTAGGATCGCCGGTCTGTGCTTGTTTGAGGACTTCGCCGACTGCTGGTCCTTCAATGAGTGGTTGAGGAGGGGGCGGGGATGGCACGGTACAGCCCGATATGACGAACAACATTCCGAGCAATCCTATGAACGTACGGTATGGATAGTGCGGCCATCTGACGAATATTCGTCGACCAGATAGTGAGTTATGATTCATCTTTGTCTGTGGTGAGAGAATGCGACTTCAAGCAGAAAGCCGAGTATCTGACTGATTGATGGGCGTCCTGGAGCTGGACGAGACGATCTCCCAAGCCTACATGTGGCCTATCCAGAGCTGTCGATATGGGCGAGAGGATTTTCACTGATACAACCTTCGTTGGTGGTCTTAGGTCAGATCTCGAGTAGCAAGCAAGGGCTACTGCTCTTGAACGGAAGCGTGGCTCTTAGGTTTCCAATTCCGTGACAGAAATTGAGCCTGTTCGATTTGAGACGGGGTCATACTCGTGGCAAGACGATCTCTCCATTTCGCTCCTTCCTCATGGCCGTTAGCCGCCGCCAAGTTATACCACTGATAGGATTGGATCACATCTTTAGAAACGCCCCGTGCTTTTTCATAATGTGTGGCGATGACAAACATGGCTGGCCCATGCCCTTGATTCGCTGCGAGGCGGCACCATCGTAGGGCTTCCTGATAATCCTGGGGCATTCCCCGTCCAATATCCGAGAGGACGCACAGTCGGTAAAAAGCACCAACGTGCCATTGAGTGGCTGCCATACGGTACCATCGGACAGCTTCCCGGTGGTCTTTCGGTAACGCGTTCTCATAGCGCAGTCCCAGATTATACTGATCCTCGGCACTTCCTTGTTCTGCGGCCGACTGGGACTCGTTGATCTGTGACACCGTGTCTCGTACGTCGACGTAAGGGGATTTGGGCGGATCAATGCATCCCGACAACGTGTAGGAAATAGCTATTATAAGAAGATATCGTGAGCAGACCTTCATGATCCGTCTCCTTCGAAACAATTCCGTACCTGCAGCGTGAGCGATTCACATCCGATACGCGGTGAAAACAACACCCACTCTAACACATCTCACTCCATGAGAATCGATTAAACCTGGATTATGATAACGATCATGTTCTTTGCTCTTTGTTGCGTTCTAAGGGAGAGAAAAGAGACAGATCGGGGGCAATGTACAGGTGAAGTCTTGATGTTCACTGTTGTGCAGAACATCATGAAAACCATCGTGCTGGGGGTATGTTGTTCCTTCTACCTAGGGAAGGTCTGATTTATTCCTCGGTGGTGATGTGCTAGGAGGAATGGCGCA
>CABVRR010000136.1 GCA_902500705.1 uncultured Nitrospira sp.
CGGCGGCTTAGCTCTGGCTTCCGATCAGATTCCCGGACTGGCCCAACACAACATCTATCCAGGCCTTGTCACTTTCAATGCCGATCTTGCCAGGCCTCTCGCAATCCGGCATGGTCATGCTACTCCAGACTGAAGAGAAAAGGCAAGTTGACGGCCAGGCTCGGCTCGCCGGTGAGTCTGGATCAATAGGCCGGCGGTGCAGAAAGCGGCCGGTGAGAGAAGAGCGGAACGGCGTGAAAATTGTCGAACAATATAGTCGACGGTCCGAGAAGGGTCAATCCGACCTGTCCCAATCCCAACGTTTGATCTTCGACGGAAAGGGCAAGTACGCCGTCTACAAACACTTCAATGAAATCCTTACTGATGATCGTATTCCGCTGCACCCGAAGCGAATGCCAGTCAACCGGCTTCAGATTGACCGATGCCTGGCCAAGCACGCGCTCCTCCTGATTCGATCGCCGAACCAGCTGCACGGTGCGAGCCGTCACATCGACGAGCGCCGCATAAAAACTGTGCGCATCGCGCACGCCAAAAACGACCCCTCCGAGTCCGGCTGTTCCGTCCGGCGCCTGAAACCGAATGCTGAGATCCGGATATTCATACTCCAACCCATCAGCCAGCAGCAGCTGGTAACAGCGCCGCGCACACGTCGAGACCCCGGCGACGATCTGCGATGGAGAAGGCGCCGTCGCATGAGCTTGCACGACCCACTCGGCAAGAGGCTCATCCGGAAACACACTCTTGCGAAAGCCTTCTGGTATCGCATTGAGCGGAATCTGATCGAACGTCCAGTTATGGAAAAGTCCGCCCGTCGCTTGTTTTTTCAAATTTGCAGCTTTTTCCTCTGACGTTTCACGCTGCACAGCGTAGGTAGAAATAGAACTCAGGCTGACCATAAGACCAACCGCAAGCAGCACACAGAGGACCTTCGGAGCGGGTCTTATGACGCGATACGCTCGAGTGGTGTTCTGGGTCTGCAGCATATGCACTACTTGGGAGTCCCCGGCTTCTTGATTTGAAGAATTTCGCGCTGCATCCGATCACGCTCCGCCAAAATCTTCTTTTGCCGTTGACCGCGATTCCACGTCCACCACCGCAGCTTTTCACCGAACGTGATCGCCGGTGTCGGGGCGCTGCCGCCAGGCGCCTGCTGAAACGAATACCCTTCGTGGCTGTCGCGTTGCTCAAAAAACCGACGGTACAAGTGATCGTACAATCCTTTTCCTGATTCACCACCTGCCATGCTCACCCCATTACGATCGTAGGAATTCTTGTTGTGTCGGCTTGGCCACCAGCACAGAAGACCATGCGCCAGCTCAGTTGCATCGGATAGTACCTGGACGGCATGTGGCACTGCAACCCACTTTCCCCACTGTGTTATGATTCACCGCGCTGAATCATAAATTTGGATCCCCTCATGGAATCGATCCGAGCCTTCTTCAACACATGGTGCTTTCGAAGAATTGTGTACGTCACAGCAGTGCTGTTGCTCCACCCCGCATCCTTGCCGGCCCAAGGACCGGAGACGGCTCTTCAGACAGTACTCGATTCACTCTCAGAGAAACGCATGCTTGCCGATATTCGAACCCTCAGCGGCCCCGCATTCGAGGGACGGCAAAGCGGCACGACCGCAGATCTCGCATCAGCGCAGTGGATGGCACAAGCATTTCTATCAGCAGGTTTGCGCCTCCCACATATTGATACCGGCACACTGACTGTACCAGTCATGCCGGGAAAGAATGGGGCTTCATCAGGCGCAATGGCAACGATGATTCCCACTCCCCTTATGGCGCCGGAACCAACGCTAAGACTCGGTTCCACCGATCATCTGGTCACTAAGAGTCTTGGCGCAGACTATCTTCCGATCTTTGACTCTCCCTCTGCCGACATTCAAGCTCCGATCGTCTTCGTCGGCTATGGCATTGTCGATCCGACTCATGGCATCGACGACTACGCCGGCGTTGATGTCAACAACTGTATTGTGCTGTTTCTGCGAGGTAAGCCGGAACATGCCCAACAGGCTGTCAGTCATGCGGATAAAGTTCGAGTCGCACAGGATCGCGGTGCAGTTGGCTATTTAACAGCAACCGGCCCCATTCTCCACCCCTACGAGGTTCGACGGGGTGTGACCGGCAGCCCCAGCGCTTTTTATGGACAATTACCGATCGCACAAGCTCTCCCCGGCGCATGGATCAGCACCGCCCTCGCGCAAGAGCTGCTGACAGAAACAAACGACGCCGGTCCTGATCGCCTTCGCGCCGTCCAAGACAAACTGAACCATACTTCTGCCTCGCAAGCCACACGGACCAACCGATTTGCATCGCTCCAGTGGAAAACAACGACGGAAGACGGCCTGTTGATCAATGTGGTGGGCATGATCCCTGGCACCGGGTCCGAAGCGGTGATTGTCGGTGCTCATCGAGACCATTTCGGCCGACCAAGCGGTGTGCTTTTTCCTGGTGCCGATGATAATGCCTCCGGCACAGCTGTGATGCTGGAAGTGGCTCGAGCTCTTGCAACGATCGACCAGCGTCCCTCACGAACCATCCTCTTTGTTTCGTTCAGCGGTGAAGAACGCGACCTGCTTGGGTCACGTCTATATACCTCGCGGCCAGTCCTTCCCCTCACGATGACAAAAGCCATGATCAACATCGACCATGCTGGAGTCGGCAATGGACGACTCACGGTCGGCGTGACGGGGATCGAAAAAGAGATGGCCCTGAAGGTTGGAAAAACCGTCGACGTCCACGAGAAACTCGATCTCTATGGCTTTTTCCCAGGCGGTGACCACGTGCCGTTTAAAGAGGCCGGTGTACCGACTGTGACCATCGTCAGCGGCGGCATACACCCCCACTTTCATCAACCGACGGATACTGCCGACACGATCGACCCTCGGATCTTGCAAGCCGTCGTTCGGTATGCGTTGGGCGTGATATGGCAACTGGCCTATGAGCCATGACTCACGCCAGGCATGAGATGTTCTCGGAACAGTGGCACCCAGCTGTAGCGAACCGCGCGTGCTTAGGGCATCTCTTCCGATAATCCGGGCTCGATTAATCCAGACTCAATCGGAGGCAACGGGTTGGTTTGGCGGGGCGGGGGAGGAAGAACCGTCGCACCCCCCACTTGATTGGCTCCCTGGATCAGCCCGATGGAGAGTTGCGGCCCAAACGTCATCGCCGCGCCGCTCCAAGCCTGTCCCGTCGTCGGATTGCGAAAATTAAAACTCTCGACGTTCGGCGTCGGTGCATAGATAAATCCCTGTGTCCCCTGGTTGTCGATATAGAGGCTGCCTCCTCCGAATTTAAACAGCGGAGCGACCCCACCGGCAAACGACCTAACGCTCGAGGCATTTTGCGCCCAGGCCTGTTCCTCGGTCCCGGCAAAGATGACCGAGAGCACCAGCCCACACAACAGACTTCCAACCGACAACCGTGATCGAACGCACAACGACAGATTCCCCGAACGAGATCCCGTCCTAATCTGCATGACAGACCCTCCGACTGAGAATATAGTATGTACGTCTGTAGGTTGTCGATCAAGGAGGAACGTATGAATCGCAGATCGTCTGATCGCCGAGGTCTGACTGTCATCGGAATCATCGGCTTATGCTGCCTCTCAGTACCGCTCGAGAGCTGGAGTTTGGATGTGACGCAGCCGATCCCCATAGAACGGCGCGAGACCGTCTCGCTGGCCGATGCCGCGGTCCGGGCATTACAGAACAATCTCGACATCAGTCTCAGCCGACAGAATCGAGAAAGCCGATTGGCCGACATCATCATCGAGCAATCCAAGTTCGACCCCAACCTGAGCATCAACGGCCAATACAATCGCATCGTCAACCCGCTCAATCGACCCGTGTTCGGCGGAACGGTCGGCGTCCTGGATCAGATCACCACCTTTGACCAGCGCAATCACTCCGTGACGGTTGATGCCCAAACCAATCTGATCACAGGCGGCAACTTCGACATCAACTATGCGCCGGCGCGAAGCAGCATCAACCAAAATGTCGCCAGAGGATTCTTGTTCAACCCCTCGTGGACGGGCGGTCTGGCGTTCACCTTCACGCAGCCGTTGCTCAGAAACGCCGGCATCGGAATCAACAAGACCTTCATCAAGGTCGCTCAAAACAATGCCGTGGTCGAGCAACATGTCTTTCGTGACCGGGTCATGACCGTCATCACCACCGTTGAACAGACCTACTGGGAAGTGGTGTTTGCAAATGAAAGCTTGAAGGTCGCACAAGCCGCCATGAAGGCCGCAGAAGAACTCTTGGCGACGAATCGAGCCAAATCGAAGGCCGGCATCATGTCGATCGTCGATGTCCTTCAGGCAGAAGCCGCCGTCGCATCGAGAGTCGAGCAGGTGTTGGTGGCCGAGAAGTCCATTCGCGACCAGGAGGATCAACTGCGCCGTCTGTTGAATCCTGGAGAAGACGAACTGCGGCAAGACGTTCGTCTGACGCCCGTCGACAGCCCCGTCACGGTCCTGGAGCCGTTGAGCCTTCAGGAAACCATCGATACCGCCATCGAACAACGGCCGGAAATCACGCAGGCGAAGAAAAACATCGAGACCGGTGAACTCAACAAACAATTTGCGCGCAATCAGTTGCTCCCAACCCTGTCGTTTCAAGGCACGCTCGGACTCGCCGGCCTCGGCGGCGATTACGGTGAATCCTTTACTAGAAACTTCAGCGGTGACTTCTACAACTATGGAGCCGGGTTGGTCCTCAGTTACCCGCTCGGCAACCGAGCGGCCATCAGTACGTACAGTAAACGCCAGCTCGAAGCGAAGAATGCCGAAGTGACGCTCGCCAATGTGCGTCAGCAAATCATTATCGGCGTTCGCGAAGCGGTCCGCCGGGTCCAAACCGATTTCAAGCGTATCGAAACGACTCGTTCGGCCCGCATCATGGCAGAAAAACAGCTGCAAGCCGAACAGGAACGATTGAAGGTAGGCCTCAGCACCACTCGCTTCGTGCTCGATTTCCAACGAGACCTGGCCACCGCTCAAGGCAACGAACTGCGGGCCATCGTCGATTACAACAAGTCGCTGTCCAACCTCGCGCGCCATAAGGCGACCACGTTGGACCGTTATCAGCTCGAACTCTCGTAACGCTGCCGATGGCATCCGGGCCGAACCCATCGGCTCCACACCTCGACTCTCACGCGGGAGCAGCGCTGGCGCTGCTCCCCATCGCCGCCACATTCGGCTATTACTGGCTTCCTTCCTCGCTCGGAGAACTGACTTTCGTTCAATTCATTCCACAACTACTTGCCTATCTGACTCTGAGTCTCTGGGCTGCTCGCACATCTCACATTCTCTCTCAGCTGGGATTAGAGTCGGCGCAGATGGGAAACGGGCTGAAGTGGGGACTTCTCACAGGATTGAGCCTGGGAGGCCTCAACACGTTTGTGATTCTCTCCGTCTATCCGTCGTTCGATTATGACATCACCTTCTTGAAGCAGACCCCCCATGGCCGCCTTCCAATCTTTCTGATGGTGCCATGGCTCATCTTCGGCATTGCGCTGTTCGTAGAGATCAATTTCCGTGGCTTTCTCTTAGGCCGACTGGCTGAACTCGAATCACGCTGGCGCGGTCTCAACTCCATCCAAGGCCTGCCGCTGCTTGCGTTGATGGTCAGTGCACTGACCTTTGCGTTCGACCCCTTCATGGTCAATACGTTTCGCCATCTCCACTGGATTGCCTTGTGGGATGGACTCATCTGGGGAACCATCCGGCTTAGAACACGCAATCTCTGGATTACCATCGTGGCTCACGCGGTCGAAGTGATCGTGATGTATAGTGCCGTGAGAGCAGCAATCGGGTAAGGTCTCCCACCATGGCTCATGTGGTGATTCATGTTGTACTGCACTGGACTGGCCAGGGAGAGCCGCTAAAAACAGAGGCGATACAGGCGTGTCATGAAGACTAAGAAGGAGGCACTGTGACTGATCTGGTGAAGTATGCCGTCTATTTTCTACTGGGTGGGACGATCGTGAGTGTATCGACCTATCTTGGCTCACAAGGCAAATCGTTTCTCGCGGCCTTTGCCAGCACCTTCCCCGCGATTACAGGTGCCACGTTCGTACTGATGTATCTCAATGGTGGCAGCGGCGCGATCGTCGAGTATGCCAAGAATCTGTTATGGTTCGTCCCGCCTTGGCTCATCTACGTCACCGC
>CABVRR010000137.1 GCA_902500705.1 uncultured Nitrospira sp.
CAGCTCCGGAACGAATTTCTGAGCGGAAACGCCAATTAATCAGACCTTCCCTAGACTCTTCCAGGCTCCCGAGCCAAATAGCGCGGTGAAAACAACCATCAACAGCAGAGATTGCTGTCGCTGTGGAGGGGCGTACATAAATCTCCCCTTATCGCTGACTGACGACGGTGGGTGGCGTTCGAATGCCGAGGACCTCCAGCGGATCGATCACGAGCCAGGCGGTATTGTTTGCCCGGCGAGCCGAGAGAGTTTCCTGCCTTCCCACCCCGCCGTTACCCTCCTGCGCCAAGACATGGAACGGCATGGCATATGTCTGGCCATTCAATGAAATTCTGACTTCGCCTTTCACTCCGCCTGGTGAGCTGCCATTGTAGAAATTCACTGCCAGCAGCAAATGGTTCAGATCGACCGGCACGTGATAGGCCAGCGTTTCATAGCCGTTCGCGCTGCGTGGAGAGGTTCTGAAATCTCTAAAATACTGACCGTCTGACGTTTGGGTGTTGAGAAACCAAATCGCCGTCGCGCCTGGCTGGCGCTGGCCGTATAAGTCCAAATCGCATCCGCCACATTCCCACGTGATCCCCACTTCAACGTGAGTCGCCTGGCGAAGCACACCGGCAGGTAATGAGGCCTTGCTGATCGGACGCTCATAGATGGACGTTTGCTGTTTGACTGTCGGGGGACGCATCAAGATCATTTCCAGTTTGTCGGTAATTTCGACTTTGTAGTCATGTTTGGGTGAGGGAGCGTTGGATTTGACCCGCTGAAACAACGCAGGCAAGTCGTGCGTAAAGCTTGAGAGCTGTCCGCCCTGGCCTTCCACGAATAAGGCCCAAAAGCGTTCGACTTGGTACGCATGCCGGTCGTCTTGCTTCCAATTATCCAGAAACGCGATATGAACGCGGCGCTTCGCAAGTAAAGAGTCCTGCCCCTTGATACCAAATGGCGTGACACTCCGGGCCTTCGTTAAATGCCCGTCACCAGGAACATGATTCAGCCGCATGGTAAAGGCTTGCTCCTTCGGATCGTCGTAGATCGGGCTCCCTAGCAGGATCACGTCAAAGTCCTGCATCGCCGGATAATCCTGTCCAATAAACCGCAAGGCCTGAGGTATCCTGATAGCCCCAATGACCGAGGGTTCGTTTTCCCCGTGTGGTTTCTTCGCTGCTCTTGCGAATTGGCTCATCGCACCCACGGCTTGGCGATTGGCTTGAATCTTCGCCTTCGGCTGACGATAGACAGCCTTGTCAGGCACGGTAAAGATTCCAAGAGTTTGAACGTGGTAGGCATCGAAGAGAACGCAGCGATCACCCGGCTCAAGGGTCTCCGCCAAGAATTTCAGGACTGAATTGATTTGTGTCTCAGCAATGCTGGATTCCAAATACGGAGACAACCCAATCGCCATATCGCGAGCCGGTGCTGGGCTTGCTCCCGAGAGCAACGTAAGCAGGAATAATAGAGAAACCGAGAGTTTCTTCATTGGAGTCCTCCTTAGTAAGAAGTCATTCTGCTGAGTTCTTCGTAACGGCTCCTGGCTGCAACAAATTTCGCTACCTGTTCGTTTACATACAGGCCATGCATGGCGTTCAGCTGAGCCGACCGCCCCCATGATGCTCGTTGCCGCGCGAGTGCTGCGTCATAGCGAGCTCTCGCTTGTGCGATGAGTAGATCGAGCTTTCCCGCCTCCTGGTTCGGGACGGTGGTATCCTGCGAATACCGTCTGTGGGTATGGGTCGCCACGAGCGCGAGGAAGGCTCCGGCAAAGAGTTCTGTGAGAAGCTGGACGGCGGTGTACCAGACGGCTGTCTGACCAGTCGGCTCGTTCAGCGTGGCGACAGAGAGTGTGTCATCGCCAATCTGAAATTGGAGGGCGAAGAGCCAGGCCCACATCATCGCAAACACAAACATGAGCGTCGCAATGAGTTGGTTGTATTGCTGCCGCTGATGGTCGTTCTGGAGTAATTCGGGGAGGGAGTGCATCGCAATTGATAGAGACGGAAGCAAACAAGAGAGCAACATTGCCAAAATAGGATGCTCCAAGAAGATCGGGATGGCCTCCGCCTGAATCGCGCTATAGCAATTGCCCGCTCCCGCAGCGAGCACGATCACCATGAAGATCAGTGAGCTGCTCAAGGTCGCTTGATCTTTGAGCGTCCATTGAGCGAATGAACGGTGTTGTTTGTCACTTGGTGGAACGATCACATAAGGCGGGGTCGCTCGCTTCTGTTCTTCGAGCGTGTGGAGTTCGTCCCGCGTCTCTGCGACTCGCTCATCTCTATATGGAGCCTCTCGCTGTAAGACCTCCCTTTCCGACCCGTGAATGGAGTCGAACTTCTGTGTAGCATGCTCCGCAACTCGCCTGATCGCTTCGTCTCTATCGGGATAGGCGAGCATGAGCCGAATAAATGTTTCATCGGATGGTGGCGATACTTCCCTGATTTCTTCAACATGACCGTTCCTCTCCGGCTGAACCAGCGTGTTCATCTTCATCAGCACCTCCTTGAATAAATGAAGCGTCTATGAATACCTGCGACACACAATAACCGAAGCTCCGAATAATTCCGGGAAAGACCTTGCACGGGTTGTGAGAGAAAGCTGATTAGGAAAGTCAGAGCGCGGGGCTGTGAGCAGTTTTAATGCTACACAGCCGCCGCCGTTTGGTGTGACAAGGCACTAATTAGGAATCGGAGAATTAATCATTCCTTAATCCACCTTGCGATGTTCGGCCAGCGCGCGCGAATGAAAGCATCGAATACACGAAGCCGACTGTAAAGATGTGAGCGTCTTTTCGGTAAGCCATTACATTGTTCAAGAAAATACGAAAGCCAGCGGCCATCAGGATCACTAAACCAGATATCCCAGTCCGGGAGTATGTATGGCATTCCGCCTGGCCACTTAAAATCTAACTTCCCATTCATGTCCCGATAGTAGCCAATGCACACGTCCACCAATTGTCTGCGCGAAAACTCGTCAGACAGATTTCTCATAACAATCCACAATCGCCTGTAATAATGCTCGCATGAAAGTTCCTTGTTTGTTGCAACGATGATGATCCGTCTCTCCGAAGGCAGCAGCATCGCGTCACCTCTCCTTTGTTGATCGACAGAATCAATTAAGAATGTCGATATGAGTGAATCTCCCAGCACCTTGTGATGATTCCAGTGAATCAAAAGTCAGCAGGGAGATTCTTCGGGAGAGAGCCGAAAATGGATCAAAAAGTTTTTACCGAATGGCTTAGATGGTCCTAGGGATTTGGTCTTTCACGTTCAAGCTAGAGCGGTAGGCTAGATTGAGAATGATCAGAGATCACTCGTGCTGTGTCTGCAGGTGTACACAACAATTGATACCATAAACTTATTAAACCGATTGGTAGCGGAACATAGATGGGCAACTATCAGTGCAAGGGAGATGCTTCGCGTATACGAGAATGATGCCTTGTAGAGAATAAAAACAAAGCTCCTTCATAATCCACGTCCCACCTTTTTCTATCAGAATCCTTTTGACCTTCATGCGATTGCTTCTACAGGCCTCCTCGCCCCACGTCTTCATACGCTGACCTAAACCCACTGGAAACACTTCCTCGACATGGCGATTCAAATAATTTTCTCGTGTGCCACTATACAGGGGGACTCCTTGCTTGGCGGACATGCGAACGATTTTACCACGACGTACCCACGCCAAAATTACATCAGGCCAGTTGCTCGGAGGGATGACGGGGCATTTAAGCAGCCGCTCATGATATTCTGCGAATTGCTCATCTTTTGAGCGGTTCTTATTAAAGAACTGCTCCAAGGATTCCTTTTTGTTTTTCTGCTTTCGGGAATTTAGAGCAATCCTAACTGACGGGACACATTCATGAATTCGATGAAGTGGTCGTTTAAAGAATGCTGACATCATCCCCCTCCCGATGACATGCGTGCCTGATAAATTCTGCTATTCCATGTTGCTTAGTGACCCTTCGTGGCAGCGATGCTTTCGTTTCTTACCACTCCAAAAGACCTCGCAAGCCGTATAATTTGAACAGCCAGTACCTGCATCGCGGCCTCAGCTTCGACTTTTGAGGCTCGAATAATCTTCCATTGCGGAAAGGCCTTCATCCAGGCAACCCAACAGCCATTTTCCATGCGGGAATGTACTGTAATTCCCTTGGGGATATCGACCCAATTCTCTTCTGGTGAGTGGGTCGCGAGTTCTGACTCTACCTGGCCAATAATTTTGCCTTTCGGGTCATCAAGAATATTTAACTGGGTAACAATTCCGGCCCATTCAACCCATGAAGAACCGATTTTGGGAAGAATTTCGTTTATGACGCCGATGCCCGGACCGACGCTTCCCTTTCCCACTCTCCAATACCGGACTTCATTCCTTTGCTTTCCGATACGCTGAGAGAATTGACCCAAGCTCCAATTTCTCTTCACCAGTAACCAATCAAATGCTCTTCCCCACAAGGTTGTCGCCTGAACATCCGTTGTGGTCAAATTTTCGGGATGAAATAAAATTGTTTCACTCATTGGTAACCTCCCATTGGATTAAACTCGCCAGCGTGGTGCAATGCCAACCGCTAGAAGCCTCCTTTCATTGCGAGAAATGTGAGTATGGAACAACGCAGTATTTTACACTCAACAAATATAGAGTACAACATTGTACCTGAGTACAGTAATACTCACTGTATATATCTTGACATTCGTTATTATTCTTATCTATATTAACGGCCATCACCTAACACGGACAAATATCCCAGAAGCGACCTCTCAGACATATGGCGATTCAAGCTCTCTTTACCCGAGGAGCCGTCATGAGCAAACGTTTTACTCCAAAGTATGCGATATCGGATGAGAGGCTACTAGAGCATGTAGCGTATCTCGCTGACCTGGCATCACTGGATAGCATTGCAGCGGTGGCACGTCATCGGGGAATGAGTTGGGAAGCCGTGGTTTATCACCTCAATATTCTCAATGATGAATTAGGCCGTGTGTATGAGAAAAGTCCAGGGGGTAAAGTGAGACTTACTGAACGCGGCTGCCAACTTCTCGCCATGGCTAGTCCGGTGACGAAAACATTCGAAGAGTTTTCTTCTTGGGTCAGGAGCACAAAGGGACTCAAGCTTCATTGGGGATGTCCAAATCCTTTTCCTTCTCGCGCAAAAGTGTTTTCGGGAACAGATTTGTTTCCTGGAGTGAAGAGTTTGCGTCGGAAGCTCGTCATACAATGCTTACTCTGCGAGACGAGAGTGATGGTGTTGCTCAGATCGTGCGTTCGTGAGTGGCTAAAATTGCATAATGCCAATATTTACGGACCACAACCCTCGTTTAAGGTCATCCACGTTGCGGATGACCCGACTGTCCTACGTTGTTGACTTCTCAGTATGGGGCCAATAGTATTTTCTTGCCCTCCTAGCCGTGGCATGTTAACCAGTGCCTATTGACTCGATTGGTCTAATCATTACGCAGCTATGACATCATCTGAAATATCTGATATGGACGCGCTTGCGCTTGATCAAGCCATCGAAACGGCTCTGATCAAGAGAGATTTCATCGGCTTGCGGAAGGCCCTCGTGGATTGGGGGTATCCCATACCCAAGGATGAATCTGAATCCAACATGTTTGAGGCTTTATTCAAATCGCTCGAAATACAAGAAGGCAGGCACATAGCGCTTGAGACCGCTGGTCGAACGCTGCAGATCGAAGAAATGATTCGAAATAAGGACATGAATAGTTTGCGGTTACTGCTCTTGCTTCTTGGGCATAAGATTGAGAAGACTGAATTCGCTATGCCGCTGGGCCAAGAGGACGGTCTACCCTCTTATGCTGACGAATTTCCCGGTTGTTCCCCAAACTAACTGCTCATTCGTCATAAAAGGTACATTCTTTCGCTACACTTGTAGGCGGAGGTTCTCTCTCTGGGGGGCTCTAGTTTCGCCTCTTCGCTTGGTTCCGTCACGATCA
>CABVRR010000138.1 GCA_902500705.1 uncultured Nitrospira sp.
GGCGAAGAACCTCAAAGCAAAAGCGGATCATTGGGAGTTTCTTGCCGAATATTATGAAAAATTTCCGCATGAGTATACCGGCGACATCGCGTACGTGCATATGCACATAGTCAATCTCCGCGCCCTGGCGGAAAGTACTCGGAAAGCCATGCATGAAGCTCGTGATTTGGCCTGGCGACATCATTCATTGGTACGGAAAGGTTCGTGATGGCGTAAGGGTACCGAAGATTATAGTCGATGAACACTACCCAGTGCTGCGTGGGTAGGGTGCGAGTGTCCTTAGGTACCGCACCTGGTGACACTTGCCGGCACTTTTGAGTGCCTTGGATCTGTTGTAGACTTGTTTTTCTGGAAGGAAAGACACTTCACTGAAACCTCGTCAGGATAGTTTTATGCTTGTCTTGTCGCATGTGTGGTGGCTCTAGTCCATCATTGGTATGCGGATATTGACTACTTGTACGGCGCTGGCGATCTCGAATCTTGGATGCTTTTTTCGGGAGGGTATGTGCGAAGGCCTCGCGATACGTGGCAAGCACGACACCTGCGACGTACATCCGCTGGCTCTAGAAACAGCGGGAATCTTCTACCTGCGGTTAAATTCCAACAAAGGTACCAAATGCGACACAGAATGATGGGACCTGAACATTCGTTGTCGAGCAGTGAGCTGTACGACATCTGAATCCTGAACCCCGTCCACCCTCTCTCTTGGTGTGCCCTGCCGGAACATTGCCCGAGCTGCTGATCTGACGAATCTGTGGAAGAGGACCCACTCAGTTGATTGAGCCACCCGCTCCGCACTCATGGTGCGTACACATCTGTCTCAGAGACCAGCCTCCATGGAGAGATCTCGTGTCTGTAGAATACGTGGTTTTGACCCCCGTTCAAAGAGATCACCAATGCCGCGTATGCCCATTCTCAGCTCGGTCGAACGTGAGGCCTTTGACTCGCCACCGGTCTTCACGAGTGCCCAACACAAACAGTACTTTGATTGTCCCTCCCCATTACGCCAGATGGCGGCGAGTTTCCGTCACCCGACCCATCGTCTGGGCCTGTTGCTGAGCGCAGGCTATTTAAAGCCGTGAAATGATTCTTCCAGCCGAGCGCGTTCTATTCCCGGGATATCGACTATGTGGTGCGACCACTTGAGCCTGTAGTGCTCCCCATTAGTCAAGCAGTCACAAACTGAGTACTGTGGCCTAGTTGTTGTTCGACCCGACATGGCGTGCGATACCCGAGTGCCAAATGCCAATACCGTGTATTGTACCAGCTGACCCACGCCGCCAGAGCGCGTTTCAGCTCCAGGGTACTTGTCCACTCACAGAGCCGGCGGAGTTCTTCTTTGAGGGTCCGCATGAGCCGTTCCGTATGGGCGTTCCCTTAGCCTGTGTTGCCGCATCAGCCGCAGCACGCGTTTCTTGTTGATCTGCCGTCCAATGACAAACCACAGATGAGCCCAGATTCACCGATAGTCCCAGAACGGCTGCTCAGCTTTCAGGGCGTACCTACGTTGCACGATAAACTCGTTCCGCTTGGCGATGGTCTTCAAAGTGCGCCTACTCATGACCATATACCTCGTCCGCCATGACACGGACATGCGCGTCGAGAAGAATTTCGTGGACAGCCACGGTCGGTCGGAGCTGGCCTTTGTGTTTTGTCACCTGTTGGGTAGCGTGTGAAGCGCATCAAGTACGAACGGTTGTATCTGGCCGGGAAGGGCATGGTTGGAGCATGTTCCCATCTGACGGGCACATTATCTCTGATAGAACACTCCACGACATTCATGTGCTCGACCGCCTGATTCCAGAGCCAGAAGCTATCTACGTCATGGATCGGGGTTATCTGAATTTCACTCGGCCGCGTGAGCTGCATCTGACTGGGGCCTCCTTCGTCACGCGCGCTAAATCGAACCTCAAGGGCGCATCGCGTGTGCTCGATGTAAACCAATCGCAGAACCGGCATCATCTGCGGCGGGACCGCTTCAACGATCCAGATACCGGCAAGGCCCTGGTGTTCCTGCCCAGTCAGATGACCTTGCCAGCGGTCACGATCTGCGTGCGCGACAAGAATCGCTGACAGGTCGAGCTAACTATTCTTGAAGTGGATCAAGCAGCATCTTTGGACCAAACCGTTTTGGGGGATGTCGGAGAATGCGACCAAGCCGCAAATCTGGATCGCGGTGTCGGTGTATGTGCGGATCGCCAACATCAAAAAGCGGCTCAACCAGGACACCTCGCTCTATACTCTTCTACAAATCTTGTCGGTCACCTTATTCGAGAAGATGTCCTCGCTGCCAGGAAATGCTTGCTGTGATAACAAAATGTCTCATGGATCACATGGTAACCAACTGAACTTATTCATGTTAACCATTCAGCGGTGAAATCACAGGGAAAGAGTTGACATATATGTATACATAAGCGTATACGATCACACATCCACAAATGAATACTGTAATAAATGTGAATTCAGCGGTTGAATATCTTGGATGAGGGGGGGGCTCACGAAGGACTGGCGATTGAGATCGATACGTCGCCGCCATCGAAGCGGGTCCTTCGAGGACTGGAGTTAGATGATCGCTTGGTAGGAAGATCCTAGGCGATTCAGTTCAATAAAAATCAATAAGAAATGGTTAGAAGAAACGGCAATGATCAAAAAAACTATAGGTAGCTGAGCTGACCCCATGAAACAAGATGTGACCAAAAACAAAAACCTTCTTTATGTGCTCGTTTTGGTCTTCATGGAGGTTCTCCTAGAGCTGGATTTCGCATCATCTCGTTCATATGCCGGTGGCATGATACAGTTTGACGAGCATAGGTGGATTAGCGTGGGGTTTGGTGTTAAATCCCAATTCACGGCTGCAGAAAATGGCTCAGGGGACGGACAGTCTTACAGCAAAGACTTCAGTATTAACAACGCCCTCCTCTATATTAACGGGAGGCTCGCTAAGTCTGTTGGATTCATGATCAACACTGAATGCTTTAACTGTGCCGTCTTAGGCGGTGGGAGTGCTTTCGGAGGTAATTCTCAGATCGGCATAGTTGATGCGCTTGCAAGATTAGAATTTAGTCAATACGTAAATTTCTGGATCGGCCGTATGTTAGTGACAGGGCAGCGTAGCGAAATGACTGGCCCTTTCTACAACGGAGCCTTCGACACCTTTAAGCTGCCGTTCCCCTCCACTGACTTCAGCACGAACTTCGGACCAGGTGGCGCTGGTCTCTATAACCGTGACCATGGTGTGACTTTCTTTGGTCGAGTCTCTCCAGGATTTGGACATCTGCAATACGCCGTGGGCGTATTCATGGGACTGCGGCCTGCGGAAAACGCTGGCCCAAACAACCACCCAGGCCACGGGCTGTATGTCGGACGCCTGACTTACAACTTCCTAAACCCAGAGGAGAATCCCGGTTACTACACCTCGAGTACCTACTTGGGTGAAGCCGGTGATATTCTCGCGATCGCAGTCAGTGGGTCCTATCAGAAGTCTGGAGCGGGTTCATTTGATCATCGTTCCGACTACACCACGTTAACCGCTGATCTCCTGTTTGAAAAACCATTCGGTAACAACATGGACAAGGGCGTGTTCACATACTACTTTGAATGGATACGGTACTGGGCACAGTACAACAACGCTGCTTTTGAGGCCCCGATAGGAGACTGCTTCTGTATGTTCCGCGGGCAGGCCTATACCACGTACGGAATGTATATGTTCCCGCAGGTGGTTGGGATCGGGAAGCTCCAGCCCTATGGGAGATATACATTTATTCAGCCTGATCACAGCACCAATCGCAGTGAAGTAGAAGTTGGGGTAAACTATCTCATCGATGGCATATCTGCACGCCTTTCGGTGTACTGGCAGTATGGCGATCTCGAAACCGTAAACAAACTCAATTATGCCCCCGGTGTTGAGCTAGGCAATAAGTTTAGTGCATTTCGAGTAGGCCTACAGTATCAGTATTAAGACGATGGAATTTGCGAACGTTCTTCCCCCTCTGGAAAAACGGAAGCCCAGGGATTTTTATCCCCCTTCTCGCTATCTCCTGTTTGTCCGGTTGTTGCAGCAATACGCTAAATCATGTCCGTAGGTATCATCGGACGACCTCACAAGATCCTTCCCCCTCATATCCGGCGGTACGAGGTAGGGGTGTGTGGGTTCTACCCCGTGTTCACGGACAGGTGAGTGAAGCGTTTCTGCTCCTGCTGTTGCATCGTCACTTTTCAGCGCTGTCGCGGATTATGCCCGCGTTCGATGTCGTCAAAAATATTCGCTCTGGCCGCGGCTCTCGTCCGGTACTGCCGTCGGTTCCCCCGTTCTCGTTTGAGCACGTCAAAGAAATTTTCGACTGCCGCATTGTCGGCACAACTCCCAACCGTGCGCATGTTGCACGTGAGGTGGTGGGCCGCTAAGGAGTACTGGTACTCGTCGGACGTAACCTGACAGCCGCGATCCGAGTGCGGAATGACCGGTGTCCGGCCAGGCCGTTGCCCCACCGCCATTAATACCGCCTGGACCACCAATTGGCGATCCTGTCGCGGACTTATTGCCCAACCGCCGACCACACCCGAATACAAGTCCAGCAGGATGCAGAGATACCGCCAGTGTTCGGCCGTACGAACATCGGTAATGTCGGTGACCCATTTTGGTGTTCGGTGCCGGCGCTTGGAAATCTCGTTCGAGATGATTGTGGACTCCCCCGGTCTTGTTCCAGAAGCCTTTCAGCGCCAGCGCCCCAACGTCTTCGCCCCAATGCCCAGTTCCGTCGCGAGTGGGCGCACCGTCAACCCCGGGGTCTCTAGCGTTGCCACCGTTTCACGCGTGTACTCCGCTGAAAACTTCCGTCTCTGGATCATGACACCCTCCTGGCCCATTCTGGATCTTCGATCAGATGTCCGTAAAATCAGGGCAGAACCGGATCGCCACCTCCAGTCGTACGTTCTCCTGGCATGCTTCGAGAGGCGGCAGCTCATGGCCGAGGCCGCCTTGACGGGGGGAGAGGGGGCCTGACGACAACGAATTACAGGAAAGATGCTCGATCACTGAATGCCAAGCTGATAAGACCGGGTGAGCCTTGCAGAAACGGAATGCTTCGTGCCAACTTGAATTCATCAGACCTTCCTGAACATGTCCTAACGAATATTAACCTCGTCGTTATTCTCGCGAAGCCGATCGGTTGCTTCCTTGACCAAACAACAATTCACTTGGACCATTTTGGGCCGTCTTCTAACGGGCAAGATGTGCATCTCGCCTGCAATTCCCCATGTGTAAAGGATTCTTCATCTTCTCTTCCTGAGTCCTTCATGTTCCAGCTCTATGTTATAGACAGAACAAGGAGGATGCGTTATGAGGAAGGTGACAAGAAAACAGCTACCGGTCAGCCCCCTTGTAAGAGCCGTCATAATTGCCATGGTCATCACAGGCGGGATGGTCGTAACAGGTTGTTCGACCCTTAAACAGCCTGATGCCTATACGAAGCACCTTGTTTGTTTTGACCATGGCCGGGCCGGCTATTGGTGCCCCAAGACCTCCACACCAAAGACTGCAAGTATCTCGGAGGAGAGGGCGGGAGCGAAAAATGACCTGCTCCAAAATCCCTTGGCCGCTCCCGTGGCACCTGGACCACTAAGATTTGACTTTGATAGGCCATCGTGGGTGCCATAAATTGACGCCTCATGCCGCCGCCTAAGTCGGGTTTAGTGCTAGGATTTTGTTGTGTGCCAGGGCAAGAGTTCTAACTGGACGACAGATGTGAGCCTGACCAGCATGCGATGCGCATGATGAAAGACCTTTGGCAGCTGGAACATAAACCGGACAGTTCTAAATTGGGTTGACACATACAAGTAGAGCTTGACTTTGGCATGAGCGGGACAATACAATCCCGCCAAAATCGTTCCAAAA
>CABVRR010000139.1 GCA_902500705.1 uncultured Nitrospira sp.
ACAGTGACCTCAGTATCCCCGTCGAAACCGGTCGCCCCCTTTGTTCAGGTTGTTGAAAATGACCACCAGCTACACTTTCATTTCCTTCCGAAGCTCAACGTACAGACCACAGTACGTCTCTTCCCTCGCTCAGCCTTCTATAAGATAGTCATCATACCGCACCGGTCAATGAGACGCTACCTGTCTAAGATTTCTATCCCAAATGCCCCTCGTCGAAGATAGCCGCTCATAGTCCATAAATAGAACCTCTACTCATCAAGGCTTGGACGGAGAAGATATCGCCCGTAGTGCAGTGCAAAGAGCAGATACGCCCCGCTCCACCCAAGCGCCGAGAGGCCCAGCATCGTATGAGTCAGAGGCGTGGGTGTTTCCGGATGTGGAGCAAAAATTCGCAGCACGGCTCCCATCGTGATCAGAAGATAGATGATCACCGTGAGCCGATCGGCATGTCGCGGTCGCCCCGTATGGCCGAGACTTGCGCGGGTCATCACCGCCAGCGTCATGGTCCCCATCGCCCCGGTGGTAAGGACATGGACCGCATTTGCCGTGGACAACCCAACGCCGAGGATCGAGGCGCCAAGGGCGACCAGAAAGAGCCCGACCCATCCATAGCCGACGTGCAGAATCAGCACGAGCGGCTCCGGCCAGGTCAGCCATCCCCGCCACCGCAGGACGCGTACTAGACTCGCAAGCCCAGCCACGATCAGGACGGCTCCGGTCCAGACACTCTCCGGCTGCACAACCCATGCAATCGCTGCCAAGAGCACGGTGATCATCGTGGCTCCATCCATAGGAGCGAACACGTCCGGAGGCTTGGGGATCTTCTTACTGGCAAAGAACTCGCGTGTAAATGTCGGAGCAAGACGCCCGCCGATGATGGTCAACAGCAGCGTCATGACGGCGACGGCACAGCGCTCGGGGAAATCCGTCGACACATTGCGCAGAGCCGAGAGGTGGAAGAGAATATTCGCACAGGCATACAGACTGACGAGCACACCGATCGGCGCTCGGTCCCAGCTCCCTGACACAATAATCTCTCGCCACGCGTAAACGGCCAGGACAACGAGAAACGCTCCGTCGATGACGGCAGCGGCGGAAGCCCCGACGACGGGCCAGGCCATGCACAGCCGCCCTGCAACCCACAAAAGGAACAATGCCAGCAACGGTACGCCTCTGAGCGGCATACGGTCGGTCCAATTCGGCATGGCCGTCAGCAAAAAACCCGCAATCAGCGCCGGAATAAATCCAAGCAACATCTCGTGCACATGCCATTCGCGCGGGAGATACAGGAACTCGACACGCACACCGCCCGCGAACAGGGCAACCCACAGCAGGACGGTTACAGAGGAAAACAGCGCGGCTCCCAGAAAGAATGGTCGGAAACCATAGGACAAGAAGGCCGGACCGGCATAGGGGGGAAACGTGGGCTCGTCGCCTTCTTGAACGGGAGCGGCAGTCGGCTGGGTAACAATTGGGATTTCCTTAGCTGACATATCGATGGAGATTCTCGGATGTGAATCAACGAATTGTCAACCGACGGAAAGAACTCGGAAACCGATCCAGACGTGGAAAGAGACAGACGGCCTGACTCATGTCGGGTGATCCAGAAACCGTTTCGATGCAGGATAGGTGTTCCAGAGCAGTTCGAGCGTGATGGCGGTCAACAACGCAGTCAGCTGAGTCGGATTTTCATCCGTTGTGGAGGAGAGTTCTCTTTTACGCAGACCTATCCATTGTTCGCGCAGGGTGGCGCGGTGCGTGGAGACCGCAATCTTCACCTTCTCAACCCAGAACCTCGGGTCTTCCGGATCCGCAACATATTGTCCCTGGCCTCGGCCGAAATGTGCGATGGCCAGATACCGGATGATCACGTCCTGGACCAACAAGTCCAGATAATCATCCGACCACGTCACCGGAGTCTGGGTATGGCTGATCTTCCGTCCTGCCCAGGCCTCTCCTCCGAAAAAACCGAGGACACCTCCCACAACCGCCCCAGCGACCGTGAACAATCCCATACTGACCCCACCCGTCGCGGCGTCCAGATGGAGCCCGGCATAGGCCCCGCTCGTCAAGGCTCCGCCGATCCCGCCAATCGCAGTCCCACTGAGGGCTGCTTCACCCATACCCTGTGCGCCTCGTTGTACTTCGACATGTTCCATCCTGGCCTGGATCACGCCGATGGCATTCCCCTCCAGGCCATGCAGCGCAATGACCGATTTGGTCGTTGCCCCGACCTCGTTCACTAACTCTTTCAAGAGCGCATCGACAGCTCGTTGTTGCTGGACCTCCATCGGTGAGCCATCCCCCTTCGTCATCACGCGAGCGCGCGCCGCTCGTGCCACCAGCTTCCCCCACTGCTCCATAGCCGTATGGAACACCGCCAGATTCGCCTTCTGCCAGACGACAAACAATCGACGCATAAGTTGACCGTCGTCCGGCGGGAGTACCGATCGAATGGTCTCAAACAGAATACCTTCCTGGACCCAACAGCGGCTGAACGCATCAAGGCTGTGCACGCCTGTGACGAAGTTATATCGAGCAAAGTAATCCTTCCACGGTCGTTCCAGACGTTCCTGACCTTCCCGGTCCTTGGGCGGGCCGGTTTGATTCAGAAGGACAATGACAGGTTTCCCGATCCATTCGAGCAATTGCAGTTCCGGCCCGATGTAACCGGCCATAGTCGGTTCTTCAGTCGCATTCACCAAATACAGCACGACATCCGCTTCTTGCTGGACGTTCAACACCGCCTGCTGAGCACACCAGGATGGCCGATCACGAAATCGGTCCCATACGTCCGTCAAGATCCGAAGGATTGGGTTCTTGGCTCCCTGCACCCGCGAGAGGATCTTCTGGCAGTTGGGAAAACCAGGGGTGTCCCACAGTTGGAGGGACTCCCCTGCCTCTGTTTCGAGGATCGTGTATTTTTGGTTCTCGAGCGTGACATGGGCTCGATCAGCGACCAAACCGACATCCTTCCGAAGCAGCGTTCGAGCCAGAGTGGTCTTCCCAATGTTCGTGTGTGAAATCAGGGAGAGCGCGATCTGAGATTTCTGAGTGCTCATGGTGCCCCCCGATAATCACCAGGCCACAAACACTTGGACAACGCTTGGAGCTCCCCTTCCGACGATCCAGAAGGGTCTTGGTATTTCATAGCTTGAAGTCCGCACTCTTTCGCAAGCGTCACCCAAGCCTGACACCGTTCCTTCAGGCGTGTTTCATGGTCGATTTGAACGTAGGCCTGGCAATCCAGCAAGACCAGGAGCATGTTCGGACGTCCCCTCTGTCGGATCGTGGCTTTTAATTCTTCCAAAAATTCGCTGTGCGTCTCTTCCGGAGCCTGGGCCACATTGAATACGATCACAACACACAGGCCTCGATCGGAGTCGGCCGGCAATGTTGGGAGGTGATCGCCATACTGCACCGAAGTCCCTATGTGGATGTCCGCCAAAATGCCAAACGCATCGCTGAGAAATGTCAGCAGTCGATCGTCCCCATCCTTCACACGATGACTATAGGCCAGCACCTCTACGAACAGTCCCTTTCCACGGTAGGGATTCAACAGACGCCGGAAATACGGCTCGTCGCTCGGTAGGTGCATCGCATCGGCTAGTCGCGTCGTGCGCATCCATGCGGCCGCGGCCAGTACTGTTCGTGGCAGGATGATGAACAACCCGGTCGTCACTGCCCAAAAATGAATCCAGACCGCTGCGTTCGCCTTGGCCGTGCCACGTAGGTCGGCGATGGCCTCCACGCCGGGCATTGGAGTTCTCAAGAGCCAACTCGCCGGTGCAAAAAGGATGGAGAGAAACGTGTGGACCCCCTCAGCCTCCATGAACGTGCTATCCCATCCAGCCTTATAGAGAAAACTGAACCCGCGCAGATAGAGCCCGACTATCACCCCGATCGTCAATGCAGCCGCAGACACATGAAGCATGCTACGGGCATGGGTGATCAACAGATCTCGGACATTGTGAAGCAAGCGCCCGGCGTAAGACGTCAGCGATGCGGCGATCCATTGAGTTTCTTCAGGACTCTCTGCGCGATCAGAGGGAAGTCTGTGAAGGCGCCTCTTCATCCCGAGACCCAAGAGCCATTCCACCAGGCCAGGCAACCCTGGCTGTGACCGATCTTGTGACGATCGAGGGAGGACCATGTTGTAGAGCAACCCGACATAGGCAACCGCATTCCAGAGGAGGAGTGTCAGGAGAGGGAAATTCAGGAGATTGATGTGACCCGCTGGGCCGATCGGGTCGGCAAGAAAGCCTCCCACCACGGCACAACCGATGAGCAGCGTAAGCGGCGTTTTAATCCGCAGGACGGTGAATGCCGTGGCGAGCGTAGGGTATTTCTGTGTGAGTCGATCGGAGATCTGTTCCGCTCGTTCGATGACCCTGGCCTCTCCGACGCGTACAGGATCTTGTGCGGCCGGCTGGTCTCGTCGATCGCTTCCATGACGGGACGCCTCCCGTTCGTACCGCAAGATAAACTTGTAGTCGGGATCCTGTTCTTCACAAGCCTGAACCAGGAGCACCTTGGCGAGCTGGGCAAACGTCATGGATAGCTAACAGCTTTCCCACTGAGTATCAGCGCTAGGCATCGTCCCACCGGCCCGCTTCAAGCTCATTTTCTTTTTGACCTTTATCCTGACCTGATGACGTACGGACGCTTCGGATCTCGGCATTATCAGGGCCTCGAACAATTCCGTCAATGACATGTTCAGAGTCCATCATTCCGTTTTATGCAAGGGTGGGGCTCACTACCTAGGGCTGTATCATTTTGTCTCTGCGTGCGTATCGCTATAGATACGTTCAACACTGAATCCATGCGGCCGCAGGGAACGATCGACTCTCAGGAAGCATCATAAATCACGCGTCTCTCAGGCATCTTTGGTGGCATAACGAACCAGCGTCTCCGTGGCATCATCATTGCTGAACTCGTTCTACAGATCGCGAACACCATGAAATGAATGGTTCGCGACAATCATCAAGGAGGGATTCCCATGACATGCATCAGATGTAGCGGGCTCATGGTGGTGGACCATTTACTGGATCTGCAGGAAAGTTATGTGCCGATGTGGATGAGCGGGCTGCGGTGCATTGCCTGCGGCAATATCGAGGATCCGTTGATCCATTATAATCGGATGCGACACGAGGCTCGGCGAGCGAGAAGGCGAGCGCTGCGTGCCGTGCAACCGGTGGCACTACCCGCTCAGGCGGCGTGATTGCGGGGGAGACTTCGGTCTAGGCGCTGAAACCGTTGAACGTCGATCGCTGAACGGCTATGGATCTTCGTTGACCACGTGCAAGACCCGTCGACCATACCGTTCTGCTTTCATGTCGCCAATACCGGGAATTTCTAACAGGGCCGCAGGCGTCAGCGGTTTGGCACCGGCAATCGCCTTCAATGTTTTATCGTGAAAGATGACGAACGGGGCCACGCCCTCTTCCTCGGCAAGTTCTGTGCGGAGTTGCCTGAGTCGTTCAAACAGCTGTGGGTCCGGCGGCGACGTGTGAGGGGCACCCGCAAAGACGGCATGCACAGGACGTGGCTTCGTCGCTGAGAACGCCGCCTGAGATGCCTCGGCATCGGTCAATATAATCGATCCAATTCCTTGCAGGACTTCCCGCCCTTTGTGCGTCAGATCCAACGTGGGATACTCTGTCCCCTCGACCTGCAGATACCCTGAGTCGATCAGGGCCTTCACCAGTCCAGTCACCGCCAGCTTCGTCTGCGCACGACCGGCCCCATAGGCCGGACAATCTTCTACGCCATAGGCCAACAGCACTTTCGACCGACTGCCGCGAAGGATGTCGACGATCCGACCCAGGCCGAACCGGCCCATGCACCACGACACAG
>CABVRR010000140.1 GCA_902500705.1 uncultured Nitrospira sp.
CTGGTTTCAACAGCGACGCCAGAAACTCCATTTCTTCCACATCCATCATGCCATGCTGGCAGAGATCCCGCCCATACACCGCCTCGCAAAAACGGCCATGTGTCGGACTCTCGTAAGCGCGGGTGAAGTATTCGTTGTACCAAGATTTGGAAAACATGTTGCCTTGGCCCATACCACCGGCATGAGTCAGCAGTTGGTCCATACTTTGATCCATCGTTGTATTCCTCTTCGATGCCCCCTCGTCAACGCTTCTAGGAACGGGAACCCGATGCGATTCTATTTTCTCAACAAATCGCTAAGACCGTCCCCTCTTACCAGGTTTAATCGGTGTTCCCGTTGGGGGTAGGCATAATCTTAGACCCGACAGTGGTCAAAGACATGAAACGAAACTGACTGTTCTTTTATTTCCCCTTAACGCTCTTCAGTAGGTTTGGGGGTGGCCCGATCGGCTCGAAATTCTTCAACAGGGGGATATCGTCTTTGTTGAGCCACATCACGTCATGATTGTAGCTGCCGAGCGGCCCACCGCTCCCATGCATTTTCTTGCCGTCCGGTGAAAAGGCCCAGCACATGTCTTCCCCGGCTGTGTTGATCGTATCGCCGAGATTCAAGGGCTCCTGCCATTCGCCTTTTGGATTCTGGTAGGCGATCCACATATCATGTCCTCCCCGCGAGCCCATGTCCGGACGCGTACTGGTGACGATGAGGCTCTTCCCGTCCTTTGACAGGCCGGTCCAGTGCATGTGGTCGCGATAGGGCGAATTGATACGTGGCCCCAGGCTCTCCGGTTTCTGCCAGACCCCATCTTTCTTCTCAACCTTCCAGATGTCGCTGTCTTGCGTGACACCAGGCTGTTGATAGTTGAAGTAGATGAGGCTGTCGGACGCGATGATCGGACAGTGTTCCTCGCCGGTCGGGGTATTGAGGTGAGGGAGTTCCGGCACATCGTTCCAGTTTTTCGCCGGTTGCCAGACTCCGTTTATTTTCTGTGTGACGTAGAGGTCACCCGTCGAGAGGTTGCCAGGCTGATAGCGCGTGAAATAGATCACATTGCCGTCGTCCGACAGACTCGGTTCAAGCTCCCAGGCCGAGGTATTAATATTCGGGCCTACCTTCGGATCAATGCCCGGTCCCAAGTGAATCGGAGCTTGCCACACATCATTCACTTTGTGAGACATCCAGATATCAAAGTGGTACGGAACGCCTGGGGAGGGAATGCTCCCTTGACGTCCTGAGACGAAGATGACCGTGTTCCCATCGGCACTGTAGGTCAGCTCCATTTCTGAGTCGGATGTATTGATGGGACCTTCCATATTTTTCGAGAGCGCGGTCGTCTCCTTCCCATGTCCGCTGTGGGGCATGTCCATGCCGGACATCGCATGTGTCATGGAAGGCGCGAGAACAAGTAGGAGGAGTGCCATCAGGCGAGAGAGACGAAACACATGTGTACTCATTGGAACCTCCGCACCGTATTAAAGAGTTTCAGAACAATGGGACCCTGCCCACTGTAGAACTCAAAACATGAAGATCACATGAACTGATCATGAAATTTCCTGTGCGAGTCTATTGCACAGATTGAGAAATCTGTATGGCTCAGTACAATCTCTTCGGACCCTGTCGTCTCTCAACTGGAAACCCAGACTCCCTCGTATCAAGCCGTCACATTCTCGCCCGCGCCGTGATCACAATCGCTTGCATCGTGGAACGAAACGGACGGTCTCCCCCGAGTCGAGCGTAGGCAGCTGCCACTGCCTCGACGATGGGACTCGGAGTCCCTCCACGTTCTTGAATTTCTGCGAGGATCGGAGCGCCTTCAATCATTCCGATGGCCAGTGACCTAGCCGAATGGCTGCGGCACTCCATCGGAACGGTCTGGATATCGATCTGATCGAATCCGTGGGCATTCAACAGCTTCCGCAAGCGGTCAGAATCTGCAGAGTTAAAAGGTGCTGTAAAAAACTGTGGCGGGTTATCAGGGAAGAACTTCGCAACCGTCTCGTGCACGATGACACCCCACGGATTCGTTTCCATCCGATCCCACAGGCTCAGTGCAAGCAGGCCGCCGTCGGTCAGCACCCGCCGCATGGCTCGGAACGCCCGATCTTTATCCGGCACGAACATCAGCCCGAACTGACAGACGGCGACCTGAAAGGCTCCATCAGGAAAGGGCAGATCCGCGATGTCTGCCTGGCGCCAGTCAATTCCTGGCACAGCGTTCAGCTTCTTCCGTGCGTAGTTGAGCATACCGGGATTGATGTCGGTGGCAGTCAGCGAGACAGACGGCTTGAGATGGATGCGCAATTGTTGGGTGACGATACCGGTCCCGCAGGCCATCTCCAGCACAGGCCCTTCCGTACAACCAGTCACGCGTCGTGCAAGATCGACGGCATAGGGTTCGAACAAGGTCGGCCCGAGATGCTGGTCGTACAGGTCGCAGACTGGAGCGTAATCATGTTCGATGGGATTATTCACTGAGCAACCTCTCAAAAGCTGTAAGACTCGCCGTCCTCAGGAACCAGCACACGCGAGATCATTTCCTGTTTGAAGAGAAAAGCTCGCAGATCCTTTCGCGACAGCGTGGCATGGTTGACTGCCTCCATGTGACTCGAGATGATGGTTGCCAAGGGAGCAGCTTTATAAACTTCGTAGAGATCCTCCTTCCCCATAATGATCGATTCATTCGGAAGCACTCTGGCGTCGCCGCTATTGAGAATAATCACATCCGGTTTGTACTGTTCAAGCGTCTGCTCAACGCCCATAAACCACACCGTGTCACCGGCGAGATACAGCGTTTTCTCACTCGGATGTTGGAACACGATGCCGCACACATCTCCCAGAATATCTCCCATGAGTCCTTCCAGAATCTCACCTCGACCATGTTGGCCAGGAGTCTTGATCAGGGTGATGCCATCAAATTCGTTCCGCTCCTCAAGCGCCCGCGTGTTGCGGAACCATGACATCTGCAGATCCCACTGATCTCGACTATTCTGAGTGAAGATCGTCATGTCTTTGGGAATAGCCGATTTGGCAGCGTCATCCCAGTGATCCTGATGGGTATGGGTAACGATCACGGCATCGACCGCAAGAATCTCGCTCATGGGCAAGGGGAGATCGACTGTGGGATTCGCGACGTGACTATTGGGCGTGCCTGGGAAACCAGGAAAGCCCCCTTTATCCGACAGCATCGGGTCGATCAGGAATTTCTTCCCGGCATATTCGACTTTGAGCGTGGCATTACGGATCTGAGTGAGTTTCATGATGTGAGTCTCCCCTGCGTGATCTGGCGCTCAAAATCCGTCGCGTCGAAGTTCCCAAGTGATTCGTCGATTAAGCCGTCTGCCCCGATACGCCACGATTCGAATCCACTGATGCGCACGCGCCCGCCGGTTTCACGGTGCGTACCTTCAAGGGTCCATTGATAGAGTATCCTGCCCTGCTTCTCGACCAGATCATCCATCTCAATATTGAGATCAGGAAAGGCGGTCATGAACCCCTGCGCGGCCTTCATAATGGCGCTTGGACCTACCGACGGAATGCCGCCGTTAATCGTAAGCGAACCACTCGGTGCAAAGAATGTTGAGACGCTGGCCGCATCCCGGCTGCACCACGCGGCTGTGTATCGAATCGCAAAGTCACGAAGCTGAGACATTCGGTCTTGTGTCATCGTGTCCTCCTCATCTACTGCCTTGCTCTAGGGTTGTACTCGATGACACAGCAGCATTGATGCCAGAGTGGAAGCACTACCGATTGACGGAATATCAGTAGGTTGTAACGGAAAGAAAAGCTGAGCGACTCACGAAATCTCACGACTCGTGAAATCTCGTGAGAGGATTTGTAAGATATCGTAAACCCAGATCAACTGCGCGAAGTACCAGAGAGAACCAACCAGCTGGTTCAGCGGGGTTTCTGAATCTTCAACACTTTCATGCGAGACGAAAGCGTTGATGCGTTGAGTCCGAGTAATGACGCCGCACCCTGTTCACCGGATACTTTCCACTGTGCGGTCTCAAGGGCTCTCATCATGTTGGTCCGTTCCAGTTCTTCGAGTTTCTTTGCCGAAAGAATGGTGCCCGGAACAGCAGGGGTTCCAATCGCTGAAAACCGGTACACCGAAGGCATCTCCGGCAAGGCTCGATCGAAGTTCAGTTTGCCGGCCTCTGCCGTGATCACGGCCCGTTCAATCACGTTTTGAAGCTCTCGAACGTTCCCCGGCCACTGATAGGCTTGCAGTCGACGAGCATCATCGGCAGTCAACGGCGCAAGTGTCCGTCTCATCTTCGCGGCAAACCGTTGAGCAAAGGCGGAGGCAAGGTGCATCACATCGCCGCCACGTTCGCGTAGCGGCGGCAGTCGGATCGGAAACACATTCAGCCGGTAGTAGAGATCCTCGCGGAACATACCCTGCGTGATTGCCGCGGCAAGATCTCGATTGGTCGCTGCCAGAACCCGCACGTTCACGTTCCTGGTCTTCGAACTGCCGATCGGGTCAAACTCGCCTTCTTGCAGCACACGGAGCAATTTCACTTGTAATTCAAGCGGTAATTCGCCGATTTCGTCGAGAAAAATAGTCCCGTTATCAGCAAGAGAAAATCGACCTTCGCGTTTCTTGGTTGCTCCAGTAAAAGCACCTGCTTCATGGCCGAACAGCTCGCTCTCGATAAGTGTCGCTGGTATCGCAGCACAATTGATAGTAACCAACGGCTGTTCCCGTCGAGTGCTGGCCGCATGGACGGCGCGAGCCACAAGTTCCTTGCCGGTGCCCGTTTCTCCGGTGATCAGCACCGTCGCATCGGTCTTCGCAACTTGTGCAATATCCTGAAGCACCCGTTGCAACGCCGGACTCTCACCGAGCAAGGCACCGTCCTGATGGAGCACCTGTAATTCCTCTCGCAACAGTTCCGTTTCAGCTGTCAACGACTGGATCTTTTCCTCTGCTTTTACCCGATCATTGATATTGCGAAGAATCAGAGTTGTGAATGTTTGCCGATGCAGCTCAAAACGAGACAATGTTGCCTCGGCAGGAAATGAGTGTCCTTCTGGGCAATGAACGGTGAGCCCATCAGGAATCCACAGTGACCGCTGACCCTCTGGACGTCTGTCCAATTCTTCAGTCAGCGCGATCAGCCGGTCGGCATCTTCAGAACACACAAAATATCGAAAGTCCTGCCCGATCATCTGCTCCGCGCGGCATCGAAATGTCTTTTCAGTTGCAGGATTCACGCAGGTGATGTGGAACTGGTGATCCAGCTCGATGATCGCATCCATCGCACTGCTGAGAAGTCGGCTCACTTTCTCCTCACGCTCGCGTACCTGAGCTTCAGCGCGCAATCGTTGTAATTCCGCCGCGGCCCGTGCCGCAAAGATCTGAAATATCGAATGAATACGAGGCTCTTCAGGAGTCGAACGTCGATCGATGACAGCCATATGACCGAGAACCTGCCCGTCCGTGTCTAGCAAGGGGACGCCCATGTAACTGACCGCCCCTGCGGCCCTTAATCCTTCCTTGTGAGGAAAGATATCCAGGAGACGATCGGGAAAATGCACCAGCTTCGCAGTATCGATCACGCGTTCACAGGGAGTTCCTACAAGATCCATCTCATAATTCGTAACCCACTGACCGTCTATCCAGAAAGCGAGCGCCCGCAAACGACGTGTTTCTGGAAGATACTCCGTTATCCACGCACCATGTGTCCCGAGAGCCTTGGCGAGATTTTGAACGAGTGCGGCAAAGAAGCCCTGTCCCGTCTC
>CABVRR010000141.1 GCA_902500705.1 uncultured Nitrospira sp.
GAGGAAGCTGGTCTTCAAATTCTAACCAGGGACCGCGACAAGGAACGAATACATCCGAGTGTTCTCTGGTTGCGAAGGAATAAAAGGGGTCAGACCCCTTACTTCAACGATTAGTCAGGATCAAACCTGTCAACTTATGTTGCCCAAACCGGGGCGACGCAGTTCACAAGACAGAATACGGCGACCGCGACAAGAATCATAGGATATCTCTCGCGGCCAACTTCCGCTTCGTCACTGTCCAAACACGAGGCCCTTACGGCATCCAACGGCCACTCAGACTCAAGAGACTGGCGGCGATGCTGACGATATGTCCTTGCTGGTCCAGAATCGGGATCAGCCAGCCAGTGACCGTTCCTTGCCCATTGGCTCCACTGAGAAAATTCATCCGCCCATTCAACAAGAGCCCAGGAACGAAATTTCCAGCCGGAGTCGCAAGACACGTCGCACCATCCGGGGTCTCACATTCGACAGGAGTCGGTCCGGTGCTCGACGCCATGGTTATATTCGCTTCATAGACACCGGCAATCATTCGGGCATGAATACGCCCGGACTGCGTGGTAAGAGGTACATTGGAATCGTAGGTAATCACGAATGATACTCCCGCCGTCCCTCCGATCGATCCAGTGAGCGTGCCGGTAATCTGTCGATCTCTCACGATAAATTGCCCACTCTGGCCGGCCGGCCTGACATCGCCCGTATCGATCGTCAAAATGGTTCCGCTCGCACTGAACGGGACAGGCGGACCTGCGAACGCAGAACGGGAAATACCCACAACCCCGACGACAAGAACAAAAACCTGGAACGCTGCTATACCGCGCCGCATCAGCGTTGAACGAACCTGTGGCATACGACCCTCACGCATGGTATATCCTCCATTTAAAAAACCCCTGATACTAATTACAGCAGATCATTGCTGTCCAAGATAGCCGAGACTGGGTGGTAGCCCACGTGATTTGATGCCGGGTTTCGGACGGGTGATGGCGGGTTTTCACGTTCATGCCTCCTGGTGCTGTCCAAGATTAGGTGAAGGCCAACATGGCCTGCAGGTGGTCCTGTTGATGGGGTGGCATGGTAAACGATTCGTCGAGCCAGGCCATCAAATCGCGATGGGTGAAGAGATTCATACGCAGCAGCGCCACGAGATTCGCCAAACTCCAGCCGTAACGGGAGGACCGTTGCAGATACCGCAAGAGCAACATCGAGATTAATACGGTCCAAATCTGAATCTTGACCGCATTGGCCGAGGTGCCGACGAACGTTTTGATTTTCAGGTTCTGTTTGAGCGCTTTGAAGAACAGCTCGATCTGCCAGCGATCCTTACAGATGGCGGCGATGGTGGACGCGCCGAGGCCGTGATGATTGGTGAGAAACACCAGGGTGTCTCCCCTGTCCTCGCGGATGGCCTCAACCCGGCGCAGCAGATGCGGACACTTGTCGTGAGCCCTTGTGCCGGTCAAGCGGATAGTCTGATCCTTGACGATGTTCTGATTCTGCGGCACCGCATGTTCCTCGACGATCTCGAACAGGGCGTTGTCCTTCATACGGGTGACGAAATAGATGCCGGCCTCCGTCCAGTCGGCGAACAGCCGGTAGTCGTTGTAGCCCCGGTCATCCACCACGATGGTGCCGGGCGTGAAGGCGATGTGCCAGGCGGCCTTGACGTCGGCGACTTTGCCGTCAGTCACCAGGCCGAAGCACGGCAGATAGCCGTCGTGGTCGAGCACCAGGTGTAGCTTCACGGCACCTTTCGTGCGGCGGTATTTCGCCCAATCGTACATCGACAGGCACAGATCAATCACGGTCGAGTCGAGGCTGACCAGCTTGTTCTTGAAGCGGAACTTGTGCGTGCCCTGCGCTTTCGCGCCCACCGCCTCGAACAGTCCGTAGAAGACCCTCTCGAACAACTGCCACGGCCGGTGGCTGTTCGCGTAGGAGAGCGAAGACCGGAACCGAGACGTCGATGCCCAGGTGGGCCAGCTTGCTTGGGCAGAATGGTCCGGTTCTTAAGTGGTGCCTCGCGGTGTTTTGCCTACGCGGCAGTGAGCCGTGGGGGCAGGTTATCAACATACACTCCATCCGGCGTGCGCCCGTCAAGTGCTCGGTGCGGCCTGGTCTGATTGTAGAACGTCAGGTAGCGTGCTAATCCCTGCTGCGCGGCGTGGACGGTCTCGTAGGCGTGGAGATACACCTCTTCGCATGTGATGCTCTTCCAGAGTCGTTCCACGAACACGTTGTCCCGCCAGCAGCCTGTCCCGTCCATACTGATCTGAATACTGTGGTCTTTCAGGAGCCCGGTGAACTCCTGGCTGGTAAACTGGCACCCTTGCTTGATCGGTGTTGAAGATGTTCGGGGTACCATACCGGGTGAGCGCCTCCTGGACGGCCTCCAGGCAGAAGTCGGTGGTCAGCGTGTTGGACAGCCGCCACGCCAGCACCCGACGGCTCGCCCAGTCCAGAACGGCACACAAATACACGAAGCCTCGTTTCATCGGAATAGACGTGATGTCCGCTGCCCAGACGTGGTTCGGGCGTGTGATCTTCAGATGGCGCAGCAGATAGGGATAGACCGTGTGGGGGGAATGCCGTTGGCGGGTGCAGGGTTTGCGCTACACCGCCTCGATCCCCATGCGCGCCATCAAGGTACGGACTCGCTTGCGCCCAATCGTGTGACCCTCTCGCCGGAGCAGGTCGCGCAGCATTCGGGCACCGGCAAACGGATGGTCCAGATGGAGCTCGTCGATCCGACGCATCAGCCCCAGCTCGGTTGCCGACACCGGCGTCGCTTGGTAGTACGCGGCCGCCCGCGCGAGGTCTAGGAGCTGGCATTGCCGCACGACCGGCAGTGCGTGAGTTCGATCGAGCATCACTTTGCGCTCAGCAATCCCGCCTTGATGAGCGCGTGTTCTAAAAAATCATTCTCCAGCGCCAGTTGCCCAATCTTCGCGTGGAGGGTCTTGAGATCCGGTGTGTCCGATGTCGCTTTCGTCCCGCCAAACACGTCGGCGGCCCGCGCCAGCAATTGTTGCTTCCACTCGGTGATCTGGGTGGAATGGACGTGAAACTGTTCTGATAATTCGGCCAGCGTCTTGTCGCCTTTGACTGCGGCCAAGGCCACCTGAGCCTTGAAGCTGGCCCCGTGATTGCGTCGCGTTCGCTTCATCGCCTCGCTCCTCTGGTTTGCCACCACCCGATGGCTTCGGTGAAGCCAGGCTCCCACTTATCACACTGTCCAAATGTCCGGGTCCTCCTCTGGCCGTTGTCACTGGATCCAATCTCCTCGACGGACAGTGGCATGAAGCCGGGCACTGTGATGCAGACGGCCTGGACACCGCCAAGCAGCTGATCGAGATGCATCGCGAATTCTTGATAGCGCTTCATCATCTTGTTTCCTTTCTTCAGATGAAGAAAGCCTCCGGCGCGAAGGCCAGAGGCTTCCTCACTGCGATCAGCGACCCGACCGGTCGGCGACCCAGAGTTTCGCCTGTTGGGCGACGACTAAGAGTGCTTCAAGATCCGCCAGTCCGAAGGACTCCGAATCCTTCACGGTCCCATCGGGAGCCTTGTACGAGCGGGCAAAGGTCACGTTGTAAAACGGGCCTTTCATGCCTTCGTTCTTCCAGATGCTCGCCTTGATGCCGCTGCATCGAAGCGTGGTGACCGGCTTGGGTTTCTTGTCTTGAGGTGCCATGGTGTTGTCTCCTTTAGTTAGAGTTGATGTGTTGGCCTCTCACCAGGCGTGGAGGCCACACAGCGACGACAAAGGAGATGGAGAGGCCGCCGCACCCTGGCGGGCCGGTGGGCGCGAAGCGGAGGAATGACCGCGGAAAGAAGCTGCCTCAGAGGTGGCGCGCGGGCATGATCGACGCAGCCCACCGGTGGAAAGCCAGGGCGGAGGCCGGATGCCCACAGGCACCGGACATGACACCACAAGCTGGTCCCGCTCATCACCAGCACGGCACGGCAGAGCAGATTCAACGGACGAGGCGAGAAGGTCCTGTTCAGATAGACCGAAGTGACCAAGCCCATTCGCCACGGTGGAAGAGAGTCAACGAGTCGGCTTCGAGATGGTCTTGAGCGTGATGCGGTTGTCGGCCAGCAGGCGACGGAGAAACTGTCACGGGAGTCGCTGACCGCAGTGGCATGCTGAACGGCTTTCGCGAGGTTGCCAGGAACGCCCACCCTTGTGGTGAACGAAGGGGCCAGATCAAAGACGAGCGGCGTAGGGACGAAGCGCCGCCACAAATTGGGTCAAGGACTGGCGTTCAAGCGTCTCGAGGTATTCGACCGTGGTCTTGGGAGGATGTTTGAGCCTCGCCCTATGCGTGCTGGCCGCAGCGCAGACGAGGCTCGGGGCCAGATTGAAGAGGTGCAGCAGAAACTCATCAGGGTGCTGAGGCGTGATGCCGTATTTCTGGAGTGCCTTGTCGGGAAAATCCGTGAGATTGTAGGTGACAATAACGTCAGCTCTCCCGCGAATGGCAGCCGCCAGGACATGCCGATCATTCGGGTCTGGCAGGGTGAGGGAGGGAATCAACTCCTCAAAATCCTCAACGAGGCAGTCGCGAACATGCTGATCCATGAGATCTCTTGTGCGACGGAGCTGCGCAACTGTGAGATCCGATCGATCCTCAAGCACCGCCCGTATCCACTCGTCATGAATGTATGAGGACCATTTAGCGCGAAACAGATCCGTTAACGCTAGTTCGAGGAGCAGATCACGGAGCGGAGCGGGATACAGGACACAGGCATCGTAGAGCGCGGTGAAGGTGGCCACATTCAATAGCCCATCTTCAGCGCTTGCGCGTCGTGGGTCAGTTGATCGAGAGTCGCTCGACGGTCCGCGTCGATCTGGTGTTTATAGCGCATGAGATCCGCGAAGAGAATGCGCCGGTGGGTGCCCACCTTGCGGTAGGGAATTTTCTGCTCGTCTAACAGATTCACGAGGAACGGACGGGACACATTTAGCACGTCGGCGGCCTCTTGCGTCGTGAGTTCGGCATGGACCGGAATCAGTGTGACGGCATTGCCCGCCGACATTTCATCGAGGATGGTGAACAGAAGTTGCACCGCCGACGGAGGCAACAACAGCCGTTCAGGGGTTTTCCGCTTCTGCAGAATCTGGACGCGGAGATCCATGGACTGGTTTTGATGCGAGGCCAAGACATGGAGCGCTTTCTTCGCGAGCGCGGCGTCCTCGGCGGTCGGCATAATCAGTTCTCTGGTCGACGTGGTCATGGATACGCTCCTCTCTGCTCTGAAGGCAGTATAGCAGCCAATCGAAATAAGCGCAATAAACGAAACAAATGAAATCCTACGCGGGTTTCTGGGGGTGTGCCGGATGAGGCTGAAGGGATTGTGCTGTGCCGACACAGCATACCGGAAGGAGCCGTGCGAGCGTACGGTCAGATCGCCATAACACGGCGCCGGCGGTTCTAGCCCCCGTGATGGTATCCCTCACTCGGCTCCTCAATTACCTTCGAAGAGCCGAGCCGACCCTGAACGGACTCAACCAGCGGACCAGCCCACAACCTCTTCTCAACATCATGTTGCGCCCCTCACCGACGCTGGGGGCGCAACAGAATCTCCGAGTCCGTGGCCACGCACGGCTGCACGCGTGACACCGTCCGCGGTGGCGCGGGTGCTACGGGCGTGCCACACCCCTTGACGGGCGACAGTATTGTCTCGGCACGGTCGAGTCGCATCGTGCGACACGACGGTGCCAGACTTCA
>CABVRR010000142.1:0-4415 GCA_902500705.1 uncultured Nitrospira sp.
CTCATCGCTATCTGTGGATTACTCTGGACAGTACCCGCCCACGCTGACAGCCCCATGGCGGCTCAAGTCTGCAGCCTGATTTCATCTCCCAAGTTATCTGCCGTCCAGTCCAGTATGGGAACGGGAGAGGGCTGCGCATGGCAATGGCCCAACGGTCAGGCACTGTCGGTGCATGTGTACATCGAACAACAAACCGAAACGGCGGCGGAAATCAAGCAGATGATGGACATGTACTTGCAGAACCCGTCGTTCAAACAAACGACATTCCCGGTTTGCACGGGAGGGACCATGGTCGTCGCCGATTTTCGGAACGGCAAAGGCCCCGGTGGTACCGGGTACACCCAATGTTCCGGTTTTCTGCTGAGCTTCAGCTTTCAAGGGACCGATGCCCAACGCCATTTACCCGGCATCGCCAAACAACTCGTCGGCACAACCACGGCTCGCTAGCTCCTGAACTCGTGAGGCAAAAGGTATCTCGTCACCGATCAGACCACAGACAAGATCCCATTCATTCGCTCGGCTTTGACGGAGCCATCAATCACTCTTATTTCTAAGAGACCCAGAACCCACCACTTCATCCTACTGAAAGGCATGATCATGAAAAACGTTGAGATGCACATCGAAGGAACTGTGTTGACCATCAGAGTAGATCTCTCAAAAGAGTTTGGACCTTCTTCAACGGGCAAAACGATCATCATTGCTTCGACGGAGGGAAACGTGACTGTTCCGGATCGACAAGAGAAAGTCGGGCTCAACGTGTATCGAAAAAAATAGACCTGCTTGCACCCATTCGGCCCTACCTTCTTTACCGACGAAGATTCTTCATTTTCCGTCTGGCTCTTGACATATCGGAAACAGCGCTCTAGTCGTATCAATTGGAAAACGATCCACAGGAAATTCTTGCACCTGTGGATAGTCCTGCGTATGACTATCAATCCGCCGACCTTGATAAAGCTTGTTTCTGACTATCGAGCACACACTGCTAGGAATGTGTAAAAGCGTCTGAAAAATCGATTCTGACATCTATTAGTTGTGGTCATTCCGATCCGATGCGGACGCCTAAAAAGTAGGCAGTTTGATAAATAGTTGCGCCATTTGCGTATGGTTTTGCCAAGAAACTGAATTATTCACAAGGTTATCCACAGAAGGTGTGGACCAGCGCTTGAATCTTTATTTTCTCGCGGGACTGTTTACCCAAGAGATGATGAGCCCTCTTCAAATTCATGCCGCTCCGCCCATTTCTTGACAGGCCTCTCACGTTTCTCCGACAATCTGGCGGATTCTGCATTGCGGCGGTTATGCGCTCTCTTCCGGCCGTCCGTATCAGGTTTCTTGAGGTCCGTTGAAACACTCGCCCGTCAGCATGTACTTATTTTGAGGTGGCAATGAAACCTTTTCATGGAGTCCTTGCGGTTATCGCATTGCTATTTCTCGTGGCCTGCGCATCACACACTCACACAGCAGGAGGAGCCTCGGATCGGTCCGGAAAACTGACCGCAAGTGGATACACCGAAGAGGGATGCCTGCTCAATCTGAAGCTAACGGCCCGTGAGAAATCCGTGCGATTGGTGCCCGACGACGTGCAAGTGGATAGGAATTTTTTTATGCTGCTCTTTCCATTCTTGAATCATGAAGGCTATCAGTGTTCGGGAAGCTTTACCGAACGAGCGAAACGCCCACCGATCAAAGACTCTCTCTACCCAATCGATTAACGCAGGTAGCAGGTCGTCGCATTCCGCCCACCACTACATCCGATCTCACCTATCCGATTTGGGGCGACATCCTAGCTGACGATCAGCGGACCACCATCGTGATGGGAAACAACCTCACTGCCCCGTTGCAAAGTGAATTCGGAAGGCGATAGGATCTCGTTGCCTCCTTCTCTTTTCACTTAGGAATAAGAGAATGCGCCGGCATCGGTTTGGAGCGCAACGTCGAGTGCGTCCGGCCATGTTGTATCAGCAGATTTCATGAACACCTGAGCGAGTTGATGTCCGGTTGATGGGACACCACTCCATAAGTGGGCACTTCACATTACGATTATGTGTGGGTGAGACATGATTATGAACTTAACTGCGGTTGCGATTGTATCCATCGTCATGCTGTGCGGAGACGTCTCACGTTCTCTGGCCGGCATTCAGCCGACAGCCGTGCACTTATCCGCAGACCTTCGATCGGACCCCTCGCAGGGAGAATCGACTCCTCGTTCCGTTTCGTTCCATGGCTTGCTCAGTGGAGACCGATGGGAGCCAAACGGACCGATGGTACCCCATGCATCAAGAGTCTCCATCGACCGTGGTTCTCCGGACAGGTCGTCTGGCCCCACTCAATCCCAGGAACGCACCACCACACGCACACGAGGAGATTCAGACAGCCAGTCGTTGCAAGCCGAATTGAGCACCACGAGAAACCAGCTCCAGCAGGCCATGCAAAAAATTGAGGAGCTCGAGCGGCAACTGGCCACCGGCAACTTGGAGACGGCAAAGCGACGAATCGGCGAGCTCGTGATCCAGCTGCACGCTAAGGATAATGAGATGGCAACCCTGCGATCGAACTCCTACGAAGATGTCAAAAAACTTCGGGAAGATCTCGCGGTGCAAACCGAAGAGCTCAGTCGGGCTAAGCGTCGTGTCGCAGAAGTTGAACAACAGATGGCAGCGGGGGGAAAAGGGCAAGAATTGATGCAGGCCAAACGCCGCGCCGCCGAAGCCGAACAACAGGCAGCCAGAAAAGAACAGGAGCTTGCCCAGGCCAAACGTCGTGCCACCGAAGTGGAACAGCAGGCAACAGGCAAAGAACAAGAGCTCGCCCAAGCCAAGCGCCGTGTCACTGAAGTTGAGCAACAGATCACGGGCAGAGAGCAAGAGCTCACCCAGGCTAAACGCCGCGTCACCGAAGTCGAACAACAAATCACGGGTAGAGAGCAGGAACTCGCGCAGGCCAAGCGCCGCGCCACCGAGGTCGAACAGCAGGTGACGGGCAAAGAGCTGGAGTTGGCGCAGGCTAAACGCCGTATCACCGAAGTCGAGCAACAGACGGTGGGAGGGAAAGGACAAGAATTAACACAGGCCAAGCGCCGCGCCGCTGAAGTCGAACAGCAGATTGTGGGTAGGGAACAGGAGCTGGCACAGGCCAAACGCCGTATCGCCGAAGCCGAACAGCAGACGACAAAAAAAGAGCAGGAACTGGCGCAGATCAGGGACGACCTCAAACAAGCCACGCAAAAGTTGGCGGATCTCAATCCCCAACTCATGGCACGAGATGCGGAACTCGCCCGCACGAAGCAATCATTAGCAGACCTTGATCGCCATCCGCCCAAGCCGGTTGAACAGACTCCTCTTCCAGAAGAGAGTGTTCCCGATGCGGGGACGATTCCTCTGCCGTCAGTCGATCAGAATCTCTCCGTAACCAACCTGCTGCAGCCCAACTTGGTACTCCCAGACGAGAAAGAGACATTAAGCAGTGATCTCGGCAAGATGGGTGAGAGTCTTGCAAGCCTGTTGCAGCCTGAACTCAAGAAAGGCAGCGCGACCTTGAAACAGCGCGGTAATAAATTGACCCTCGCGTTCGCAACCGGAGAGTTATTCGCCGGAGCCGATGCCACGGTGACCCTGGGAGGCACCTCGTTGCTTGAGCGGGTCGGAGCCGTCTTGAACGGGTTCCGCTACCAGAGCATCGAGGTCATCGGGCAGACCGACAACACGCCGATTCGGAACGACCCTCGGAAGGGCTCCCGGGATACTGTCGAACTCTCCCGAACCAGGACCGAACATGCCATTCAGGCGCTGGTCAACGGAGGGCTTGAGGCCGACCGTGTCAAAGCAATTGGATTCGTCGACACCAAACCCCTCACGGCCACTGACATCGAAAAAAGTCGAAGTAAAAATCGACGCATGGAAATTGTGATTACACAGTGGTCCGAATCAGGCAGCACTTTGGGCGACGCGAAAACACAAGTCGGTAAGAAGCTGCAGGGATTCTCCACTCAAGCGGTGACCAATCGCTGATCGCACGGAATCGATCGCGTCTTCCTACTATGGATAACGACAGGTTCCGTCCATATAGACTGACTCGGTGATTTTATGCCGTGGGCTCTATCAATAGGTTTCGCCATCCCAAAGACTACAAAGCATAACCAAGTGAGACGACATCGACAGATCACCGATCGGCTACTGAGGCGCTGTTGTGACAGAAGCAGGCTTGATGGACCGACATCAAGTCAGTATTACTCACCATCTCTGGAAAATTGACAGGCGACGCGTGGCACCATCACAAAAGAAAACACAAGACGAGGCGACTCGTGCATCCGAACCGGTGTATCGTCTCGCAGCAACGGGACGTCAAGAGACCGAGGAGCAAAGACTTGGCCTCCTCGAGCAGATCTTTGATCCCGTTTCTTGTCAACGACGATCTCG
>CABVRR010000142.1:4515-5673 GCA_902500705.1 uncultured Nitrospira sp.
GATGGTGACTGGGGCATGGTCGCCCCGATAGATCCCTCTCATGCACACTACGCGCTCTACCATCGAGCCTGGAAGAACGGCGACTGGTGGGCCGATCGAGGATATGACCCTGCATTCGGGCGCACATTGCCGACGCTCTTTGAACGCTGTGGCTTGGTCAATATCCAGCATGAAGCACAGACAACGGTTGTTCGTGGAGGTAGTCCATGGGGGCACTGGTGGCTTCAAAGTTTGGAGGGGATTCGCGCCTCCGAGCAAGCTGATGGGAGCCTGACAGAGGAACGAAACCAGGAATACCAGACACTCACAGCTCCTCTGACCGATCCATCGTTTTGGTTTCTCACCGCGCTCATTCACGGCTGTTCCGGTCAACGGCCGTTGCCCTAAGGTCGAGCACGCCGTCTCCACACGAGCCTCACATCTCGAAAAGAACACGAGGACAGTCTACATCGTCCTAGGCAGAGCCTGGGCTTCGATGAGAATGTCCTCGTTCATTCGCTCCCTGTTGGCTAGAAACACCGACGCCTTCTACCCAACCTTGATCATTTTGGCCATGGAAGGCACGCCCATACCGTTCATTCCAAACAGCATGTAATAGCCAGGGATTGCCACTCCACGATCACTAGGAATACTGACGGCATAGGCATTGGTACCGGCAGCCGAAAAACTGAGGGGAATCCGCCGCTGATCGTTATTGACGCTATGTGTGGCGGACGACAACCGAACCAATGCAAACTGGCTGATCGATGAATCGGTATTCACTGCGATCGTCGCCCCATGGGCGGCAGTGCCGGGAGCTTGTGTGATCATAGGACGCACGGCCTCGCTTCCATCCGCATTGAGCAGATAGGGAGGCGTAAAGATCTCGGCATCGGTATGATTGGCTTCGCATCCACCGCACAACCCACCTCCACCGACAAACACACGGCCATCAGGCATGAGGAGAGCCACACTATGATAGTTCCTCGGTATGCGCATCGGCGCGAGCGTGGTGAACGCTCTCGTCACAGGGCTCCACAATTCCGGCGCAAGAGCCGGCTGCAGGTCCTCAAATGCGACCGAGTAGGCTTGTCCTCCAAAGACAATCACCTCTCCGCTCGGCAGCACCACGCTGCTGTTGAAGCTGCGTGCATAGGCCATGGAGGCGGTTTGGTTCAC
>CABVRR010000143.1:0-2616 GCA_902500705.1 uncultured Nitrospira sp.
AAAGCCCTGATCGGCGGCGCGTACCGTGCGTTTGCGGAGATTCCCGGCGCGTTGATTCTCGCATTCAATGCGCCCTCGATTCGCGGGTTGGGAGCGACGGGCGGCTTCTCGGTCCAGCTGCAAGATCCGAGCGGCGGGGACTTTAAGCGGTTCGGCGCGGTCGCTCAACAGTTTGTCGCCAAGGCGAGGCAAGATCCGGCGATCGGGACGGTCAGCACCAGTTTTCGAGTGAGCGCTCCGCGCGTGCATGCCAAGATTAATCGAGAGCGGGCCAAAGCGCTCGGCGTGCCGATCTCTGAAGTCTTTGACACGCTGCAAGCCTATTTCGGCAATCTCTATGTGAACGATTTCGTCAAGTTCGGCCGGGTCTATCGAGTCCAGACCGAGGCAGAGCCGCAGTATCGGTCCAGTCCGGCCGATATCAATAAAATCTACGTCCGTGCGGTGAACGGGCAAGGACAGAAGATGATCCCGCTCGATACGGTCGTGACCACGACCTACTCCAGCGGGCCCGATCCTGTCACGCACTTCAATGGATTCAATACGGCCATGGTCCTTGGTTCTGCGGCACCGGGCTACAGTTCAGGGGAGGCGCTCGACGCATTGGAGCGGGCCGCGCAAGAGGTATTGGTGCCGCAGGGGTTCGACATCGATTGGAGCGGCATTTCATACCAAGAGCGCAAGGCGGGCACGCAATCGATCCTTGCATTCGGTTTTGGTCTGCTCATGGTGTTTCTCGTGTTGGCTGCGCAGTATGAGAGTTGGAGCGTACCCTTCGCCGTGATCTTGGCCGTGCCGTTCGGCGTGTTCGGCGCCTTGTTGGCGGTGTGGCTTTCGGGGATGACTAACGATATTTACTTCCAAATCGGTCTGGTCACGTTGATCGGTCTTGCCGCCAAGAACGCCATCCTCATCGTGGAATTTGCGAATCAGCGATATACGCATGGCCTGTCGTTGAAAGATGCGGCGCTTGAAGCGGCAAAGCTTCGGTTCCGTCCCATTCTCATGACCTCGCTGGCATTTATCCTTGGCGTGGTGCCGTTGGTCATTGCGAGTGGAGCCGGGGCTGCCAGCCGACATTCGATCGGGACCGGAGTGTTTGGGGGGATGGTGGCCGCGACGATTTTTGCTGTCCTGTTTGTTCCCTTATTCTTTGTGCTTATTCGCATGTTTGGAAAACCTCCCGCTGCGGCGACCGGCACCGGTGGGGGCAGTGAAGGCGGGAACGGAGCAGCAGTGCGTGTTATGCCAGGAGGGCATTGAGATGCGGATCCTTGCCCTGATGGGAATTGTAGGTCTGGTAGCCGCCTGTGCGGTCGGGCCAGATTATTCCCGTCCCGATGTTCCGACGATGAATGCGTTCCGCATGGATGAGCAGAAACCGGATTTGCCGGCTCTTGCCAATCTGCCTTGGTGGGAACTCTATCAGGATCAAGAACTCCAAAAGCTCATCCGTGTCGCGCTGGAGGAAAACAAGGATCTCGAGCGGATCGTCGCGACAGTCGATGAATTTGCCGCGAATCTCTTCATTGCGAGAACCGACTTTATCCCGCAACTGACGGCCACGGGGAATTTTCCGAGCGGGCGGTCAGGCGGCGTCCGATTTTCAGGGTTTCCCAGCCCATTCAGCTACTATCTGCAGGGTAATCTTGCCTGGGAATTCGATGTGTGGGGACGGATTCGTCGCTCGAACGAAGCGGCTCGTGGAGAGCTGCTGGCTCGGGAGGAAAATCGACGCGCGATAATCTTACAGCTGGTCGGCGGCGTGGCTCAAGCCTATTTCGAGCTTCGCCAATTCGATCTTCAATTGGAGATTGCGGAGCGAACGTTGCGAGCCTGGGATGAATCGGTGCGAATCAGTGAGGCGCGGCATCGCCAGGGGTTGATTCACGGGCTGGACGTCGAACAATTTCAAGCTGAGCGAGAGAACGCTGCGGCACGGATTGCCGATCTGACGCGACAAATCATTCAGAAAGAAAATGAACTGAGCTTACTCTTGGGTCGGCCTCCTGATCAGATCCCCAGAGGGCAATCGTTGACTGATCAAGTAATGCCGCCGGTCATCCCGGCCGGTCTTCCCGCTGAACTGTTGCAGCGTCGTCCCGATATCATCCAAGCCGAACAACAACTCGCGGCGGCGACGGCCAGAATCGGCGCCGCGAAGGCCGATCGTTTTCCCAAGGTTTCTCTGACGGGAATCATCGGTCTTGCCAATCCCAGCTTCTCCAGGCTCCTCAGGTCCGAAGGATTTTTCGGGGCTCTTGGTCCAAGTCTGACCGGTCCGATCTTGAATGCGCACAGTCTCGGCTTTCAACAGGATGCGGCAGAGGCCCAGGCAAGGCAAGCGGCTGCGCAATATAGACAGACGATCCTGACCGCATTCCGGGAAGTGGAAGATGCGTTGGCAGGAGCCCGCATGACTCGCGAACAGGCGGCGGCACAGGACCGACAGGTCAACGCCTTGAAGGGGGCCTTGCGTCTTGCGAACCTTCGGTATAAAGGAGGACTCGCAAATTATCTGGACGTTCTGATCGCTCAGCGGAATTTATTTGATGTGGAATTAGCGCTCGCGACAACTCGCCGTCTGCATCTGACGTCGGTCGTCCAACTCTATAA
>CABVRR010000143.1:2716-5516 GCA_902500705.1 uncultured Nitrospira sp.
TAGCGCTCGCGACAACTCGCCGTCTGCATCTGACGTCGGTCGTCCAACTCTATAAGGCACTGGGCGGTGGGTGGTCACCCGACGAATCCGGTCATGCACAGCCGGTTGCCGCAGCATCTGACACGAGTCCTCGCTGATTCGACGCGGGTTGGGGTATGGACGCGCTACGCACGAATTTCAATCGCAGGACATAGGTGATGGTGACGCTCAACAAAAAAGTTGTCCTCATACCGGGAGGAAACGGAGGATTAGGACAGGCCGTCGTTCCGGCGTTTGTGCAGGCGGGGGCGCGAGTGGTGTCGGTCGGTCGTGGGTCATCCACGAGCCCTGCACAGGGCTGGGTGTCGATGGAAGCCGATGTGACCGATGAGCAAGACGTTCAGCGACTTGTCGACGAGGTGGTTCAGAAGGAAGGACGAGTCGATGTCTTGATCAATCTAGTCGGCGGGTTTGCATCCGGTCGCGCGCTTGAGACGGAGAGTTCGTTGTGGCAGCGGATGTTGACACTTAATCTTACGGCGGCTTTTCTGCTGTCCAAAGCGGTGATACCGGGGATGATGGCGCGACGGTCGGGGCGCATCATTCATGTTGCCGCCCGCTCCGTGGTGGAACCGTTTCCTGGTGCGTTCGCCTACATCGTGTCGAAATCCGGGCTCGTCGCGATGGTTCGCACGCTCGCTATGGAATTGACCGGGTCCGGCATTACCGTGACTGGGGTCTTGCCCGGTACGATGGATACTCCCGCAAACAGAGAAAACATGCCCGAATCAGACCCATCGACATGGACTAAGCCGGAATCGGTTGCGCAGACCTTGCTCTTGCTTGCGTCAAATGAGGCCGACCAGATTAATGGAGCCATCGTTCCGATCGGTCCATGAGCCGAACCCTATGAGGAAGGAGGATACCATGAAGGAAACACGAACTGGAAAAGCCAAGCGGTCAGGGGGCAAACCGAGTGTGACGACTCAGCCGAAAACCGCTGTCAAGAGCTCCACGAAGAGCTTGACACAGCCGACGCAGGAGGAGATCGCAAAACGCGCGTATGATATTTATCTTGCCCGAGGAGGCCAAGGAGAGCAGGCCGAAGAGGATTGGTTGCAGGCGGAGCGAGAGCTTCGAGCAGGATAACCGTGAAACGCGGTTGTAGAAACGCTCACTCATCGGGGGCACCGTCCGTACGGTACTGAATCGGAAAAAGAATCGTTCGAAATCGGTGCGATGTGATCTCGGAGCAAAGGGGGAACTATGGCAAGCGGCAAGATTGATCAGTTGTGTATCGATACCATTCGCACCCTTTCGATGGACGCCGTCCAAGCCGCCAATTCCGGTCATCCCGGCACGCCGATGGCGCTTGCGCCGGTGGCCTACTGTCTCTGGCAACGTTTTTTGCGATTTGATCCGGCCGATCCGATCTGGCCGAACCGGGATCGGTTCGTGCTCTCGAACGGTCATGCTTCAATGCTGCTCTATGCCCTGTTGCATCTCTCCGGAGTAAAAGCGGTCAATCCCGAGTACGAAACGCTTGGTCAACTCGCCGTTACGCTCGGCGACATCAAGCATTTCCGCCAGCTCGACAGTAAATGCCCCGGTCATCCGGAGTATCGATGGACGTCCGGTGTGGAGACGACGACCGGTCCGCTGGGCCAAGGGATCGCGACCAGCGTCGGTATGGCGATTGCCAGCCGGTGGATGGGGGAGTATTTCAATCGTCCGAATTTCACGATGTTCGACTACGACGTGTACGCGCTCTGCGGAGACGGATGTTTGATGGAAGGAATCTCAGGAGAGGCGGCGTCTCTGGCCGGGCATTTGAAGCTGGCCAATCTCTGCTGGATCTACGACAACAACAAAATCACGATCGAGGGGCACACCGATTTGGCGTTCAGCGAGGATGTCGCGACACGTTTCGTCGGGTACGGATGGAACGTGATACGGGTCGGCGATGCGAACGATCTGGAGATGCTCGAACGGGCGTTTCACACGTTCAAACGCACGACCGACCGGCCGACGCTGATGATCGTCGACAGTCATATCGCCTATGGGTCGCCGAACAAGCAGGACACGCATGCGGCGCACGGTGAGCCGTTGGGCGAAGAAGAAATCAAACTGACCAAGCGCAATTACGGGTGGAAGGAAGATGCCAAGTTTTTAGTACCTGACGGAGTGAACGAGCATTTCCAGGCGCTGATGGGACAGCGTGGGCATCAAGCGCGAGAAGCGTGGATGAAGCAGTTCGATGCGTATCGAACCCAGCATGCAGACCTCGCCGATCATCTCTATCGCATGCAGCATCGTCGCTTGCCGGACGGATGGGACAAGGATGTGCCTGTCTTTCCCACAGACGCCAAGGGCATTGCCTCGCGTGACTCCTCGGGGAAGGTGTTGAATGCGATTGCCAAGCGTGTGCCGTGGTTGATCGGCGGCTCGGCAGATTTGGCTCCTTCAACGAAGACCAGACTCACGTTCGACGGAGCAGGGGATTTTGAAGCCGGATCGTACGGCGGTCGGAATTTCCATTTCGGCATTCGCGAGCATGCGATGGGCGCCGTTTTGAACGGGCTCTCGTTGTCGAAGGTACGGCCGTACGGGGCCAGCTTTCTGATCTTCAGCGATTACTGCCGTCCTGCGATCCGACTGAGCGCACTCATGGAACTTCCGGTCGTGTATGTCTTCACTCACGATTCGATCGGAGTCGGAGAAGACGGCCCCACGCACCAGCCTATCGAACAGTTGGCGTCGTTGCGCGCGATTCCTGGATTGATCACGATCCGGCCCATGGATGCGAATGAGGTTGCCGAGG
>CABVRR010000144.1 GCA_902500705.1 uncultured Nitrospira sp.
CATGGTCTTCGGCTCATAGCCTTCTTTGGTGATGACCGCCTGGTGGTCTTCCTTTCGATTGAGCGAGACGGTTCCCGGTGCCAGCACATGGACGCGGTCATCGATGATGACCTGGGCATCGAGCGGTGTCGTGAAGATCGTGACGGACTGATGGTCGCCGTGCCACCACGTGCCGCAGCCGGTGAGCGAGAGAAGCCCCAAGAAGAGTGCAATGCATTCCAGTCGAATCTGAGTGGTCTTGCCGGTCATGGTGATTTCTCCTCACTAGATACATACCCTGCGAGGCATTTTTTCACCGACGAGCGTGTTCTTCTAGAGGATTCGGAAATCTTGCAGGAGGGTCTGCAGGGAGCTAGCAGACTAGATCTTCATGGCCTCATTCACTTCGCGTAGGGTCGCACCGGCGACAGCGGCGGCTCGCGTGGTGCCGGCTTCGACGATCTCTTCGACGCGGGAGGGGTGCTCGATCAATTTCGCGCGCGTGTCCCAGATCGGCGCCAACTGTTCCACCATGCGATCTGCCACGAGTTTCTTGCAGTCGATGCACCCGATCGCGGCGGTCCGGCAGTCTGTATTGATCTGGTCTTTCACGGCTGGGGAAGAATAGATGGTATGAAACTCGTAGACAGGGCAGAGGTCCGGATTGCCTGGATCAGTCCGTCTCACACGAGCCGGGTCGGTGACCATGGTCTTGAGCTTTTGCCGGACGACCGGCTCGGTATCCGAGAGATTGATCGTATTGTGGTAACTCTTGCTCATTTTCCGGCCGTCGGTCCCGACGACCTTGGGGAACTTGGTTAGATGTTCCTTCGGCTCTGGGAAGACGGGTGTTTTGTAGATGTCATTGAATCGTCGGGCCAGTTCTCTGGTCAGCTCCAGATGGGGCAGTTGATCTTTTCCCACCGGAACAAAATCGGGCTTGTAGAGGAGAATGTCGGCGGCTTGCAGGACGGGGTACCCAAGAAAACCATAGGTGGTCAGATCCTTTTCTTTGATCTCGTCTTGTTTCTCTTTGTAGGTCGGGTTGCGCTCAAGCCACGAGACAGGGGCCATCATCGAGAGCAGGAGATGCAGGATGGCATGTTCCGGAATCCGTGACTGGATAAAAATGTTGGAGCGGTCAGGATCGATGCCGCCGGCAAGCCAGTCGATCAGCATCTCGCGGACGAAGGTTCGAATACGGCTTGTATCGGCATAATTTGTGGACAACGCATGCCAATCGGCGACGAAGAAGTAACAGTCATATTGTTCTTGCAAAACCTTCCAGTTTTCCAAGGCGCCGAGATAGTTTCCGAGATGCATGAGGCCGCTGGGCTGCATGCCGCTGAGGACACGTCTGCGTAGTGTGGTCATTCTGTGACTCCCGGACGGAGACCGAGCGCGGTTGACAAGATCGTACCGGATAGCCCCTTTGCAAAGGTTCCGGTGATGGTGTGGATCACGCCGAGTTCTTTGTCGAACACGATCAGTCCCACCAAGATGAGCATGCCATAGGGCTCCAATCGTGCTAATGCCAGGGCCGGCCTGGAAGGCAACATCGCGGTCAGGATCCGGCCGCCGTCGAGCGGCGGGATCGGCAGCAGATTGAACAGTGCGAGAAAGACGTTGATCAACACCGAATAGAGCGCCATGACGGCGAGCGGACGGAGAAACGTGGTCGCAAATAGTCCTGAAGACGCATCCGTCTCGGGTGTTTGACGGAGAGACAGGGTTGGGTCAACCGTGAGGAGCATGGCCAGGAGCAAGGCACTGGCGACGGCAAGCAGCAGATTCATTCCGGGACCGGCGGCAGCCACCAGTGCCATATCGCGCCGAGGTTGATGCATATTTCTGGGGTCGATCGGAACCGGCTTGGCCCAACCCAACAAAAAGCTCCCGGGCAATATCAAACAGATCAGCGGCAGAATGACGGTGCCGAACGGATCGATGTGAGCCAGTGGATTAATGGTGAGCCGCCCTTCGAGTTTTGCGGTCGAATCGCCGCATTTTTCGGCAACCCACCCGTGTGCATATTCGTGGAGGACCATCGCGAACAAGAGGGGAAGCCCCATATAGGAAATGGTGTGAAGAATGTGTGAGAGGGAATTCATGAATTGTCAGTGCTCGCTTTCGTCGAAACAGCCGGTCGGATATTCAGGCTTGTCGTCATGGTGTTCAGCTGCCAATCCGCGCCGCGCGCTGAGAGACGTCATCATTGTACATGGCTACTACAGGCGAAGGGGCCGTACGCTCTTGGCTTCCACAAGGTAAGCCGTTGCACGACCTGAAAATGAAGCGAGGGGCCAGTGTGAACGTCATGCTAGTTGAGCTGGACAAATTTACCTTGTTTGACCTGTAGAAGAAAGAGCGGTCGGTGGAGGGTACCGTCCGGTCCGAAATCGGCAGGTCCTGAGAGCGTCGGCAAGTTGTGCTGCGTCATGAGAAAGTCATGAAGGGCTTCGCCGGAGGTCGCTCCGTGGCGGATTCCTTCAATGACGACTCGGGCGGCATCATATCCTTGCATGGTGAAGAGCGACGGAGGGGATTGGAAGCGCTTGTGGTGCCGCTGCACGAACTCTTGCATGGCGGGATTCGGGCTGTCGAGGAAGAAGCCGTCGACGAAGGTCGCGCCGTCGACCGTTCGATCGGCCGTGCGGGCAAAGTCCTGTGAGTTCCACCCGTTGGTGCCGAGCAGGGGAGCTCGGATGTCATGGAACGCCAGCTGTGCGGCGAGCAGACCGATTTCGTGTGAGCGACTGGGGATGAAAATCGCGTCGAACCCCGGCGTATACAGCAGGCGCTTTTCATTGCGGGCGAGGGGTTTGCCGGACTGCCGCGGTACTTCGACAGGTACCGCCAGTCCATATTTTTTCAAATCTTCGGCCTTGAGTCGTTGGATCTGAGGAGCAAAATCCGTTTCTCCTTCCTTGAACGGTTCGATGGCAATGATTTCACCGTCCAGCCGGCGTACCTCTTGGGCGAAGAGTCGAGCCAGTTCTCGCCCATAGACGGTGTCGGGGTAAAGAATACAGAATCGGCGATACCCCTGCTCTTTCGCCGCATAGGTCGCGATGCGCTCGGCCTGCATGGCGTACGTCAACGATGTGCTGAAGAGATAGGTACCCAACCGACGGACGTTGGGAAGGGTCGCCGCCGGTGTGATCAATGGGATCCTGGTCTTTTGGGCCATTTCGGCCATGACAGGAAGATTTTTTGACAGCATCGGACCGATGACGGCAAGCGGACGGTCGTCGTTGAGCAACGTCGAGAGATCGTCTAAGAAGCCTTGCCGTTCCGCGTCATGGTCTTTCACGATCAGCCCGATAGAGGAGCCTCCAGGCTGCTCACGATCCCGCTCTACCGCCAGCTGAATTCCCTCCAAGACATCGGTCGCGAAGGTGGACAAGCGTCCCGATAATGGAAGGACGGTCGCGATAAAATACTGGTTGGCCTTCAGCCGTGCCTTGATGAGTTCAAGCGATTCGCTGGTCTTCGGGATCGAGGGGTGAGCAGGAAACATATCCAGAAAATGCCGGGCCTCTCGTTCTGCCAAGTGGTCTTCGCCTCGCCCCATGTAGTAGTCGATCAGCCGAAGGGACGCGAGGTCGCCGGGATATGATTGCGGATAGGTGTCTCGCACCCGAGTCAACCCTTTTCTGTCCAGTTTTTCTGCAATGAATTGACGAATCTGCTCTCGCGACTCCGTGATCTGGAGGTCGGAGCTGCCGGTCATTCCATCCAGCAAGGTATGGATGGCTCGGACATAGTCTTTCTTCTGGGCAAAGGCCTCGGCCGTCAGCTGTTGCGCCTCACGTTTGGTTGGAGCATCGGCAGTCGTCGTTCGTACTTGCGTCAGTAACGGCAAGGCCAAGTCGATATTACTCATCGCGACATGGGTGCGGGCCAACATGAGCTTGCCGCGATCCACGAGATCAGATTCTGGGAAATCCGTCTGCAGTTGGTTCAAATAACGGAGGGCCTCTCCATAGTCCTTCATTCCATAGAGCGCTGCGCCCAGTAAGAGATAGGTGTCGTCGAGGTGCTCGGGTGACGGAGTGGTGGTCAAGAATCGACGTAGGCTTGTGACTGCGGACTCAAAATCCCCTTTCTCGATCTGGCGTGAGGCTTGGTTCAAGACCGGTGGATTCGGAGGAAGGGTTTTGACGGGATCTGCCGCGCCTGCCTCGCCACAGAGGACCGGGAAGAGGCCGATGCTGAGCAGCAGTGTCAGCGCAATGGCAACCATCAGCGGCGGCCATGCAGAAATTGAGGAAGGGTTGTGCGAGTGGGCGAGCATTCCGTTCGATCGGCGGTAAACCGTAGCCAGACTAGTATCGGAAAGGATGCGACCTGTCAAGGAGAACTACACGGGCATCATCATTGTCTGGATGATAGGAGTCGGCTATAGTTTTGATATTCGATGGCTATGGCTGAACTAACGGGACCATTACTGAGCCCTCTTCTTGAGCGATATCTCAGTGAGCTGCGGGTTGAAGGCGGGCTGGCAGCCAATACGCTGGAGTCGTACCGGCGAGACCTGTTTCGGTTACAGCGCTACTTGATGCAGCATCGGCTCGGCATGGGAGACCCCGTTTCACCCCAGACGATACGGTCATTCCTCGCATCGCTCCGACAAGAGGCCCTTGCGGCATCATCGATCGCTCGCCTGCTCTCGGCGATGCGAGGCTGGTATCGTTTCCTGGTTCGAGAACATCTTGTCGCGGCAAGTCCTCTTCGTGATATGGCGCTCGCGCGTCGGCCGGTCCGATTGCCGAAAACGCTGACACATCAAGAAGTCACGGCTTTACTCGAACTCCCGGTCCGCGATCGTCTCGAAGATCGACGCGACCGCGTGATGCTGGAAGTATTGTATGCAGCGGGCCTTCGTGTGTCAGAGCTGGTCGGACTCAGCCTGTCGCAGATCGACGTGAATCTGGGCTGTGTCAGAGTCATGGGGAAAGGCGCGAAGGAGCGAGTGGTTCCGCTCGGACAGACTGCAGTCAAATTATTGATCGAGTACATGGACTATGTCAGACCGGCTTTTCTCAAGGCACGATCGTCTCGTGCCTTGTTCGTCAGCCGTCAAGGACGAGGCCTTACACGGCAGGCGTTCTGGAAGTTGCTGCTGCAGCGCGCGCGCCGCGCCGGTATTGTTAAACCGATCTCGCCGCATATGTTACGGCATTCGTTCGCCACGCATCTGCTGGAAGGTGGAGCCGATTTGCGGGTCGTTCAGTCCATGTTGGGCCATGCCGATATCGCGACGACTCAAGTCTATACGCATGTGGAAAGCAGTCGGTTGCGACACATCCATCGCCGCTATTTCCCACGGCAGCCTCGTCGAGGGGAGACACGCGCCGAAAATCAGAAGAAGCAGTCAAGTACGTAGACGTTGGGAAATTATGAAACGACATGCGCGATATGCGAACCCGTTGACAAGGAAGTACGGACTTGATAGGCTCCGCGCAGGTTGCTAAGAAAATCGGGCGGATAGCTCAGTTGGGAGAGCGCTGCCCTTACAAGGCAGAGGTC
>CABVRR010000145.1 GCA_902500705.1 uncultured Nitrospira sp.
TCACGGCGGCGTCGCAGGAGCAGGCGAGCGGGATCGAGCAGGTGAACAAGGCGATCATGGCGATGGACGAGACGACGCAGCAGAACGCGGCGTTGGTGGAGGAGACTACCAGTGCCAGCCAGTCCATGAAGGAACAGGCCAAGGGGCTCCTCCGCCAAGTGGAAACATTCAAGATTGCCCAGTCTTATGTTCAATCAGGAGGACGTGTTATGGCCCAGCCGGAGCCGGTACGTCTTACTGGCAGGGCGACAGCCAAGTCAGTAGGGGCGAAGGTTGCCACTAGAGTTGCTGTTACGACTGGTGGGACGAGGGCATCCGGCATGCCGGATTTTGAAGAGTTCTGATTCTGTGAAAAATCACGCAGTTATTCAAAATTATGTGATCAGTCCTTGGGGCACTCACTCAAGATTTCCCATCCTGAGCCGATAGTGCCTCAGATACGTCAGTAGAACATCGATCGAGTAGACGACTCGATTTGCCTAATCGGACAGGAGAGAGACCTGTCAGTTGAAGGTGCATTTGATGGCTCTTGCATTGAGCCATCGGATGCACCTTTTTTATTGCCTTGTTCTCGACACAGTGGGGACATTCTACGAACAACTCCGAGACACTGTAATCGTAGTGTGCACAAACGAAGGCCTATGATGTTCGGCCGGTAGACGGAGCGGATAAAAACATCGGGAAAGCAGACTGGCCTTTGATGCTGAAGGAAAGGAGCGCGGTCTCATGATCACATTCAAGAATCTTCATACCATGACCAAACTGATTCTCTGTACTGGCATCTCAACGGTGTGCATTCTCGCCGTTGGGTGGATGGCTCTCAATGGGCAGAGTGTGTTGACCAAGCGGCTCGAGTCAATCAACAACACCAATCTGGCGCCGATCAAAGTGATCGGGGAAATGCGTACAGAGGTGAATCGGATTCGATTGGCACTTGATCAGCATCTCATGACCAAGGATACGCAAAAACTGGAGGATGAAGTACGGCAGATGGGGAAGAATGCCGCGCATATCAAAGAGCTGCTCGTCATGTACCAGCCGATGATCTCGTCCGAGAAGGAACGAGAGGCCTACGGACGATTTCAGGCTGCCTATGTTCACTTTACAGACCTCAATGAACAGGTCATCAAGCTGAGTGCGGAGGGGAAGAAAGAAGAGGCTATGGCTGCCCTCATCAGTCTCGAGGTGCCGAAAGCGAAGGAGGTTGCCCAAGCATTGCAAGATATTGCGGAGGACAATTCAGCGCAGGCCGAGGTGAACTACAAGGGTGCGGTAAGCGAGGGCGAGTCGCTTCGCTCGATAATGCTGGGGGCGATCATCATCAGCACCTTGCTGGGCGCGGGATTGGGCTGGATTATCGCGCGGATAATCGTACAGTCATTGACCAACGTAGGTGAGGTGGTTGCCAAGTTGGCCGGTGGAGATCTCGCGGCTCGGTCAACGGTCGCGTCGAAGGATGAAATCGGGCAGCTTGCCCAGGCCTTCAACCAGATGGGACAGCAGTTGCAGGACAAAGCACAACAGGTCAAGGATCGAGAGCAAGAAGTCGCGGTAAAAACTGCAGAGGTACGTGGCCTCATCGATGCCATCGGTAAGGCGCAGGCGGTGATTGAGTTTAATCTGGACGGGACGGTGCTGACGGCGAACGAGAATTTCTTGCAGTGTTTGGGGTATCGGCTGGACGAAATCAAAGGGCAGCACCACCGTATATTTTGCGACTCGGCCTATACGAATAGTCCGGCGTATGGAGCGTTTTGGCAGAAGCTGAATCGGGGGGAGTTCGATGCCGGAGTCTATCTGCGAATCGGAAAAGGGGGGAAAGAAGTCTGGATCCAGGCTTCGTATAACCCGGTCTTCGATGTGAATGGGAAGCCGTATAAGGTGGTGAAGTTTGCCACGGATATCACGGGAGAAAAGAATCGCGGGGCGGAGTTCGAGGGGAAATTGAACGCGATCAACAAGGCACAGGCCGCGATCGAGTTCAATCTGGACGGGACGGTGCTGACGGCGAACGAAAATTTCTTGCAGTGTTTGGGGTATCGGCTGGACGAAATCAAAGGGCAGCACCACCGTATATTTTGCGACTCGGCCTATACGAATAGTCCGGCGTATGGAGCGTTTTGGCAGAAGCTGAATCGTGGGGAGTTCGATGCCGGGGTGTATTTGCGCATCGGGAAAGGGGGGAAAGCCCTCTGGATCCAAGCCTCCTATAATCCGATCCTCAACGCCAACGGTAAGGTGTACAAGGTAGTGAAGTTTGCGACGGACATCACGGCGCAGAAGCAAGCGGCGGCGGATATGGAGCGGTTGGTGGGCGAAGCGCAGGGCTCGCTGGGGGCACTGGCGCAGGGCGATCTGACCCAGGTGATGACGGGGACGTATGCGGGGGACTTGGCCAAGGTGAAGCTCAGCCTGAATGCGGCGCTGGAGAATCTGACGAACACGATCACGGCGGTGCGGGAGGCGGTGGGGGCGGTGTCGACGGGGGCGGAGGAGATTACCAAGGGGAATGAAGACCTGTCGCAGCGGACGAGCGAGCAGGCGTCGGCGTTGGAAGAGACGAGTGCGTCGATGGAAGAGATGACGAGCACGGTGAAACAGAACGCAGACAATGCGAAGCAGGCGAATCAGCTGGCGGTGGCGGCGCGAGACACGGCAGACAAGGGGGGGGCGGTGACGAAGCGGGCCGTGGACGCGATGGGGGAGATCAACAAGAGCAGCAAGAAGATCGCGGATATCATTACCGTGATCGACGAGATTGCGTTTCAGACGAACCTCTTAGCGTTGAATGCGGCGGTCGAAGCGGCGCGGGCGGGAGAGCATGGGCGGGGGTTTGCGGTCGTGGCGGCGGAGGTACGGAACCTGGCGCAGCGGTCGGCGACGGCGGCGAAAGAGATCAAGGGGCTGATCAACGAGTCGATCCAACGGGTGAACGACGGGAGCGAGCTGGTAGATCAATCGGGGAAGACATTGGAGGAGATCGTGCATTCGGTGAAGCGGGTGGGGGACATTATTGCAGAGATCACGGCGGCGTCGCAGGAGCAGGCGAGCGGGATCGAGCAGGTGAACAAGGCGATTATGTCGATGGATGAGACGACACAGCAGAACGCGGCGTTGGTAGAGGAGACCACCAGTGCCAGTCAGTCCATGAAGGAACAGGCTAAGGGCCTGATGCGTCAAGTGGAAGCATTCAAGGTTGTTCAGTCCCATGCCTATTCAGGAAGGCCTGTCATGGCACAACCAGAGCCGGTGCGTCTTACCGGTAAGGTGTCAGCCAAGCTGGGGCAACGCAAGAAAGCGGTTGGAGTAGGGGGCGGCAATGATCAAGAACACCATAGTTCGGGCGAGGACTTCGAGGAGTTTTAACTTTTTGAAATCTTAGTGCCGGGTTCGGACATTATCCAATCGCCTATTCCTGTAATGAAAAGATGCGCAGGCCGCACAGCATGGCCCACCGGCGAGGCGGGGCTGGTTCAGCGTAGAGTAAAAAGGCCGTATAGACAGGATTTCTAAGTAGGTGTAGATATGAGAAAGCCGTATAGAATACAAACAGGCTCGACATTCACTATTTAATGTCCGGTCTGCCCACGGTTACTTGAGTTGCTGCGATCCCTCCTTCGTTGACTGTCGGGCTTCCGGGCGCTGATGGGATGCTTAAAAAATACCTAATATGAGGCAGTCTTAGATTTCATGCCGAGGTCTCTTGCGATCATGTGGCAGGAAAACAATCAGCTCCTGTGCTCATCCGATCAGCCGCTTGAAATAAAGGAAACTATTATCACGCCGGACGACATGGCTCAGCACAAGCTCGGTATCAACTCTTCCTTCGACTTCAGGCAAAATCGGCCGTTCGGCGACGTTGTGATCGATGTTACCGAATTGAAGCGAACGGAGGAATATTTGCAGTGTATGAAGTGTGCCATGGACCACGCTGGGGATGCGGTCTATTGGATCGATCATCAAGCAAGGATTGTATATGCCAACAATGAAGCCACGGCGATGCTGGGCTATTCCACGGACGAATTTCTTCGCATGACGGTCCACGACCTGAATCCGAATATCTCTCCGGAGAAGTGGCCTCGCTTGTGGGCGAAGAACAGAGAAAAGAAGACGAGTGCGCTCGAGACGGTTCATCTGAGCAAAGACGACCGACACATTCCCATCGATATTCGAATGAGCTTCCTGGCTTATGAGGATCAAGAGTTTCAGTGCGTGTTTGCTCGCGAGATCATCGAGCGCACAGGCGCGAAAGAGGCGGTTCGTGACAGTGAATTACGATACACGTTATTGACGGAGGCCACCTTTGATGGGATCGCCGTACACGATCAAGGGGTTATAGTCGAAGTGAATGCCAGGTTGGAGCGGATGTTTGGCTATGGCCCGGGTGAGATTATCGGACGATCCATCTTAGATATCGTGGCCGATGAATCACGCAACCAGGTTGTCGTGAACATGTGGAATAACGTGAGCGAGCCTTACGAAACCATAGGGTGCCGCAAAGACGGCACGACCTTTCCCGTTGAAGTCGTGGTCCGGTCATATTCCTATCGCGGGAAGGAAGTCCATTTGGTGGTAGGCCGTGACATCACCGATCGCAAGCATCTGGAGATGGAGCGGTCAGGCCATCGAGAAAAGTTAGAACGCCAGATTGTCGAGCGGACGACTGAGAGTGCAGCGTTGGAATCGCAACAGGCACAGAGAGAAAAACTCGCCGCGATGGGACGCTTAGCGGCTGGCATCGCACATGAGATTAATAACTCGATTGCCGGGATCAAGAGCGCCTTTATCCTTGTGAAACAGGCGGTGGATTCAACCCATCCTCACGCCGAGTTTGCCGATATGATCGATCGCGAGATTGCTCGCGTCGCATCGATCATTCGGAACATGTATCAGCTATATCAACCGGAAGTCGGCATGGATAAAACGGTTGAGATCAAAACCCTGATTCATGATGTCGAGGCGTTTTGTTCGACACGACTGCAGCAGCATCGACTGGTGCTGAGGATCGAGCTGGACCCGTATCTCGAACGATTCCGAGTGCCGCGAGGAGGGGTAAGGCAAGTCATCCTGAATCTGCTCACCAACGCTATCGACTGTTCCAGCGAAGGAAGTGCGATCGTACTGACCCTTCGAGCTGAGCCTGATGCGGTACGGATCGCCGTGTCTGATGAGGGGCCGGGTATTCTTCCAGAAAATCTGCCGCACATCTTTGACCCATTTTTTACGACCAAGGTAGGGAGCGGTCAGAAAGGTATGGGGCTGGGGCTTTCCGTTTCTCAGAGCCTGGTCATGGCCATGGGCGGAAGGATTGAGGTCCAGACTCAACTACAGAACGGATCAACATTTTCAGTCTTCTTACCACGACAAACTGCTGCGATTGATACGCTCGATCAGTTCACCCCCATAACAGGAGGTCGTGACCGATGATTATCGATGCCCCGCGGGTGTTGCTCGCCGATGACGAGGAAACGTTC
>CABVRR010000146.1 GCA_902500705.1 uncultured Nitrospira sp.
CAGTATTCCCAGCAACCTGGATTGATTTCACATACACGCGCACCTGGCCGAGTTGCGTCTGAACGTCGCTCTCCGGTGGAGCCGGTACGAGTGGTAGTGTAGGACGAGGGGTCAGCGGGGGTGGCTTGAATTCTTTCTTCAGTGGAGCCGGTGGTTCACCGGATCGCAGCGTAGGATCAAAGATCGGGGGAGCGACTTGAGCCCAGAGAGGAGAGGAGAGGCTCATAAGCGACATAACTAAACCAGAGAGAAAGGAAGCGATGAATCGGCGCCGATCCCAATGCGGTGCACTGCCAGCCCCTCCCATCATGAGTGGCAGCCTGTGGATCCATCAACTGCAAAGGCTCGGACTAAAAATCCCGGTGGCGTCAGTCGTCGTAGCGAGAGAATCCTTGTTTCATTGTTGGGACCGATCATGGTTGATGATCTTGTCGAGTGTTGCCTCTTCGCCATTGGACCCGATGCGTGCGCTGTGTTTTTCTCTATCCAGTGATCCATGGCAACCGGGCTACTGAGCCATCCGCCTGGTTCAGCGGGAAGCGCGTCTCGTCCGGCAACGAGGAATGTGCTTTGTGCGCCGCCGGCTAACGCTACACAGCGATTTTGCAAGAGAGTCTGAGTCTCCGCTGTTTTGGACGAGAGCTGTGTGATCGCACCGTTGAGATTCAATGTCTGAGATTGAACCCGCACTATGCCGCTCTGGCCGAACTGCGAGGATGCATCAACTAGACTGGTTGGATCTTGTATGAACTGAGAGGTTGCAATCGTGATGTCTCCGCCGCGCCCTTGTACTGCCTGTGAAAGGATCACGCTGTTGTTTTGTAGGATAACCTCTCTCGGATCGATCGAGATCCTCCCGCTATCTCCAGCGCCTGCGCGCACCGACGTGCTGATGTGGCCATTTGCCAGGTGAATACGATCGATCGCGATGACATCGATGTTGCCGCCCCCAGCTTCTTTTGCTTCGGTTGTGATAGAGCTATCTTGGATGGTCAACTGCTGACCGGCATTAATCGAGATATTTCCCGCGGGTGCGATGCCTGAATTGGGAATCTTCTGCTCGGCGATGCTGCTGGTGGTAATAGAGGCCCCATTACTCATCGCGACGTGGTCCGTCGCGTTGACAATTATTGAGCCACCGGTCGCGCGTGTGTCCGTTCCTATCGTTGATGCCGAAATCATTCCGCCATTCTGAATCGTAAGAGACTTCGTGGATAGATTGATTGTGCCGCCTGTCCCCGTCCCTTCCGTATTGGCAAAGATTCCACTCTTAGGTCCATCGATCAGCATAGAACTGGTAGGACCTCGAGTTTGAATCGTTATGTCTCCTCCGGGACCACTGGGAATGATTCCCTTGGGCAGTATTCCGATCGAGGGAGCAAAAGTACTTCCGCTTTTGATTCGACTTCCGTCCGTTAACTGAAGCGTATCAACAAAAATCTTAAGCTGACCACCAGTTCCTTCCGCGAAGGTTTCGCTACTGATGAGGCTTCCCTGAGTTGCAGTAACATCTTTAGCCGTGAGCGTAATGTCCCCGGCCTCAGCCGTAGCAATACGACTGACTGCGCTGGTGACGATCAAGGAACCTCCTAAGGAGCTTCCTGACATCGTCAAATTGTCAGAAAGTGCTACCATGATACCGCTTGGCTTGAACTGACTAAAATTGTCGATACCGAGTAGTCCAAAATCCATCCGCAAGTTCTGAGCAACAACCTGGACTTGACCTCCTCCACTACTTTGAGCCCCCACACGACTGAAAAGACCTGCCTCATCCAGGATAATATCTCCTCCGAGGGCCGACGCGGTCACGATACCTGTCTTCCCACTGCTGTTCCATGTTTGAGATGATGCCCAGGTAAAAAGCCCGCTCATCAGAATGTTCCCATGCGCGCTTGTCAGTTCCACATCACCTGCATTCCCTGGTGCGAGGATAGGCGAGGCTTTGTTTCCATCAAGGGTAGCCCCAGAAGTTGACTCAATTTGTACCAGGTTAATCAGTTTGAGATCTCCGGTTGTTCGTAAAGCGATATTGCCTGCATCACCGTTCCCATTTGTCTGGGCTCGGATACTAACTGCGGTGCCTGGTTCTGTCTCAGAATGGGGAGGGGGAGACCCCAGAAACTGTAAGTGATCTGTAACGATTTGGACGTCAGGACCTCGGTTTTTCGAGGAGGTTCGGCTGATGATTGAACTTCCTGGAATAAGAATAATGGCATCTTGGCCTGGGGGCACAGCGGCGGCTACACCGTCCGTGGTACTAAGAGCGGCATTGTGTATTTCTAAAACCAACTGACCACCACGGATTGATACCTTGCCGTTACCGGTCTGACTGACATCCACTGTTGATCCCGAGGCGATATGGACGGATCCTAATGATTTGAACGATACACTGTTGATGTTGGGTGCAGCCGTGAGATCCTGCAGAAATTCGCCGGGAGACTTTGCGGTTGCCAAATTGATCTGCCCGTTTGGAGCTCCTAAGTGAGCAGGTTGGATCGTTCCGCTCTCCAGCTCCTCGTTTTGAACCGTAACATTACCGCCAATGAGCGAGATGCTATGGCCATCTGGCACCGTAAACTGACTGCCGTGAATCGCAACGGCGGCAGGATGCGCTCCTAGGAATCCAAACGCGTCGACAGAAGCGCTTGTCAGTAGGCTTACCTGTGCTGGACTTGCATGAAAAATTCCAGCATTGGGACTGCCTACTTTGTCTAGTCGCAGATAATCTGCCGTCGTGAAGGTCACCGATCCTCCCACATTCAGTGATGCAGATGGACCGAAGATAATACCTGCTGGATTCATGAGAAACAGATTGGCATTTCCAAATCCGGTGGTTTGAATTGTGCCAAAGATATTTGAGCCGTGTCCGCCAGTGACACGGCCGAGAATATTATTGGTAGCAACGCCTGTGTCATTGAGAAAGTTTGCGATGTTGTTATTTGGAACATTGAACTCACCGAAGCTGTGGAATAAATTTGTCCCTGCTCTGGTTCCGCCGGTGATGTCGTACTGCACTGTTCCAGCGGGAGGAGTACCAGAGAGGTTGACCTGTGTATTGAGCCCGGATGGTGTAATGGGAGCTGCAGCTTGAGTCCAACCTGGAGAAATACAAAAAACTGTTACAAAGAAAGCTGCGCAGCTATTCGGCCTCATGCTCATTGGGTTATACCCATGAATCCGTATCTCTGAGCACGTATGTAGATTTCGCTGTTTTGTACTGACAGACGCAGAAGTCTATCAGAATCAAGCGGCGCATCTTCTCTGTCCATATCGCCTTGGCAAACGACGTATCATCTGACGACCATTTCATCAATATCGAGTTATACGCACCCACTCAAAGTGGAACAGTGCGTCTTGTATTTCGCAAGTAAGTATTTGTGCTATTTCAAATATCACTGTCTGCCGAGAAACTTAGGGAGATCTTACGCATGCTGCAGCCTCGGCATCTTTTTGAGATCTTCAGCATCTCTCTGAGAGAGACCTTCCTCTGTTACTTTTTTGGCAGACTGCTTCGCTTTCTTGGGGTCTAATTTCTTGAGAGCTTTTTCCTTGTCAGCTCGTGTTTCGAATACTTCATTGTATGTGGATATCCCGTATCGTGAACTTGTAGGTTTTTCTGTATCAACCACAGGGTGCCGATGAAAAGAGATGAAATCCTTGACGATCGAATCTGCTAGATTCGGCTGTCCTGGCTTCACGATGATCAACCCATAGTGCCAAGCCTCACCATCAGGATGATGCTCTGCTTCTTTTTCATCAGGATGATACTCTGTTTCTTTTTCTAAGACCTGCCTCGCATGATCGTCCACAGCACATTCAAAATATTCTCGACGTTTCTCGAGCTCATAGGTGATGATACGTACATTGTACTCATTCTCACCATTTTTTTTCTTCTTCGGAGTTTCTATAAGTGTAATAGAACCTTCAACGACAGAATTGATAGAGAAGGCTGGTTTTCTATCCTTTGCCGGATACCATCGCCATATCGAACATCCCATCGCAACACCTCCTTATTAAATGTGAGAATCTCGCTTGTCTTCCTTCTCGAATGCCCACAGTTTGTCATGCATTAGAGAAAACAACCGTTCGTCATAAATCTTTTCCGCGCGCTAACTATTCCTATTGCGTATTTTTCACAATAACCCTTTGTGGTGATTCCGCATTCCTTCAAGTCTTATTGCTGGTACTGCGCACATGGTTCATTTCAGCAATCGTGGCTTGAGATAACCGCTCGTCATGCCGTGATCATTGGCATTGTACTTAGGCTGATCAGCCTCATGTTCCGCACGCACCAGCAAGATGTAGTCCACGGTCGTGCTTTCCGTGCCAACACTTCATAAATCGATCTAAGTAGTTGGACTATTGGGTTGATTGCAACCTCCCCATAACGGAAGGTCTTTGTGTGATTTCAATTTAAACAGGAAGGTGAATCTAAATGGATTCATGGGGGAGTGAATCTAATCCGATTCATCTCAATTCATTTGACGCGGGGTCTCAACGGCAAAGCAAGTTAAGAACCAGAGTGTAGTTGTTCGCAACAGTCGGCATGATTAATGCTCGGTACCGCGACAAATCAGTTTTGAGCATTGGGACAGCAGGTTGCTTCACCGAAATGGCGCATTGGCGTTTGGAAGGCTTGTGCTACTCACGACGCCGGGATGTTTTGAATTGTAACTATTCTAACGGAGGTCACATATGGCACATGGAAGTTCACCGTTGCGTGGATTGCAGAGCGCTGCACAATCTTCGATCCGAACTGGAAAATTTGGACGTCTGTTTCGCTGGCTTCCCTCCTCCTTCCAGCCAACTAATACCCAAGAGGAAAAAAATATTGAGGCACTATTGGTTGAATTGGCGCGCTTATGGTGTCAACGGAATTCTCCGACAATATCGGCAAAGGTGAGAGCCCGGATGCCGACATCAATACGCATGAGGATGAGGACGAGAACCGTGACATTCCTGCCGGCTACACGTACTTTGGGCAGTTCATCGATCATGACATTACGTTCGATCCCGCCTCCTCGCTGCAACAGCAAAACGATCCGGACGCGCTCGAAGACTTCCGCACTCCGCGTCTTGACCTCGACAGCCTCTATGGCCGTGGGCCCGATGATCAGCCCTACCTGTACAAGCGGCCGGATCGAGTGAAGTTCAACCTCGGTCCTGACCGAGGTGTGAACGGACAGCACCGTCCGGACCTTTTACGGAACAACAATACTGACGATACAGGTCAACCAGACAATACCGCCTTGATCGGTGACAAGCGTAACGACGAGAACAAAATCGTCAGCCAGATCCACG
>CABVRR010000147.1 GCA_902500705.1 uncultured Nitrospira sp.
CAAGGTTTTAGCCCGCTTGGCTTGTGCGTCGGTGGGCAATGCGCCTTCGTACATTCTTTGGAATCGATCCATGGCCCGCCCGAGGATCGAGAGGATGATTCCCACCATGGCGACGATGATCAGGATGCGTAACCCCGACGTCGTCGCCCATTCGATTGCTCGCTCTATGAACCGCGTGACATACAAATCTGGCATGCCCTACCTCCTCGCATTAAAAACTTCGTGTCGAATAGAGGACTTCGATTCAGCTCGTTCCTTCAATGGGACTCCTCGCTGGCGCTCAGGAAGACGGCCACGCCATAGGCTTGAATCGATATCGCTGTTCCGTGAGAAGAAATAGACAGCGATGTCGGCATCATCTCTTGGCCGGTTCCGCCGAATTCCTTGTCCATGGAGTCAAGTTGCGAGATCCAGGTGCCGTGCGGTTCGCTCAAGGTCACGGTAACCGGCGAGGTGTTGAACCCAAGTACTAGAAGCGATGCGCCGTCTGTCTCGGTCCAACGATGAATCAACAGAACCTGTTTCTCTTCGAAGGCCCAGACCTGATGACGCTGTGCCACATGGTTCCCCGCTCTCAGTGACGGCAGGGTTTTTCTGAGTCGGATCAGAGCTGCGCTCCATCGCAGTATGGCGGCTTGCCGATCATCGAGCCGTTCTCGTTGCAATCGGCTTCGTTCAAACGTCCGGACGTCTTGAGGATCCGGAATATCTTCGGGGTTCCATCCGAATGGGGCGAACTCGCGGCGGCGGCCTTGCCTGACCGCCTCGACCAACGCGGGATCTCCATGCTCGATAAAATACTGAAACGGTGCCGTTTCCCCATACTCCTCTCCCATGAACAGCAACGGAATGTTCGGCGAGAGCAAGACCGCCGCTCGGGCCGCTTTCAGCGCCTCCCATGGAAGGCGAGTGCTCAGTCGGTCGCCGATCGCCCGGTTGCCGATTTGATCGTGATTTTGCGAGAACACGATGAAGCGGAACGGGTGGCACTGTCTCGATGCATTCCCATGTCGACGCCGACGGTGGGCTGAATAGCGCGCGCTGTACACAAACCCATCACGAATTGCCGTGGCCAGATCGGCGAGCCCATGAAAGTCTTCATAGTACCCCTTCCGCTCATTCGTCAGGACGACCCGCAACGCATGGTGAAAATCGTCGTTCCATTGACCATCAAGTCCATGTCCGCCAGCTGAAGGAGGCTCGATGACTCGCACATCGTTCAAGTCGCTCTCGGCGATAAGCGTCACCTGGCGGTTCAGATGTCGGGCTTGAACATGAACGGCAGACGCGAGGTCACGCAGAATGTGATGAGCGCTGAAATCAAAAATGCCGTGGATGGCATCCAGCCTGAGCGCATCGATGTGGTATTCGGTCACCCAGTAGAGCGCATTGTCGACGACGTACTGCCGGACGGCGTCACTGTCCGGACCGTCATAGTTGATCGCGGATCCCCAGGGGGTTCTGTATCGATCTGTAAAATAGGGGCCGAACTCGCCGAGATAGTTTCCTTCCGGTCCGAGATGGTTATAGACGACATCCAGAATCACGGCGATTCCGGCGACATGGCAAGCATCAACGAGTCGTTTCAACCCCTCGGGTCCTCCATAGCTCGACTGAGGCGCGAAGGGATAGACTCCGTCGTAGCCCCAATTCCGCCGACCTGGAAATTCCGCGACCGGCATCAATTCGATGGCGGTCACTCCGACGGTATCTCTCAGGTAAGGCAAGTGAGGAATAATAGCCTCGAAGGTGCCTTCCTTCGTGAAGGTCCCGACATGTAATTCGTAGATAATGAACGCCTCCAGCGGCATTCCGAGCCAGGCCTGGTCTGTCCACCGGAAGGCGCTCGGGTCGACCACCATCGATGGGCCATGGACACCCTCTGGCTGAAAGCGAGAGGCGGGATCAGGTAGCGCGTTGGCTCCATCCAAGAGATACCGATAGCGGGTGAGAGGAGGAGTCCCGGTGACAACGGTTTCAAAATATCCTCGTTCGTCTCGCCGCATCGGCAACGGAGCCTGCTGGTGATCGATCAGTGTCACTGAAACAGACGTTGCAGAGGGAGCCCAGACACGAAACTTTACGGCATTGCCGGACAGCGGTGTGGCGCCGATTTGCAGAGACCAATCGTGTTGCGATTTCGTCGTCATAGTTGTCTCATCCTCCTTCAGCCTCATTGTGCAGAATTCTCCGACCGTAACCAAGTCCGCGATACGCATTCGTACCTTGCGTAGGTTGAGCCGGCTATCTTATATAGAGTACAGCTCGCGATGGAGCATCAGTCCGAAGAGGTAGTCTAATTTGGAGGCAAGGATGAGGATTTGGCCGGGGAAACCGTACCCGCTGGGCGCGACGTGGGATGGCGAAGGCGTGAACTTCGCAATTTTCTCGGAACATGCCACAGCCGTGGATCTCTGTCTGTTTGATGCCGCCAATTCCGTCAAGGAATCGCAGCGCATCCGATTGGAAGAACAAACCGATCAAGTCTGGCATGCGTACATCCCGGGCCTCTGGCCGGGGCAACATTATGGATACAGAGTCCATGGAGCCTATGCGCCGCAAGAGGGGCTGCGGTTCAACCCGAATAAATTGTTGATTGATCCCTATGCCAAATCGATTGCGGGAACAGTGGAATGGTCTGATGCCATGTTCGCCTATCGCCTCGGTGATCCACAAGAAGATCTCTCGTTCGACACCCGTGACAATGCTGCGAACATTCCGAAGTGTGTCGTGATCGACCAGGCCTTCACCTGGGGCGGAGATCAACCCCCCAAGACCAGGTGGGACCGCACCGTCATCTACGAGGTCCATGTGAAAGGTCTCACGGCGCAACACCCGGATATCCCCGAGCATATGCGGGGAACCTACTCCGCGTTGACTTCCCCGGCTGTGATCGACCACCTGCTGGATCTCGGTGTGACCGCCGTTGAGCTGCTGCCGATCCATCATTTTGTGCGGGATAAACATCTGGCCGACAACGGCCTGACAAATTATTGGGGCTATAACACCATCGGCTTCTTTTCACCCGACATTCGCTATGCCGTCTCACCTGTGCGCGGTCGGCACGTTCGAGAATTTAAAACCATGGTGAAGACGCTTCACAGTTCCGGTATCGAGGTCATTTTGGATGTGGTCTATAACCATACGGCAGAGGGTAACCATCTCGGCCCGACGTTGTCGTTCCGAGGGATCGATAACGCGGCCTATTACCGCTTAGTCGACAACGATAGCCGCTACTACATGGACTATACCGGCACCGGGAATACTCTCAATGTCACCCATCCGCGCACGCTCCAGCTCATCATGGACAGCCTGCGGTATTGGGTCACGGAAATGCATGTGGATGGGTTTCGATTCGACCTTGCGTCCACGCTGGCGAGGGAACTGCACGCCGTCGATCGACTCAGCGCGTTTTTCGATATCCTGCACCAGGACCCCATTTTGTCGCAGACCAAATTGATCGCCGAGCCGTGGGATGTCGGTGAAGGCGGCTACCAAGTCGGGAATTTTCCCGTGGGATGGGCGGAATGGAACGGCAAGTATCGCGATACGATTCGTCGATACGTGAAAAGCGACGGCGGACAGGTCGCCGAGCTGGCTTATCGACTGACCGGCAGCAGCGATCTCTACAGCACAAGCGGGCGCAGGCCGTTCGCCAGTATCAATTTCATCACCGCGCACGACGGTTTTACGTTGAACGATCTCGTATCGTACAACGAGAAACACAACGAGGCCAACGGAGAGAACAACCGCGACGGGACAGACGACAACGCCAGCTGGAATTGCGGGGTCGAAGGTCCGACGACCGACCCTGCCATCCTCGAGTTGCGGGAACGTCAGAAACGGAATTTCCTCGCGCTCCTGTTCCTTTCTCAAGGCGTCCCGATGCTTTGCGGAGGGGACGAGATCGGGCGCACGCAACAGGGGAACAACAACGCCTATTGCCAGGACAACGAGATCAGTTGGTTCAACTGGACGCTCGATCGCGCGCAACTCGACCTGCTGGATTTCGTGAAACGACTGATCGCCCTGCGAAAGCAACAGCCGGTGCTGCGTCGCCGCCGCTTCTTCCAGGGACGCCACATCAGAGGGTCCGAAGTCAAAGACCTCTCGTGGTTTAAGCCGGACGGCAAGGAAATGACGGACGAGGATTGGAATGCAGGGTATGCGAGATCGCTGGGGCTCAGGCTTGCCGGCGATGCCATCGCGGAGCGAGACGAAAAAGGGCGGCCGATCTCCGGCGCGACATTATTGATTCTATTGAACTCCAGCCATACGCCGTTGGCTTTCACGTTGCCGGCTCACAAACGCGGCATCCGCTGGCGGCCTCTTCTCGACACCGCGTCCTTGCCGGACGCCGAGGCATCCGGCAACCTCTTTAAAGGAGGCGAACCCTATGCGATGGAGGCGCGATCCATCGCCGTATTGGAATTAGATGGCAAATAGGTCCTTTGTGAAAGGTCGGCTCTGCTCACGTCTGCGCCGGTCTTGCAGAGACAGCGTGCTTACCACTCTAAGCTGAACTGATTCTTTGCCCGGTCGCCCGATCAAAGAGATGAACGGGTGACCGGCGTACCGACACAGAAACCGCATCTCCCACGCTCGGAACAAAGTCGGGCTCTGTTAATCCGATGACCGTGGTGACTGTCAGGTCTTGGGCACCATGAAGATCTGCCGTCACCCACATCCCGGCTCCCGACGGCTCGACTAGTCGAACGACTCCGGACACGGTCCCTTCTCCTGTTACTGCAGCGGGTGTAATGGCCACCGCTTCCGGCCTGATTCCCATGGTAAGAGGTTGATCGAGAGGATGTGATGATCCCGTCTCCGATAACGGCAGCCGAATCGGCCCGGCTCGAAGCGTGTTTTGGTCACGATGCGCCTCAAACAGGTTCATCGGCGGGTACCCCATGAATCCGGCGACAAACACGTTGGCGGGACGTGCATAAATCTCATGAGGGTGGTCGATTTGTTGCACCTCTCCACGATTGAAGACCACCAGCCGGTCGGCCAACGTCATCGCTTCTGTCTGATCATGTGTCACATAGATCGTGGTAATCTTCAGCTCTTCGTGCAATCGCCGCAGTTCCGCACGCATCGCCCCCCGCAGCTTTGCATCGAGATTCGACAGCGGTTCGTCCATCAAAAATACCCTTGGCTTCCTGATGAGCGCCCGACCGAGCG
>CABVRR010000148.1 GCA_902500705.1 uncultured Nitrospira sp.
CTTACAGTGGCGGCACCGTGATGGATTTGCACCATCTTCCCCGTCGCTGACGGTCTTGTGTTACAGAACCCCTCCAGAACAAGTTGTTGTGCACCCACATGTGATGCAGGAGAGGGGTGCGTCTCTCCCTGCTGCCAACTGTCGGTCCTAGGCTATCGAATAGTTCCGACTCGCCATCTCTCATCGCCACCGTGACCGATCCGTTTCGCTACCGGATGTAGTCTGTGGCGTACGATGAGGAGCGCAGTGTCATGTCGCCGAAATTCCACTCGAACGTCAGTACGGCGGATTTCTTGGACGTGTGCGTGAGCAGTCGTGTGCCGTTCTGCACGACGAGACTCGGCGCGTTCCAAAAATCCAACGTCTTTTCCGCGCCTGTGCGGTTACAGACAATCATAGGGAGTCCTGTTTCATGGGTGCGCTGCTCCCATTCTCCGTTCGGGCCGTGAATACCCGGCCCCCAGGATGCTGGTGATACGAACATCTGCGCGCCTTCGAACCTGAGTGCTCGGGCGATATTCGATGTGTAGACGTCGCTGCAGACTAGGACGCCGACCTTGATCCCATCGCACTCGATCGGAGCAATTCTGTCGCCGGGACTCGACCATGACAGCGAATCACTCGCCACGTTGATCTTGCGATGTGTCCCGATAATGTCTCCCGTGGGACCGATGACAAATACCGAGTTATACAACCGACTGCCGTCCCGTTCCGGGCATGCGAGAAAGACGGTGCGTTTCATTGTCTTGACCAGCTTGCAGACCTGCTGCATCCAGGGGTCGGGTTGCGGCTGTATCCAATCCGAACCGATGACGTGCGCAAACTGAAGTCCACAGACCGCCAGTTCCGGAGTCACAATCCACTCGGCGCCTTTCCCGGCGGCATGCTTGATGGCCTCGACCATGACGTATCGGTTTTGCTCGACCGCCCCAGGAACCGTCTCAAGATGCAGTAGTGCGATGGTGCCGGTTTTCATCTCAGATTGCGCCGGGCAAACGGCGTCCAGGCAACGTCACCCTCGGTAATCCCGACAGAGGATGTTGGTCCACTAATACGTTGCAGCGGTAGACCCTTTCCAAGATATCAGGATTAATGACGTCCTCAGGGCGTCCAAGCTTCGCTATACGACCGCCGTCCATGAGCATGAGCCGGTCACAGTACTGGCTGACAAGATTCAAATCGTGAGACACGAGGACGATGGTGAAGCCTCGTTCATCGGTCAACCGACGCAACACAGACCCGATCTCGACTTGATGTTGCAGGTCAAGAAACGCGGTCGGCTCATCAAGCAGCAAGACGCGCGGTGTTTGAGTGAGTGCTCGCGCGATCATGACTCGCTGCCGCTCACCACCGGAGAGGTCCGTCACCGCCCGCCGCGCCAGATGGAGAACGTTCATCGTCAGCATCGCCTGTTCCGCGATGGCCACATCGTCTCGGCTTTCCCATCCAAATCCGCTGGTCCATCGATTACGAGGACGATGGGGAAATCGCCCCATCAAGACGGTCTCCGCCACGGTAAAGGGGAAGAGTTGTTGCGTATCCTGCGGCACAACCCCGACGATACGTGCAATGTCATGTTGAGTCAGCGCTGCCAGGTCCTGTCCGAATAAGTCGATGCGGCCTTGCTGGGGCGTCATGAGACGCGCCAGCACTTTCAGTAGGGAGGTTTTTCCTGACCCGTTCGGGCCGACGATGCCCAGCGCTTCTCCTTCGTCAATCTGAAAAGAGAGGTCGTCAAGAATCCATCCGGCGTTGTCGGAGTCCTTCGACTGGTATTGGAACCGAAGTGCATGCACATCGTAGGCGTGACGGCGTTCGACCGTTCCGGCGCAGTTGTGATGTGCCGTGACATCGGCTTGGTTGCCGCTCATCTCACTCATGCCAAGCGATCCTTTCGCCACAGCAAGAGGTACACAAAGAAGGGTCCACCGACCAGTGCCGTGATGATGCCGACCGGAATCTCCGTCGGCGCGAGCGCTGTTCTCGCAACGGTGTCCGCTCCCATGAGGAAGGTGCCTCCCACAAGGGCCGACGCAGGCAGGAGTAGTCGATGATCCGCACCGATTACCAATCGTACGGCATGAGGAATCACCATCCCGATAAAGCCGATCATTCCGCTGACGGAGACCACCGCGCCTGTCACCAGCGCCGTCAACACGAAGAGCATGCGTTTTGCCCGTTCCGTATCGACACCGAGCAATCGGGCCGTTTCTTCGCCTAAGGCCATGACGTTGAGGACACGCATCTGACTGAAGAGCAAGAACAGACCGAGTGAAAGATAGAGCACGATTGAAACCAGGCCGCCGTATGTAGGCGCGGTCAGTGTCCCCATCAACCAAGCCATCATTCCGTACGATCGATTCGGTTCCAAGATCGACGTAATGAACATGATCAAGGCTGAGAAAATGGCGTTCAGGATCACTCCGGTCAAGAGCAGGCTGTGGATCGGCAACCGTTCGTAGCTTGCGGCCATTCGATAGATGATCAGGAGTGCCAACAAGCCTCCGGCAAATCCGCAGGCCGGCAAGGCCGTCTCCGCTAAGAATGTCGTGCCCGCTCCGACCAATACGCCGACAGCCGCTCCGAGCGCCGCCCCGCTGGAGACACCGAGTACGTAGGGATCCGCCAGTGGATTCCGCAACAGGGCCTGTAATGCAACTCCGACCGACGCCAAGGAACACCCGACCAAAAACCCCAGCAGTATTCGTGGAAGGCGGACCTGCAGCAGGATGGTGCGTGCCACGTCCGATATCTCACCGTCGATTGCTGTGTTGCGGATGGCGTCAAACAACACGCGGAGAATTTCTCCGTACGCGATCGGCTGAGCCCCGAAGTGAAGACAGATGACACTGACCGCCAGGACCGTGAGACCGAGAACGGCAAGTGTCATCGCTAGGCGTGCAGGTGTGAGGACGGCACCATGCGGCACTCGGCCTTGTTCATGGGATAGAGGATCTGGTGCCTGAGACAATACGTCGGCACCAGGGCTCGGGTGAGCCGTGGCGGGTGACTGTTTCACCGATCCCTCATGGATGAGGCGTGCTTTCGCGGGAACTGAATAGTTCCGGATGGATGGCTCTGGCGAGTTGCTCCAAGCCGTCGACGACACGAGGTCCTGGACGGTTCAAGAGGTTTGAGGCCACGTCATGAAAGCGCTGTTGTTTGACGGCCGAGAGCGTGTCCCATCGTCGCCACTGTTGTTGCTCGCTGCGAGACACCGCTTCTGTTTCGCCGATCGGAAACACCAAGACTTCCGGATCTTCTTTGAGCACCGTCTCTATGCTCAAGCGTGGATAAGCCATGCCGGCCTGCGAGGCAATGTTGACCCCACCTGCAAGGCCGATCATCTGATGAATGAAACTTCCCGGCCCCACGGTGATCAACGGCTGGCTATTCAAGACATACAACACTCGCTTGGTCGGCCGAGATTCGACTGTGCGTCGAATCTCGGCAAGCCGTTGACGCATGTGTTGCGTGACGTCATGGGCCGCCTCGGTTTTCTCAAACATCTTTCCCAATGTGTGAATCTGAAGGGGGATCTCCTCCATAGTGTGCGCATCGAGCACGAACACAGGAATTTTGAGTTGTTCCAGTTTCGCCTGTAGGTCAGGGCGAAGAAAGTCTTTCGGCGCGAGCACCATTTCAGGCCGCAGGGCAATCACAGCCTCTAGGCTGGGATTCGAATATCCCACCTTGGTTTTGGACTGTGCCGCTGCCGGGTAATCACAGAACTCGGTGACGCCGACAATCTGTTCATCCAGTCCGAGCGCAAACAGCATTTCGGTGATGCTCGGGGCGAGGGAAACCACACGAGCCGGCGGTTTGGCCAGATAGATTCGATGTCCGGCATCGTCCACGAATGCTCGCGATGAGACATGTGCCATAAACGGCATGCCGGTAAGGATGCCCTGTTGCCGTCGTTTCATCGCATCACAATCTTCCGACACACAGTCGGCAGCCTGTACCGGCGGCACGGAGAGCATCACAAGGAGCGATGTCGTTATCACAAGAGAGAAACATGTAGGCCATCGACGCAATAGAAAAAATCCCCAAGGCCTGGACGGACCTTGAGGATTGCACCCGCTTCTTCATCCTCACCTGTTCCCCAGCCTCGAGGGAACGACGGTTTATTCTCCGAGCAGGTCTTCTGGCTCATGGTTCGTCCTACTCCCCGACCTTCCCGACATGTGCCGGAAGCGTTATCGCGAGCGGTATCTTGCCTCACCAGGCAAATGCGTCACGAACAACACTCCTCGGCCACATCAGTGGCAGTTCCGGGTTTCGTCCCCATATACAGCGGCGGGACCGCGAGGGCATCGCACCCTCTTCCCTTACTACGGAGTCCTATGTTGGGCAGCAACATAGGAGAGAGCAGCAAACCTTGTCAAGATCGATTCTGATCATGAGTTCACCTCGTCGACTTGTCTTCACCCTGTCCAAAAATCTCCCAAGGCAATCTCCATCGCTGTTCTCTTCGTGTGCATGAAAGTGCCCCTCGTGCTTGTGGCTCTTCATTCAGCTGTGGTACTATGCCGAACCTCAACTAGATCTATTCGGGCAAGAAGGAGAATGATCGTGGCACGGATATGTGAACTCTGCGAAAAGAAGCCGGTGTCAGGCAACAATGTCAGTCATGCCAACAACAAGACGAGACGAGTCTTCAACCCCAATCTTCAGACTGTTCGCGCAGTGGTGGGTGGGAGTCATAAACGCATCCGCGTGTGCACGCGCTGTTTGCGTTCAGGGTTAGTCACAAAAGCCGTCTAGAAGACGTCTCCTTCTTCTTCGCGCGAAAATTACGGCGCCCCCCAGAGAACCCGACCTCCCCGCTCAACCACCTTGATGACCGACGGATCATCAGGTGAGAGAGTGAGGGTGCGGGTGCCGTCTTTGCTCCTGAGTACCAACCCAACCTCGCCGTTTGCGTCCAACCCAAGACCGGCCCGCGCTTTTCCTTTCGTGTCCAATAGTAAGAACTCTTCGGCATGGATTCCGTTGGGGTTCTGTGCGTTGACTGATACTGGAACAAACAGCTGAGCGCTGAGTATCGCCCCGACCATTCCGCCAAGAAATGCCGCGACGTAAAGCAGGAATATCTGTTTTTTCGTCATGACTGATCCTTTCGTGAGAGCGAAC
>CABVRR010000149.1 GCA_902500705.1 uncultured Nitrospira sp.
CATCCGTGCCGTGCGACCAAGGTCGTGACGATGGTTTCCAATGTGACCCCGTGCAGAGGATCGCGCGTATGAGATCTGTCGTGTGGCTGGTTCATGGATGATGGAGGCATGAGGAAACGCAGAGTACCGATTGCGGACGACTTTCACAAGTAGGGTCGATGAGAATCGTGGCAAGGCTGGAGTGGTCTCGGTGATTGAAAAGGTAGGACGCGAACGGCTGCATCAGTACAACTAGCGAGTCGATTTTGAGCCATCACGCTCGAAGGGGGGAGGTAAAGGAAGGGTTGGAACAAGCTTCGAGCATTTTCGACTCAAAGCGATAGAGTCAATTAGATGTTTCAGTCGGACGATGTTAGGGGTTTGAGAACTAACTATTAACGGCCCCGAGATTCGATGGCTATCTAGTTATCGCTTCCGATTATACCAGTCGGTACGTGCAAGTCCCTTTTGGTTCAATTCCTGTCCGACATCTTCAGCGATGTTGTCGAAAACGTACTGCCATGCGCCGATTGTGGTTATCGCAATCAACCCAATTGAAAGAATGGCCCGTTTCGCATCAATAATGCCGACTGCTTGGCCGTCCTGGTGCAAATTACATTGAATCGTTAGGAGAGTGGCGCCCCAACCAGGCAAAACTCGCTTGAACGCGTTTCCTTCCTCGTAATCAAGAATCTTGCAATCCAAAACAAGCTTTCTTGAGAATGTGCTATTCCACAAAAGGTCTGCTCGTCCTAGTTGGTCTTTCAAAGCCTGTTGTAGCATCATTTCAAGGCGCATGGCCGACTCGACGGTTTTGCCACTGCTATTTACTACTTTTCCCACTTCGATCCCGACTGTGGAGTCAGGTGTGAAGTTATTCAAGAAGTTCAACTGGTGTTCCACGCATCCGCTCAACAACAGAAGCATAAAACCCAGCACACTTGCTCTAAGCCCTAGCGTGACTCTGCCGATCTCAGGCATTGCATCCTCCAGAGCGAACAGAAGGACTATGGAAAGCAGAAACAGCGGCCAAATGCTTTTGCCATCCCAGGCAGATTCCAATGTCACTGAACATACATTGGAATCATCAAAACGCTATCCTGCATTACAAATCTCGTCAACAAATTCAATAAATTCTGTTGGATATTCTAGAGAATAAACCGAGGCGGCGAATGTGTTTGAAGAGTGGGAAGAAGGATTCGGGTTAGGCAGAATACGAAAGCGTGACAGAATTCTCATGACATATAGTCTCGAACACCATTGGCTTCAAATCTTCCCATCAAACATCTTTTCTCTCGGAGCTATTCACTCTAGATGGGAGGGTGTGGCTGATCCGATCATCCGAAATGCTTCGCCGGTTTACAAGCTGCATATGTTTATTGCGCAATCTGACTGAGATCCTGCCCAATCACATTGTGAGGACTGCTGCTCTTTGGAAGGATCCGGCTTTCAAAGCTTGTAGCGCGTGGTATGCCTGTTCAAGAGGAAAACGGACTGCTATGTGGCTTGATCGGAATCTCCGCTGCTTCACGTAAGAGATCAATGCCGTCCTGCCTGGTATTGGCCGTCACGCTGCAGATGACTCGCTCGCCAAGACATCACGATCGTAATCTAGTGAAGGGATGGGTGACATGCGGATGCCGGCCGGTGTGAGCGCGTTGCACGCTTGAATGCTTACAGTGTAGGAGAGACGAGTTCACCAGCCGAGGTAACTGGGCAGTTAGGTCGGATCTTGTATTGTGCATGGTGTGAACCGATAAGGCTCTAGGGGTACCTGCCCCAAGAATGGACTGACTAATTTGTCTGTGGTGCGGAACGACTGACGTATTTATGAAGAATGCTGGCTATCAGGCTTTGATACGGCAGGCCTTCTTCGGCAGCACGTCGCTTCAGCATTTCAAGGTCAGCGGTCGATACCCGAATATTGATCCTGGCACCTTTGCGCGTGTAACGCCGGGCGGCTTCCATGGCTTCTTTTCTGGTCATGGCTTGATTCTTGACAGGCCTGAAGGCGCCGCGTTCGTAATCAGCGATCAGTTTTTCCTCCTCTTTATCCAGCAGGGTTTTCTTCTTCATAGTGTATTTCCTTTCCCGCGGTTTCTGGTGGCCTTTCGGCTGGGATAGATGGTCTTTAAAAACAGTGTCTGGCGTTCTCGGACGACTGGGACGAGGTAGATATATCCATCAACAAGGTGCCATGAACGTTTTCTGGAGAGAATGCCATCAGGTTGAGCAGTCGTTAGGATAAAGATCCTTGAGGAATTGTTGGAGAAGAATGGAGAATCGAACCGTTCACATTCAAGGAGCGTTCTGTTCACGATGTCAGTCTTCAGTTTTTTTGTCTGGAGATGTGTCGTGCGGGGCCGCACAGGACGCATTGGCCAAGCACTGTGTAATGCATGTCGACAACTCATCGGGGGTAAATGGTTTTGAGAGAATGGTGTACGGTTGGCGAGCGAACAGATGCCAGAGTTTTCCTGCGTCACTGGTCATGATCAGGGTCGGGACGGAATGGTGAGCCGCTGTCGCGGCAATGGTCGCGCCCGTGCCATCCGGGAGGTTCATATCCACTAATGCCAGATCGATTGGGTGGTGTTCCTTTGCAAAGTAGGACAGGGCTTGGCGAACTGTTTCGGCCGTCTCCACGTAATACCCTTCGAGCGCCAAGACTCGGCTGATGAGCGACAAGAGCCGAGTATCGTTCTCAACAACCAGAACGCGGACGGTCTTTCCCGATACCATCGGGCGCATGTGCTCTCCGGCAATAGGAGTGCCAGCGGCGACACATCGAGGAAATGAGACTTTGAAGATCGTGCCGTGCCCCACTTGTGTGTCCACCTTGATCGATCCACCGCATTGTTTGATGTAGCCATACACGGTGGCGAGTCCCAAGCCGATGCCGTCCCCTTCTCCTTTCGTCGTAAAGAACGGTTCGAAAATATGGGGTAAGACTTCGGCGGAAATGCCATGGCCTGAATCACGAATCGTGATCGTCACGGGCGGCTCTGCCGAGTTGATGTCGTGAGATGTCTCCGGCGTGATGTGTCCGACCGCCACCTCAATAGTTCCGCCGTTCGGCATGGAATCGCGTGCGTTCATGACAAGGTTCATGATGATTTGTTCGACTTCAATGGGGTCGGCAAGGATGAGCGCGGCCTTGTCGGTCGACGTGGTGGTTAGTGTGATGTTGGTCGGCAAGATGCGACGGAGCAGCGGCTTCATGTCCGTCAGCACCCGATTGAGATCGATGCGAATGACCGTCACGACTCGCCTTCGAGAAAAGGTTAAAAGTTTGCTTGTGAGGTCCCGCGCTTTCAACCCGGCTTGCTCGATCTTGCCGATATAGTGCCAGCCTTTTCCCGTGACGATTTGATTGGCAAGGCTTGCGGAGCACAGGATGATGGTCAGGAGGTTATTGAAGTCGTGCGCGATCCCTCCTGCAAGTCGCCCTAAATTTTCCATGCGAGAGGATTGCAAGGTGCGGATTGTCAGCTCCTGTTCGTTCGTCACATCATGGACGAACACGATGGCGGAGAGGGCGTGCTTCTTATGAGTGACGGGCGCAATACGGTGTTCCCAATAGCGTCCGTCCCGTTGGATGACACAGCGGGACGGATGGAGCGCAAAGGCTTCGGTCACGGCTTGTCGAAGAGTCTGTGCATCCGGCACGGATAACCCGTCGTACAGCGATGTGCCGATGGGGAGCCCGCGGAGCGAAAACAAACAGCTGCCGTCATGATTGACGACGGAGACTAAATAAGGAGCGTGTTCGGCAATCAGATACAGCCATCCCTCCGTTTCACTCAAGGATTCCTCGGCCGTGACGCGAGCCGTGACATTCCAACACATGCCCTGTAGTCCGACGACTTGTCCGTTGGCGTCGTGAAGAGGTGTTTTGATGACCTCCATGTATTCACGCTGTCCGGTCTGCGGATTGACGTTCGGCTCCAACGTAACAACGCGCTCATTCAGGGTCATCACGCGCTCGTTCTCTTCCGTATGCCGAGCGGCCAATTCCTTGGGGAGAAAATCCCATGATGTCAGACCGAGCAAATCTTCCAAACGGGTGTGGTAGAGCGACAGGAATGCATCGTTGGCGAACACCATCCGACCGGCTCGATCAAGGCGGTAGATGTACTGTGGAAGGCTTTCTGCCAACACGCGATACCGTTCATTGGATTCGATCAACTGCTGATGCAGGCAGGTGATCTGGCTGCGGAGCTCGTCGACGATATCGTGCGTGCTGGGAATAGGATCGGGGCAGGTTGGTAGCGGCATCGGTGTGACTCCTTACAGGTCATGGCCTGACGAGCGTTTTACGTGGGGAGAGAGCCAGTAGTCGCTCGCCGTGCGACTGTGACCGGAAATGCTCTCCTGCAGAAGAATCAATGCGCAATAACAGGAGAGAGTTGACTGCCAAGTTCAACGGTGAACTGGATCAACTAGCTGGGCACTCTAAACCAGTGGGATGTGCATGGGAAGATGCCATATTGACCGGGGTCTAATAGATCAGGTCTCTTTAGGGGTATTCGTCTAGGTGTGTACAAAGCGTCGCGTGAGAGCATATCGCGCACGACTTCATCTGACCGACCGCGTTACTGGGGGATACGTAGAGGCGAAGTTCGTATTCGAAACCACGTAGCGTGAGAACGAGACGCGTAACTAGGTCGCATGGTTCATGCTCTGTTGCGCGGACTATCAGTAAGAGCTCGTATCGTCAGAGGTGCATTCCCTAAATTCAGATCTTGATACACGTGTTTCAAAATAATCTTAACTAGGTGGTTGGTGTCTGTTGATGTGTACACCGACTTGCCTGCTTTGGGGCTGGTGAACCGACCCTCTCTTGACGCCTGCCGCCTCGCAGCGTAGCCTCTCGCCGGGTTTTCATGACAG
>CABVRR010000150.1 GCA_902500705.1 uncultured Nitrospira sp.
AAACCGGAGATGGGGTAACTCATCCGCGAGTTCAAATCTCGCCCCCTCCGCCATGCAGCCATAGGTTGCCATTCAGTATCTGCAATGCCTTCGCTCACTCAAATGCGTAGAGAGCGAATTCAAACACGCTCAAAGAAAGCTCTCCGGCCAAAGAGCGGGGATAAGCAATGACCCAATCCGTGACCTACAAAGGCTACACCATTCAACCTGCCCTGCGGCATCTCGTCGATACCGGCCAGTGGGAATTAAATGTCTTCATTTCATGGCCGGCTGGCGATGACGAGGAGGACAGTCGTCATTTCGTGAAGACGGGGCGATATGCGACCGAGGACGACGCGACAACCCAATGCATTGTTTATGGCCGACAGATCGTGGATGGTCAGGTTCCCGGAGCCTCGGTCGGATAACCCACGTATGAGACCGATATGGTGCAGCCACAAGACCAGTGAACATCACCACCCGTCTCGGACAATCAGCACACTCACGGAGACGTGTCATGCGACTCGCTGTGCCTCTCATCCTCACTCTCCTCAGTGGGTGTTCTGTCAGCCTCAACTTGGATCAGACTACGAATCGAACCGGTAGTTTGTCACCCAACGAACGCAATGCGCTGTATCAAGAGGCTCGTAAGGCCGCGCAACAATCCCGCGAACGGTACATCGCCACGGAAGGTCCCGCCCTTCAGCGAACGTTTCGAAGAGAATACCCCACGATGACCGAAGCGGAGATCGACGCCCTCGTCAACGAGGCGTTAGAGAAAGAGTTACGCGCAGAGACCGAACACCGGTTGCCTGGTCCAGGCAACCCTCCCCCTCTGGACTGCATGTCGTCTCCTTGGAGAAATTCAGTTTTTACGAATTGCTATTAGCAAGCGCTGCACCCGTTATCATGATGGAGCGGCATACGATCGAGAACAAATCCACGGCCCAGTACATTGCGCATGGCCGACAGGCTCTGGACGGGAAATTTCCTCGCTCATCGGTAGGCCGCACTAGACAGGTGAAGGAGAATTCATGAATGATGATTCACTCGTGAGCCTGGTGTGTCGTTTCACAGGTAAGTTCACCACTTCACGCGAAACACTCGGACACCGCATGCGACGCCCCATGTGCAAATTGTCTCACATCCTCTTTCTGTCGGTCCTCTGCGTGACCATCGGATGCACGACCGTTGTGCCACGAAAATATCTGGAGGAGGCAGACTCGACGCTCAGATTTTCATGGCTCGCTGCCACGCCCGAGCAGTATCACAATCGGCTTGTCGTCTTGGGGGCCGTCATCGTCAAGGAAGAAATGCGAGCCGGAGACCTATGGTTGCACGTCAAGAATCGCCCCCTCGATGGAAAATACCGGCCACAACTTCCGCCCAGCCCGAGCGACCACGAAGGCGGGTGGTATTGGATTGTCGCGAAGAGACATCACACGTTGCCCAGTTCTTACCGCCATTGGGCTGAGATGACCATTGTGGGACGGGTCATCGGCGTCGGCCCTGAAGGACAACCACTCTTGAAGTTGATCTACGCACGCGGGTGGGGAATGACCGCAGAACATGATGGCGTGTGGGAACATCTCGTGGACGAGAACTACGGGCCATCGACGCCACCTGAACTCATTCGTGACTCAGACCCCCTCCAGCAATGAGATTCTTCGGCAAAGACGATCGCAGGCGCTACAAGGTCGGCACAGACCGACATCAGCAGATTGCTCCGAAATGACCCTGTGGCCTACCGCTCAGTGCATCGTGATTGACCGGATGGAAAACGCCATGACCAGACGGTGTCGTTGACAATGGCAATGGCAGTGACAACGCAATTCCTAGAGTCTCATCTGTAATAAGGAATAGCCGACCATCTTTCTGTCAAAGAGTTGCGGCAATTTGTAGAGAGCATGGTCAGGCCGTCTCACATGAACACGCCTCGCGGTGAGTTGACACTCGCCTCTCCTCCACGTAGGGTTTCTCGGTTTTTGACCTCACACCGACTGAACAGGATACAGACGGACCATGGACTGGTGGATATTAATCGGCCTTCTGACGTTGCTCGTCTGCGTCGGCATCGGGATATTCATGTGGCGTGGATTCGTGGCTCGCATCAGAGACGATTTCCGTGCGGAACAGCCCGAGCTTCACATCACTAATCTCTCAACACTCAACGCCGGCGACGTCATCACGCTGAAGCCTGAGTTGGAGAATATCGGAGAAGGAGTTGCCTACGATTGCGTGCTGCAGCTCAGCGGATGGGAAGGTAATTTTTCCGTCACCACCATGTATCCACAGGGACCACGCCACCAGACACACGTGATTCCTATCGTACTGAGGCCGGACGCACCGATCCGTATGCAATCACTCAGCCGATGCTACGTGCGGGTCGCCTGCCTCGATCGTTGGGAACACCGATACGAATATTGGTACCCGGTGACCCAAGTCGCGAATCAGAACACTTGCCTCTACAACGTTCATGTCGACATCTCGCAGCCTGAACTGACCGAGCCACACCTCTCCTTTTGGAGAATGTGGATGTTGCTTCGAAAAACTCCCATTGATGCCTGACAGGGTCAAATCGGTATCTTTTCCAAACAGGTGCGCTGTTTTTGTTTGGCCGTCATCTCGATTTGAGCATGGAGCGCCGTGAGCTCTTGCATTCTGAACGTTCGGACCGTACCATTTTATCGTCAGGTCACAGCAGAGAATCGTGCTACGTTGAAAACTCTATAGGACTTCGGCCAGACGTTCCGTGACACACGACTCACCACACTCCAGACAAAGGAGAACCTGATGCCGCCTAGCGTTCAGATCGATCCCATCGTCAAGATCACGAAAACCGATGAGGAATGGAAGAAACAACTACCGTCTGCCGCCTATCGGGTCCTGCGACACGAAGACACGGAACGAGCGTTCATCAACCCACTGCATGAGAACCACCAATCCGGCATCTATTATTGTGCCGGCTGCGATCTGCCGCTCTTTTCATCAGAGCACAAGTTCGATAGCCGCACCGGGTGGCCCAGTTTCTGGCAGCCGATCGATCCTCGCATAATTGAAACTCGAACCGACTTCACGCTCTTCGTGCCCAGAACGGAAGTCCATTGTGCCCGATGTGCGGGACACCAGGGCCATATCTTTAAGGATGGGCCGAAGCCAACCGGGCTTCGCTACTGTATCAACGGCGTGGCCTTAAAGTTCATAGCTGGCTGATTGATACCGGTCGTCTCCACATTTCTGGCTTAAAAGCTTTCTGGCACTCGACAGCAGACCCTACCATGAAGCTCGGGCAACCGCTGGCACTCTTCCGTTCATTCACGGTACAATCCACGACGATGAATCATCGAACCACTGTTGCCATGTTCTCCCATGGACTTCCGTACGCTGTGTTCGGCCTGGCTCTCGGGCTTCTTTCGTGTAGTGAGTCATCCGGTCTGTTTAGTTCCAAACAGACCCCTTGTGCTCTGATGACCGTTGCAGACGCAGAACGGGCGCTCGGCGAACCGGTTCAAGAGGGAGTGGAAGCTGACCCAACAACCTGTGTGTTCAAGGCCCAGCGGAGCGCAGGAAACACCGTCACGGTCCAGCTTGATGAAACCTCGGATAAAGACCGGCGGACATGGTTTAATAAAGAGCGTCTGCGCCGCGACAGCCATCTCATCCCAGGCCTAGGAGACGGCGCGGTACGAATTGACTCTTCGCCGACGCTGTCCCGACTGATCTTTATGCATAAAAACGCGTTGGTGACCGTGATTCTCTCTTCCACCAATCAGACACTGCTCAGCGAGTCGGTGACTGAATTGGGCAGAACCGCTGCGGCACGGTACGGAGCCTCCTTGAGTGCGACGCTTCTTCCGTCCACCCCACCCCCCGTGACCAGCCACCGAGCCAAGACGGAAACCGTCGCTCCACCCACCGCCGTGACGCTGACACGCACGCTTCCCGTCTCGTCAGGCGGCCAGGCTGGACCCAAAAAATCGTCGTCGTTTGATCCGGCAAGCCTTGTAGGAACCTGGCACACGCATCTGACACAAGGCACGACGCAACATGACCTGCTCCTGATCATTCGACCGAATCTCACGTGGTCGCTCTCATCGATGCTGCAGTTCGACGGGGTGTTGAACGCAGAAGCCGGTCAGTGGTCGCTTGAGCGTGTGGCGCTCCGAGGCGAGGCGGGCGGCGAAGGCGGGCAGATCGAGGTCGAGCGGCTCGAGGCCACCCGGGTCGAGAGCGGCGACGCCGGCGGAGCCGTAGGCCATGTGGAGCGAGGCCCGGCGGCTGCTGCCGGCTTCGGTGACCACCAGCGTGCCGGCCTCGAGGTCGATCGCCGCCAAGCCGATGCGCCTGGGAATCGCGGCCCCGGACGGCAACCAGCGCAGCCGACCGGCAACCATCAGGTGCAGCACGGCGGCGATTTCGCCGGTGTCGATCACGATGCGCTTGCCAAGCCGCCGCAGGCCGGTGACCGTGCGGCCGGCGAGCGCCGTCACCGGCGGGTCGATGGTGCGGACCAGAAACGGAGCGGCGACCCGCACCCCGACGATCGTCCGATGGAGCAGACGTGGGCGTAGGGCGTGGAGGTAGAGCTCGATGTCGGGGAGCTCGGGCACCGGGCCGATCCTAACGGACTCGCGGTAAAAGGCGGATGCAGCCGACCGCCGGCCATGCCGTCGCGTATGCTGTCGCCTGAGCATGGCGGACGGCGGCGGAGTGACGGTGTGGGCGGCCATCGCGCTCGGCAGCGCGGCTGGAGGGGTGCTGCGGCACCTGGTCACGGAGACCGTGACCCGGCTGGCCGGCCCGGGCTTTCCGTGGGGC
>CABVRR010000151.1 GCA_902500705.1 uncultured Nitrospira sp.
AAACCGCTGCTCTATCCAACTGAGCTACGGGGGCATGGCGGAACTGTAGCGCACTCGCGCGAGGATTGGAAGAGGAGAGAAATCTTCATATGATTATCCGCAACATCCGCCGGCGAAGACCTGTCGTTGGCGGTGAGCATTCCAACATGTCGGGCAGAGTTGCACGGTGGAGTGCGTCAAGCCGTCGATCGACGCTATAGGCTGCTCGACGAAAATGCCACAATCAGAACAAAGGTTCGTTGCCCCTGATGGCGCATTAGGCTCTTGGACTACCATGGAGCGCCAACCTTGTATTCAACCGTACCTGTCGATTGCAAACTGTCGACATGAACCGGCTTTCCGGCTTGAACCGTACGAAACTTCGAAAACGCTCCATGATCGAGCCTGCCGTGGCTTGCTCTAGGCTCCACTGGATGCGCTGCCATCGGGTATCCAGCACCGCGACTGATCGCTCTAAATCCGTCAACTGATCGTTGGTGAGAGGGGGGCGCTCTGTTGCAAGCATAGTTCCTCCGTGTGAGTGATTAGACCGCACAATGTCGAATGACGCCGATAACGAGTCCTTCGATCTGAAATTCATCTGATGGCTGAACGAGAATGGGCTGCATCGTGTCATGGGCCGGACGAAGTTCAATATGAGTCTCGTTTTTGAAATACACTTTAATGGTGGCTTCTCGGTTGACTAAGGCCACGACCGTTTGGCCATTCTTGGCGGTCGGTTGTTTACGCACGATGACCAGATCGCCGGGTAGAATTCCGTCGTTTTTCATCGACTCACCCTTGACCGTTAAGGCAAAGGTCTCACCGCCGCGCAACATGCTGGGCGGCACGTCTATAAGCTCTGATTGCGGGACTGGGTCGATCGGGAGTCCGGCCGCCACGAGGCCGACCATGGGGATTGCGGATCGCTGCCGCAATTGATCCAAGACGACGGAGACGACACCAGGAATTTTTCGCCTCCCGGTTTCATAACGGGCAACCGAGACGCGGGTCGTATGGAGGGCCTCAGCGAGTTGTTGCTGGGTGAGTCCTAGCGCTTCCCGAAGCCGTTTGAGATCATTGGCTAACATGTATCCATTGGTAACATGCATGAATCATAAGGTCAATCAATTTGAAGAAATATAAATATTCCCATGGAGGAATGAGCGAACCATGTGAAAGGTCACAAGAAAGTAGACCATATCCACGATATTGTGTTGAATGCACCATGCTCGTCACATGACTAAAAAGTAGGCAAAAAGCTCCCTCCATCAGCAGGGCATTCATTCGCGCGTGCGAAATGTGATTTGTTCACAGACTTATCCCCAGAAACTGGGGAGAGTGAACCAATAGAGGCACTCGCTACAGGCGGACCTGCATACTGGCGTAGAAATAGTCCGAGTCGTTATGACTGTCGGGAGGAAGACCGGCAGATGCCGGCAGGCGATCGAAGTAACTCCCTTTAAACCAATGATCGTATCCAGCTTCAAAAATCAGATTGGAACTGACCCACCAAATGGCAGCCAATTCAAGATCATGGCCGAGATAGTTCCCCGCAGATCCGGTGGGATCTTGTAAGGCTGCAGATCCTGGTTGATTGGAGCCGACGAAGGCATCCTTGGCCTGCGCCAAATACCAAAAGTGCTGTTTGAGGAAGATCTGGAGGTCGCTCCTTGGCTTGAGGACGAACCGCCATCCGGGTGAGCTGATATTGGATCTCGCAAATGGACCAAAAATCCCAGTCGCCATCAAGTCGAAACGGCGAATGCCGAACAAACTGTCGAAGGTTTGAGATTGGCTGCCTTCCGGGCTGTTGGTACCGCTGGCATAATGATACTCGGCGACGAAGCGAGGATACCACGTTGTATTGAGCGTATAGCCGGCTTGGGCATGCCCCATGTGGGCAAAAAAATCTTTGTCGCCACGCGTACCGGTTTGAATGGCTCCTTCAAGCTCATAATCAAATCCTAGGCTGCCGCTGAGAAAGCTGGACTCCTCTTCATCGAGCAAGTTGAAGAAGTCCGGATTCGTCGGAGCCTTGTGAAGGCGGAGTCCATACGTATTGATCACCCGCCTGGTCGAGCTGACGGAATCGTTCAGTCCCAGGTAATACGGTCCGACGACCATCCAGGGTAGCTGTCGGAACTCTCCGGTCGTTCCCCAGAAAAGGTACTTCGCGCTCTGCTTGTCGATCTCTGTGGAATCGATACGGATCGGTTCGGTGAGGAACGCACGCATCTTCCACTGTCCGGGTTTGCTGATATGGACATGGAATCCATCAAAGGCCTGTGTCGAATTGAGAAAAACCCGACGTCCGACCAAGCGAGTGGAACCGAACTCAAACGTGAACCGACCGACGTGCACGTCGGTTCTGATACCGGTGCCGAAGATGTCGCGGAATGTCGCAGCGACAAACAATTGCAAAATGTCGGTCTGATTCACCAATAACGAGCTGTTGAAATCGTTCGGGAGCGTCTGGGCATGGGTGCGCGCGTCGATGCCTTCAAATAAAAATGAAAACGGACCGCGTGTGACACCGACTCGAACATGGGTCCGTTGCGGGATTTGCATGTCGGTGTCGCCGAGTTGGCCCTGTCGCCAGGGATGAGACACCGATTCGAATCTGGTGCGATGCTGCAGGCTCAGTTCCACCCAGTTCGGCAGCGAGACGGTATCGCGCAAGAGGCGATTCCATTTCTGCTCGGATGCGCGATACAGCACATGATCCGGTTGCTCGACCCATGTGGCGCCTGTGAGGGACGTGTGAAATTGATCAATCATGCTTTGAGGAAAGATCGGCAGGACGTGATCATCAGCCAGGACGGTTTGAGCGACAACGACGAACATCAGAGTGGATAGAGCCAGTCTATTCAAGCGACAGATGATGGTTAAGGGGAGAAGATTGAGACGTGTGCTGAGTTGAGAGAAGAAAGCGTATCTCATATGGCACGGCCGCCGTATGGCGTCGGTTCTGGTCTGCCAGCCGTACTCCTGAGATATCACGTTGTGAGTATTTAGAAAAGCGTTGGAAATCTTGCAGCCAGGAAGATTCCGTGACCGATGAGAAACATCGGTGTTGTTGTGCCGGGTAATGCGGGAGCGTGCAGAGAGGAGAGCGACTCGATCTGGGTGGGATGCCGATCGACATCCCACCCAGATCAGGTACCTGTTACTTACCGATCATCACTTCCGTAGCCTTGACGGCGACCGTGACGGAATCATTGACCGTCAAGCCCATATTGTTGACCGATCCTTCCGTGATGGCGGCAACAAATTCGAGCGTGCCGACCTTCACGATCACCTCGGCCATGGCCTGGCCTTCTGTGATGCGAGTGACCGTCCCTTGAAATTGATTGCGTGCGCTGAGTTTCATTATCCGTCCTCCTTTTGTTTGGTATGGGTTCTCTTGCCATCTGATGACAGCCTAACATCGCCCGGTGAGAAACTGATGTGTGTTCGGTGAGAATGTTCTGCTAGTTGCCAAACGTGGGTCGATTACTCTTTTACGACCATGACTTCGGTTGCTTTGACCAAAGCCATCGCCGTATCGCCGATACGGAGCCCAAGTTCGTCGAGCGCGTCGCGCGTGATTACGGCAGTAATCCTATGCGAACCGATGTTGATATCGATCTGCGCCATGATCGTGTCTCGCTTGATCGCCGTTACCCGGCCGACGAGCTTGTTTCGCCCGCTCACATCGTCGACGCCTGATGATTGTTTGCCCAGCCACCGATCAAGCAGCGATTTTGTAAAGCGATAGCGTCCTCCGATTTTTGGCGCGTCAATTTTCCCTTCCCAAATATATCGGTAGAATGTCGGCAAGGTCAGCCGAACATAGCGTGCGGCTTCCTTCGCCGTGAGGACAGGGCCTACGCTCATGTGTTTTGCCATTGGTGTGGCCATCCATTCCATGCGGTTGTACGTGGGTTCTCTCCTCTCGCTCTCTTTCTCTTATTGATTACTGAGGAGATGTGGTTCTGCCTTGCATCTCACCGGTCTGATCGGTCCTCAATAATGGGAAGACAGCGGTTAGTGTCGTGGTTGATCAAATCCGATCAGGAATCCCTCTGGCTCATAGACTTCCAAACGATCGACCTTTCGTTGGTTTCGCATGACGCCTGACTTCAGTCGAAACCGAACGATGTGTTCGCGTTGTGCAGCGTCAAGAGTCGCGAATGCGGCACGAGCCGTGGTCTCCAGTTCCTGTTGCAACGCCGTGACATCGTTCACCACAAAATTCAACTGCACCCATCCGGTCGGGCGCGGAGTGCGGAGATCTTGGCGGATGACGACAAGTAGATGACGATAGCAATAGGCTCGAATGCGATCGGTTTGCGGATGATTCAGTTTGCAGGACGAGGGGAGTATGGAGAACGGACTCGAACAATTGTTCATACAGGCGAATGTCGGTGGTTTCAATTTGAACATTCTCAAATGTACTGACGAGCTGCTTCGGACGAGAGATTCGTCGGAGTCGGTTGGTTATTGGAGGCTGCCTCCGCCCCATCAGTTTCTTGCGCGGATGCAATAGACACGGTGAACGATCCTGTTTCCGCTAGGAGGGCAACAAGAATTGCAAGCACGCTTTGAAACGATGATCGCATGATGTCTCCTTTTGTTGGTCTTAATAACGGTGAATGGTGAGTCATGAATCAAGGTGCTACTCCATGAGTTCTTCGTTCAGTGCGACGGATTTAAT
>CABVRR010000152.1:0-1182 GCA_902500705.1 uncultured Nitrospira sp.
AATTTCTACTGTCAAGTCGGACTCGGTTTCTAGCATCAAAGAGGCTAAAGAGATACCTGTCTCTGACTTGGTTGCAGACAGCCATCGTGAACAACTATTAACTATTCACAAGTCTCTTCCTCCAAATGGACTCGACAGATTAGGTCAAAGGCTTCTTCGAGAGGCAGGTTTCGAGGAGGTTACGGTAACAGATCGTTCAGGTGACGGTAGAATCAATGGCTATGGCATCCTTCCTATGAATCATTTCATACGCGTACAGGTTATCGTCCAATGTAAACGGTATGAAGAATCGTTGGGACCATCCACAATTCGTGATTTTAGAGGAGCCATGGATAGCAGAGCCGACAAAGGATTATCCTCACTACCGGTTCATTGACAAGAGAGGCGAAGAGAGAAGCTATTGGAGATGAGCCATCCGATCACTACGCATCTGGGGCGCGTCAACGTTTCGCTTGCAACTCCACGTTCACGAGCTTTACTTCTGAGAGGTCTGCGAGCCGCGGACACCAGCGTGTCCCAGCACGCCACAAGACTGAGTCCAGTTGGGAATAGATCGTTCCGGGATGGTCATAGTGCATGCCATACGCTTGTGTGGCCGCGCAGCGACACGGAAACACAAACGACTTCCCTGAGTCATCGGACTCCGTCTCAAGGCGTGTCACGGCCAGATCAAATGTGAGTCGGATCTTGAACCAACAATGAGCATGATAGTCTTCAACCTGCATTGATTGCTGATAGCACTGTAAGACATCACAGACGGTCGTCATGGTCAACGACGTGTTTCCCGAGAAGACCTCGGCTCGCTTGTCGAGCGCCAAGGCCTTGGCCAGGGACAAGGCGTGTCCGACTTGAATCGGATTGAGGAGGTCGAAAGCCGACTCATAAATGATGATGTTGGGATGTACGTTAAATTCGCGCAGCGATCCTCGTTTGGCCAGCTCCAGGCTCCAATAAAAATCCACAGCCTGGGATTGGCGGAAGCGAAAGGTAACCAGGTTCGTCATTCAATCCCTGTCAGCATGGGCAACTGAATCTGAAACCCTCACGAAGGTGCTCTACCGCGGTTCGTCTGTGACTCACAATTGTACCATCTTCCGCTACCGTTTGAATGGGAGAGCTTGAACGTCACCAATCCGCCAAGGACACCTGGACGAAGCTAAGGGGTCGGATACCTTGATTGGC
>CABVRR010000152.1:1282-2947 GCA_902500705.1 uncultured Nitrospira sp.
TGGGCGGGATTAACAGCAGATACGATGCCGCTCACACCGAGATACTATGAGGTAGTAGTATCCGGTGCGCCCAGAGGTGAAATCCAAGCACACGAGCGCTGTGTGACAGCTCAACATATTACTGACCCGGACAGCATCTTCACTTACGCATTTGCAAACCCCTATAAGCCCTTCCCGGACCGCAAGGTCAGGAATTATGCATGACAAGGGGGAGCGATCCGCGACGACGTCGAGACGTTCTTTACGACGCCGCATGTCGAGGGGACAGTATCCAGTTCAGATTTTTCTATTGTACGAATAACAAAGGCGAAGTCGGGGAAGGCATGCCGGTCACTATGAAGCTCGGTGGTACGCGCACCAAAGACTGTCGCAAGGAAAAGTGCTACCGCCTGTTCGGTACCAACCCCGTTGCTTTCACCAAACTCGGCTTGCATCCACCTGAAGATGGTAGATATGCTAAACCTACGGTTCTGGCACACGGAACTCTCGCTGCCGAGTGTGCGAGTAGAGCATGCCTATGGAGTCACTTATCACCTGGACGAAAGTCGTGTATGCCCTCCACGCGTTCAGTCTGCTGACCGGCATCATCGGCACGGCTACGGTGGTCGGCGCATTCCTCACCGGCTGGCCTTCGATCATCGCGGTCATTCTGAACTACATCAAGCGGAGCGAGGCTCGCGGCACCTGGCTCGAATCGCACTTTCGCTGGCAGATCCGAACGTTCTGGTTCGGATTGCTTTGGATCGTGCTCTGCGGGGTCTTCATCATCGCGACTCTTGGGATCGGCCTCCTCTTCATGTGGCTACCGATCACGCTGCTAGGACTCTGGTTCCTGTATCGCATCATTCGCGGCTGGGTCACGCTTAGCGACAGTCGGCCGATGGAGCTGTAAAAGCGAATGAATGATTACCAGGGGCGGACAGCCATGGATACCCGCACGTTTGTGGATGCGGTGCTCCGGATTACTCGGACCAGCGCGCACTAGCGTGAGTTCCCATAGAGCTTCCGCCCCTGGAACAGTGTGTTTCAACGATATAGGCAATGGTCAAAAACATGGGTGTGGGCGGGTGTTTCGTGCATATCAGGCGACCTCGATTTCGAATGCGTGATGATCGATTCCACCATCGTCCGCACCCGCCAGCACAGTGCGGGTGCAAACGGGGGGCTCAGGAGATAGAAGCCCTTGGCCGTTCGAAAGACGTGGTCCGGCGCAATAGCCGTCACCCTGCCACACTCCTGCGTGAAGACCCCACACGAAGCTGACATCACCCCGTGTACGCCGAACGGTACCGTATTGAATACTTCTTCAACCAACTCAAGCGCTACTGCACCGTCACGAACCACTACACCGCGCGTGCGCGCAACTCTGCCAGCCTCATCTATCTGGCGGCTTCCATGCTGTGAATGAAATGAATGTCAACAGGACCTAAGCCATTGGGAAGATGACAGGCGGTAGCCTCAAGGGGGGATCCTGATAGAGGACCTGATAGCTACAGGAGTGCGCCAGACACAATGGTAAGGACGCCTTTTACGTCGTCCCTTCACGAATGACCCCTAACTGGTTTTAGTCTTGACTTTCCTGCGCCCTGCACGATTCAAGATCCAATCCTGGTCCACTTTCCATGAATCCGTCAATCAAAGACTCCCGACCCCTTTTCTGCCTTT
>CABVRR010000152.1:3047-4572 GCA_902500705.1 uncultured Nitrospira sp.
TGGCCTGCGACCGGTTGCGGCAGGAACATCTATGGACTGCATACCTTTCAGAAACAATCCAAGTCAGGCATTGCGACACCAAAACCAGACGTGGATTTGATCAAAAAGCGCTACAAAGAAGCACAGGAGCATGAACAACATGAGCGATAACAAGACAACAGAAATTGAGATTGGTTCGGGCAATATTTTTGCTGACCTTGGTCTTAATGATGCCGATGGACTTCATACCCGCGCCGCGCTTGGTACTCAGGTGATGAAATCTATCAGGGAGAAGGGGTTAAGCCAGAAGGAAGCGGGGACGCTGCTCGGTCTGAAGCAGCCCGAAGTCTCCGCCATCATGCGGGCGAAATTCAGCCGCTTCAGTCAGGAACGCTTAATCGAATTTCTCAACCGGTTTGAACACAAAGTGACGATTCAAGTAAGCCGTCATCACCGAGGCGAACCGTATCAACAAGTCACTGTAGCTCCATGAAAAAACATAACAACAAGACGGAAAGCCATACGCAGAATGGGAATAGGAGCAGGACAAGCCATCAAGTAACTATGGGTGTAAAATCTCCCAATATCACCACTCGCAAGGCAATTGCTGAACTGGAGGCAGGGGAGTGGAAACGTTTTTCCAGCGTCGATGTGCTTATGGAAAATTTGAATGCGGACGATTGAATGACTTAGGGCAACTCCCCGCTATCCAGGTAGCAAGCGTGGAATAAACGCTTATGAAAAAGAATATGCTGAAGCCATGTCTCAGCAGCAAGAACGGCAGATGGGAAAATCTCAAGTGAGAGCGGTTGAATTTGAATGTGAAAAATTTCACCGTGATACGCCTGTGAAAAAATATGCTTCAGCTATTCTTGAACAACGAGAAAAGCCGTTCAATCAAGATAGGCACGTGTGAGGTATCAGTCAAGCATAAACAGGATGCACTTATTGCATTCTATGGGGTACGCATAATATGCTAAGCGCAGATAGAGGATTTCTATTGTTCTTTCCAAGACGTGCGGAAAGACGATCTGAGCAAGGGAAAAGACTTTGCTGGCATAATCTCGCTGGTGGTTATGGGGTGTTATGCGTTTCAGCAATTGGAATTGGTGGCAGTTGGCAGAGAATTAGGATCAAAGAGGATGATGCATGCTGAATCATCTTAAATCCCATGCCTTGAGCTATAGCCTCGCTGCTGCGATGGTCTTCTTCTTCATTGGGCAGGCCGTGATATCGAACCTGAAGAACGAAACGAACGCATTTGCGCCTGAGCCGATCGAAGCCGCAATCGACGTCGCCCCGGTAGCTGGGTTCCAGGTGGTGCTGGAGCAGAAGAATCTCGAGCTCATTGCGGAGAAGGACCAGCTCAACGCTCAGTATGATCTGCTCAATGGTCAATATGGCCAGCTCCACCAATCTAATTATAAACTCAATCAAGAGAATGGGCAGCTTCACAACGCCAATTTTATTCTCAATCGAGAGAATGGCGAGCTTCACGAAGCTAATTTCACACTCAATCAAGAGAATAGCCACTTGCATCAAACCA
>CABVRR010000153.1 GCA_902500705.1 uncultured Nitrospira sp.
CACGCGACCCTAACCAATTGGGCAAGCTCATTGTCGCCCTGACTGTCGGCGAAGTAACTGAGCCAGCCTTGGATGACTCCAAAGACGCAGCAGCAGTTACACTAGGGGCAAAGGGCGGCAAGGCACGCGCAGCAAAGCTCACTAAGAGACAGCGTGTGGAAATTGCAAAACTTGCAGCTAGGCAACGATGGAAAGGAAACAAGTAACGCTATCAGGCCAGCGCAAGCCCAACCCCTTGCTGTGGCCGATAGTGATCGTTGAGGTGGTAAAGCGACTTTAATCGATGTGGGTAAAAGTGTAGCATTTGCGCAAATTCTGGAATTGAATAACCGAATGTTTCTAAATGAAGTTTAATCATGCGTGTTAGAACGCCGGGAGTCTCCATCGGGAAATTGAGTTCTGGTGGCTCCTGAAGCTTGATGCGGTGAACGTTAAATTGCCGCCACAGATATCCCGCCTGTTTGATCGTTACAAACCCTAATGATTGAGCGCGATATAAAAGCGCCTGCATAGAAACTTTCCATTCCGGTTTCAACGCAGCCAATCGCATTAAATCAATCCGGCCAGACATAAAAGCTGAGCGAATGTCGTCAGCAGGCATCAATAATGCGCTGGCAAACGTGTTCGCCTGCTGCTCCATTGATGGATTCGGAAATCGATGCATCACAAGATGTGCAAGTTCATGCGCAAGTGTAAATCTGGCGCGATCCGATGGCTGTTCACTGTTAAGAAGAATAATGGGCAATAGACCAGGTACAGCCATGGTGACACCACTCACTGAGCTTCCATCCATGGGGGAATGGATCACAATAGCCCCTGCTCTCTCAACCATTTCAGTCAAGTTTTGCAATGGTCCTCTTGGTATCATCCAATGGCCTCGAACCATGGAAGCGATTCTCTCCGGATTATCTCCATATTCCTCGGCATCAAATGTTGGCATAGTGGCCTGAGGAACAAACTCGACTCCATTCAGCATTCTACGAAGTTGCAGAATGCGGATGTTCATTTCCGCAATAATCGCATCCATCTCTTTTATCGTGATGCTTTGTTTTTTGCGCCACATAGGATGCACACTGACCGGCGCTCCCAAAACCGTGTCAGTTTGTTCGAAGAACGAGGTTGGAACATCATACGCATTTGACGCACGTTCCAGAATGTTATTGGAAGGAATTGCAATAGCGTTCTCATAGCGCGAAAGCATGACCTGAGGAATGCCAAGCCTTTCCGCAGCTTCGCCCTGAGACAGCCCCGCGTCCTGCCTCGCTATCCTTAGCAATCCCGAATTTACAAATGCCATTACCTACTGACCTTTCTTACTCTTCGCACCGTGCGCACGTTTCTCGTCGCTCTTTGCCCTGCGCGGCTTGACCATTTCATCAATACTAGGAACTGGCGGCTGTGTCGGAGAAAACGTGATGACATCTGCGCTCCCAGTCTCACCACTTCCAGAAAGAGGATAAGCCCATAATGGCTTGTCCTGATCTCTAGCAGCCACATTTATCCGGTCTACAGCAGTTCCTGTTGCGTTGAGCTTATAGCTGATCTCTACTTTTTGAACTCCGGGCATTCCCGGGAGATCTAATTGAGGATTGCAGAAGTCGATTTCGGCCTGTGTGGGGATACTCGATCCCACACCATTCTTAGTAGCTTTCTTGAACCTGATTAGCAACTTTTCATCAAAAATGAGCCTGAAGGTCTCATCGCCCCATTCAAATCTCGCATTCTGATCTGACTCAAATTCTTCCGTAAGGTGATTCGCCAAGTATTCAAATATTACATTGGCTCTCGTGCGTGGCCATCGACTTATCTTTGACCTGTCCGGACTTTCCACCCAATCAGCAACTGCGCGCGAATAAGCCCGATCAACCTTGCCCTCACGTTGCGGGGTGATAATCTTGCGCACCTCTGATTCGGTGGGATTGGCCATAAAGATTCTCCTTGGTTTCTAAGGCCACATCCTACATCGTCCTAACTACAAACAACAAGTTTATTTTTCACGATCTATTCATTGCAGTGTAACATATCGAATACACTGGTTAAATTAATGCTTGACGCTAAGCATAAAGGTTCATATACTGTTGGCATGAACAAGCTAGATCATGCCCAGCGCGTTCAGATTGTTCACTTACTCGTTGAGGGCAACAGCATGCGAGCTACGGCCCGGCTCGCTGATGTGGCATTCAACACAGTGGCAAAGTTGTTTATTGATATAGCCAGGATGTGCGCCGACTACCAGGATCGCACCCTTCGCAATCTGAATTCCAAGACATTGCAGCTGGACGAAATTTGGAGTTTTGCTTACAGCAAGGCCAAAAATGTTCCGGAAGGAAAGCAAGGACAGGCTGGCGATATTTGGACGTGGGTAGCGATTGACATAGACAGCAAGCTCGTACCATCGTGGCGCATTGGTGGCCGCGATAGTGCGACGGCCTGTGAATTCGTCTCCGACCTTGCCGCTCGTCTTAAGAATCGAGTTCAGATCACATCTGACGGACACAAGCCCTATTTGCAAGCGATTGAGGGGGCATTCGGCAGCGAAGTGGATTTCGTACAATTGATAAAAATCTACGGCGAGACGGTAGACGGACAGAAACGGTATAGCTCCGCGGAGTGCATTGGGGCTGACAAGTCGAAGGTCATAGAGAATCCTGACATGTGCTGCGTGAGCACTTCCTGTGTGGAGCGCCAGAATTTGACGATACAGATGAGTACCAGACATTTCACGCCTCTCACCAATGTATTTTCAAAGAAGATCGAAAATCTCGTCTCGTCAGTTGCCCTTCACTACATGCACTATAACTTTTGCCGCATCCATAAGACGCTTCGCGGGACTCCGGCTATGGCTGCTGGCGTATCCGATCACATTTGGACGGTGGATGAGATCGTCGGCCTCGTCGAACAAGCCGAGCCTCTTTCAAAATGATGCACAACCCTCAAAAGGTCGGTATATCCGTGAACATTCACTGTATTGCGATTCAGAAAAGCCTCTTGTATATTCCGTGAATGTTCACGGGGCGTACACCCAAAGATGCAACGGCATTAGAGCGACAAAATCGTCGGCTTGAACGATTAAAATTTATAGGGATAACGCGTTCGACGGTGCTGGTACATCAGGAGTGTAAGCCCATGTTTGAAAGTCTTCGTCCTCACCTAGTTGATCCGATCAGATCAGAGGCTCTCGCCTCATTAGTGCAACAACTTCAGAAGAGAACAACTCCAACCAATGTTGCTCAGGTACGCCAGTTAAGTCCGTTCCGCTATCCAGGCGGCAAGACGTGGCTTGTCCCAGAGGTTCGGAAGTGGTTGGTCACCGCTAAGCACCCCCCTTCGGTATTTGTTGAGCCTTTCGCTGGAGGTGCAATGGCCGGACTGACTGCGGCAGCCGAAGGGTTAGCCGAAAAGGTTTTCTTGTGTGAGCTGGATGCTGATGTTGCAGCCGTATGGGCAACAATATTTCATGGCACTGATACAGACGTGCGGTGGCTTTGCGAGCGGATCACAGGGTTTGAGGTGAACCTAGATTCGGTGCAGCTTGTTCTAGGCATCAACCCTAAGTCCGACAAGGGTAAAGCCTTTCGCACCATTGTGAAGAACCGGATGCAGCGTGGCGGAATAATGGCCGTGGGGGCTGGGCTGATCAAGTCTGGGGAAGCGGGGCGCGGTCTTCATTCTCGCTGGTATCCTGAGACCCTAGTAAAACGGATTGAAGCTCTGCGCACATTGAGGGATAAGATCACATTTAAGCAGGGTGACGCCTTTGCTGTGGTGAAGCGCTTTGCAAATGATCCGAACGCCTTTTTCTATATTGACCCTCCTTATACCGCAGGAGGTAAGCAGGCAGGAACACGTCTGTATGCACACAACGATGTCGACCACGAGAAGCTATTTGCTCTCATGGCAACGGTGCGAGGGTCCGTGATGATGAGCTACGACGAATCACTGGAAGTAAGAAAGATGGCTAGGCAGTACTCATTTCGCGTGGTACCGGTACCCATGAAGAATACCCATCACGAGATCATCCGTGAACTGCTTATTATGAAGCCCTAAAAAACATCACTTCTTCGGGCGCTGTTTATATATTCAATCCTTCGTTCTTGCGGGCAAGCCGACGAGCTACACGTGCTTCTTCGTTCTGGCGACGTTCCAGCTTCCCCTTGATCCTGCTTTCGAACTCAGACAGGGAGACAGGGCGTCCAGCCGTTAATCCGTCAACGGATCTCTCTAGCGTTGTAAATCTCACTTCGCTCTTTACTAACTCG
>CABVRR010000154.1 GCA_902500705.1 uncultured Nitrospira sp.
CTTCCTTGCGAGTGGATGAGTAAGCCTGCACGCTCGTCATCTTTCAGGATAGGTCTCGCTCCGACTGAGTCTAAGATTGTCAGCCGCGTCCGTGTGGCGTAGTGACGTGATAATTGGCCGGGAGCCACCGGTTGTTCGTTCGCAGGCGATGCGCGACGGAGCGGACCGATAACAGCGCTCAGTTGTTCAAGCGTGATGCTGCCGGGTCTCAGCAATTCAGGCTGCAAGCCGATAAGCGAGACGATCGTTGATTCAACGCCGATCGGGCATGACCCGCCGTCAAGAATGATGTCGACTTGAGTTCCCAGCCCGTCTGAGACATGTTGCGCGCTTGTGGGACTCACATAGCCGAAGAGATTGGCACTTGGAGCGGCGATCGGTGTGCCGGCTTCCCGAATAAGAGCTTGCGCCACCGATTGGCTTGGCATTCTGACGGCGACGGTTGAAAGTCCGGCCGTGATGAGATCCGGCACTGTCGGATGTTTCGGTAAAACCAGCGTCAAAGGACCCGGCCAAAAAGCATCGATAAGCTGCTGAGCCAACGGTGGCAGCGAGGCGATCACTGACTCTAACTGTGTGTGATCGGCGATGTGGACGATGAGCGGATCGAACTGAGGACGTTGTTTGGCTTCGAAAACCTTTGCGGCGGCGGCAGCATTCATCGCATCGCAGCCGAGTCCATAGACTGTCTCAGTGGGAAAGGCGACGAGTCCGCCGTCTTTGATGATCTTTCCTGCCAGTCGAATGGATTCAGGATCAGATGCTGCGAGGATCGTCCCTTTACAAAACTTGGGCTGCTTACCCATAGGAATGCCGCACAGATACTCGACCGTCTACTCCTTCACCGTCACCGTGATCCTGATCGGATCAAGCGGATTGTCTTGCTCGTCGCGGGGAACGGCGACAATCTTGTCGACCACATCGATCCCACGAAAGACTTCTCCAAATACCGTGTACCGTCGATCTAAACCACTGTTGTCCCCCACACAAATGAAAAACTGCGAGCCGTTGTCGTTGAAGTCGCGTGTGCTGTTGCTCTCACGGGGCATTTTTGCCATAGAGACTGCGCCGCGCTTGTGTGGGTAATCGCTTGGCTCGGGGGACAAGAAGTATCCTGGCCCCCCCGTGCCGTGGACAGTACGGTCTGACAGTTTACTCAACGGGTCGCCGCCCTGAATAATAAACCCAGGCACCACACGGTGGAACGTGGTGCCGTCATAGAACTTCACCTTGATGAGGTTGATGAGGTTCTCCACATGACGCGGGGCTGCGTCCGGATAGAAACGGATCTTGATCTCGCCGAATCTCGTCGCAATCGTGACCCGAGGATCTTTCTTACGGAACTCAAGTGTCATCATCGTCACTGTAGCAAGGCCGTCTTCGGAGAGGCAAGGCTACCCACAGATTTTCGCGTTATGCTGTGAGTGGATCGTCGGCAGCTCTCCCCCCTCACGGTTCACGGCTCAATGCTCACAATTGCTTGAGTCCCTCTCCTGGCCTGATGCATAACCACATGATTGCACCAAGAAGAGCCATGAAGGCGGCAACGCCGAGAGAAACGCCCCAGCCCCATTGTTGGGCGAGCCAGGGCGTGAGCGTCGGAGAAATGGCCCCGCCGAGATTCGCCCCCATATTCATGAGTCCCGACAGGCTACCGGCATGGGTCGGTGACAGATCGCTTGTCGACGACCAATACGCACCGACCGTGAAATACAACCATCCGGCACCCAATGACAGACTGGCAAGGGCGAGGTAGGGAGACTCTACAGCCGCACCCAACGCGATGGAACTTGCGGCCAACCCCATCCCGACCACACCCACAACCTGACGTCCTGTGGTGACGCCATATCTCATGGCCAATCGATCCGTCACCCATCCACCCAACGGGCATGAGACAAGGATGGCCAGGAAGGGAGCTGCAGCAAAGAGTCCACCCCGTAAAACACTGAAGCCACGCACATTGACGAGGTACAGATAGAACCAGGACATATACACATAGGCGACATACCCCAAGCATCCATAGCTCAGCACCAGCCACCACACACTTGGGGTGTTTCGTAGGATCGCCCATGGAATTGAAGGACGTGTTGAAACAGCTGGGATCGTGTGTGATCTCTGATCAGGATGCCTATGCCAGGGATGACGCGACGGGCGGTCAGCGGCCAAGAACCACCAGACAGCCGCAAGTCCGAGTCCGATCCCGCTTGAGAGGTAAAAGGCGGATTGCCACCCGTAGTTGACCATGATCCACGCCGTGACCGGCGGAGTGATCGCCGCACCCACTCCAATCCCGCCGATGGCAATGCCGATGCCGAGCCCACGTTCATGAGCAGGAAGCCAGTCCGTGACGGCACGGTTAAACGTCGGTAATGCCGCTGCTTCGCCGACACCGAGAAGAAATCTGACAAGGGCCAATGCACCGACGATCCCGAGCGGTACGGCCAGGAACGAGGTCGCGGCAAGAGCCGTCCAGGCGGTAAAGCAGGACCACCAGATCAGTGCAATCAGAAGGACGATACGGACGCCCCAGCGGTCACTGAGCCATCCGCCAGGAATCTGGAACAAGGCGTACCCGACGACAAAGGAAGAGAAGACCAATCCCATGTCTTGCTCGGTCAGTCCCAGCGCCGGCATCATCTGGCGAGCGGTGACTGAAATGTTCACGCGATCGATATAGGTGACGACGCTGACGGCAAAGAGAAGCCCAAGAATCAGCCAACGCAATGGAGAAGGATGCGGATCGCTTACACCCTCTGACGCGATTGTTCCGTTCACGATGGATCTAACGAGATAACCATGGAAGGCGTCGTGGGAACGGCAGGGTGATGACGCGTAGGGGTTGCCGCCTCTACAGACGAGGCGGCAACCGAAATGGTTTACTTATTGATAATCTCAAGAAGCTCGACTTCAAACACCAGCGTTGAACCGGGCTTGATGACAGGAGGTGATCCACTGTCGCCATAGGCGAGATTCGATGGGCAAACCAATCGGCTTTTCCCGCCGACCTTGATCTGTTGCACACCCTCCGTCCAGCACTTGATGACTTTATCGAGCGGAAACGTCGCAGGTTCTCCGCGCTTGATCGAACTATCAAAGACCGTCCCGTCGGTCAGGGTCCCATGATAGTGAACCTTCACCGTATCCGTTGCCTTTGGTGTGGCACCGGTGCCGGGCTTCATCGTGGTGATGACGATCCCTGACTCCGTCTTTGTCGCCCCTTTTTCAGAAGCGGCTTTTGTGATAAACGCGGTACCCGCCTTCTTTTCGCTTTCAGCCGCGACCGCTAATCGAGACTGTTGCAGCTGTTGAATCTTCGGACCGAATGTTTGGAGATCAGCCTTTTGCGGGCGCTTGAGGACGCCATCGGTGAGACCGTTTTTCACCATATCAAGCTCGGTCTCGCTTAACGAAAAAGTGCCCAGTGACTGGCTGATCGCCAATCCGAGCGCATACAGGGTCTTCTGGTCATCATTCGCCGGATCTTGCGAGGCAGCCAAGAGCGGGGTCGTGAGAAACAGCAGCCCTATGGCAACACAGAATATACGAGTTCGCATGGAGTAGAGGTCCTTTCTTATGATGGACGATGAGTCAACGTAGCTCGTCAGGATACGATAGGCCTTCAGATCTCACAACAGAAATCTTACCCATCTCGACCCGGTCAGCAAGGCTTGATTGTAGATTTTGCGTCAATACGCGTTCAGCAGGGTAGTGGCGGAGGGGAAACTTCCTCCCATCGTTAAATTCTGCCGTTCACTTTAAACTTCATACGGTTGCGCTGTTCGCCTAAATTGAACCGAACGACCCAATATCCGCTCACTGCTCCGTTGATTGGCTCTGAGAAGAATCGTTTATTGTTTCATCCTCAAAACCGAAGATAGCAGACCTCTCAAGAACCCGAATAGCGAGTTTGCGAGCCTCTGGCTCAATCGTATCAAGCTCCTCTTGATACTCAGATATATCACCGTGGTCAAGCTCCTCCTTGGAACGACAGCTTGCCGATACTGTTGCAGAACAGCTATGCTGAATCACTGGCATGACACGATCCGGCGTCATATTTTATCCGTTCCATCTGTGCCACGAGCGCACCTTGCAGTGGCTGCTGGAGCGGTATCAGCAGGTGCATTTCCGGGACTATATGGCCATACAAGTCAGTCCTTTCTGCGGGACAACGGCCTTTCCCGAACGTATGGG
>CABVRR010000155.1 GCA_902500705.1 uncultured Nitrospira sp.
CGTCGCCGGTCGTGTCGGCGATCTTGACGCGGTCGCCGATTCCAAACGGCCGCATGTAGGTCAAGACGACTCCGGCGATGACATTGCCGAAGGCAGCCGCCGATCCCAATGAAATGAGCAGGCCGAGAAAGACGCTGATGCCGCGGAATCCTTCGGATTGTGACCCGGGAATATATGGAAAGCAGGCGATGGTGGCGAAGACGATGACCAGGAATCGAATGATCTTATAGGTTGGCTCCGCCCATTCACGGTAGAACCCTGAAAATGAGACCTTGCCTCGCCGGATCCCATCGAAGACGAGATGGATCAGCTTGATGATGTAGTGGGTCACAATGACGATGACGACGATCGATACCACGTCAGGAATGTACGTCGTAAAGGCCTGCCCGATGGCCTGGAGCGTGCTGAACACGGCCGTGAGCAGGGACATGGAAATACCCTGAGTCCAGGGGAAAATGCCAAGGACACTGGTGAGATAGACGTACAGTAGCGTTGCGGTTGCGGCAAAACGGATGGTCTTCACAAGTCCGGTGAGCGTCGCTGCGATCTGGTCGGACGACAACAGCTCCACGCGCTGAATCTTGATCGCACGCACGACGGTTCCTTGCCAGGCCTCGATCTTGGCGTAGATCTTGGGGAAGACTTTGCCAAACACCAAGAGCAGGATGATTAGAATGGATGTATCCAGGATCGCCAGACCGATGTTGACGATGAGTGATCGAAGCGTAAACTTCTCGTGGCCGGTCACCAACGCAGATTGCAATTTCTGGGCATATTCTTGTGCGAGCTCCTGCCGAGTTTTTCCGGTCGGCGCCGCATCGCGATCCGTCACGGTCATGACGACCATATCACCATAGACGAGCTCACTCGTCGTTTCTCGATCGACGGCGGTGATGGGATAGATTTTGGTGAGCGGATCGTTGGCTAAACGCACGAGCCGCTCGACGATGGCCTGCGCCCGTTCCTGCGGTGTAAACGCACCGATTTTATCGTAGACAAAGAGGAGCGTCTGATCGTCGAAGACGATCGGCGCGCCGGCGGTTTGCAACACAGGTGGCTGACGAACGGGAGGTGCGGAAGGTTGTGTTTGAGCGAGCGTCAACCAGGGATCGATCAGCAGAATACACAAGAAGAGAATCGGCATCTTTGGAACGATCATCCGGCGAATCTTCTCGTGGAAGTTGATGCCCTGCACGGAATACGAACGACACCCTGAGTGCCAGGTAGGGAATTATACTCTCATTCGTCGATTTGGCGAAGAAAGTTGATGAAAGTAGAGGGGTGGCGATGGACATCGTGATGATGATTGGCTGAACGTCGGCGTTATGTCGGCACGATGGAGAAACGAAAGCAGACATCATTGGACATCGCGTACAAAGAGATTCTTGGAAATACGAATAAATGATGAGTCTCGCATCTTCGCTCACGTGCGAAGAGGATCGATCCGTACGTCTTCAGCTGTGACCAGGGGTCACGCAGGCAAGTCGTGCATCAGGTACGGTCTGGCCGAAGTGGGCCGCAAGATTACCCGACAAAGGGACTTGTCGTTCATACACGGTAAAGTGATAGAGATCGTTTGCCGTGAGGCCGTACTTGTCGATGAGCATCTGATGTTGTCGCTCTGTCTGGATGTGGTACCGCACTTTCGTGATCAGCGTACGTTCAGCGCCGTCCTTCGGCAATTCATACTCGAACGTATAATCTCGGCTGTCTAGTGGCGTCAGCCGATTGTCGTGAAGTTCAAGGATCACCGGTTGCCACAGGATCCAGCGCCCCATGGTATTCGACTGATGTTCCAACACCGTTCCAGTCTGATCCTTCACGGCGAACTCGATCGTAAAGTGCCGGTCCGGATCTCCCGTCGGAAGTTTATGTCCCGCGCCGGCATTGACCAGCGTCAACGTTACTCGGACCTTGTCGCCCGGCTTCGGCTCAGCCGGTTCGACGGCCACCTTGACGTCGATAGCCCGTTTGATCATCTCGGGGTCGTGTCCGCCGCGCCACAGATGCTGCCGCCCGCGCCGGATCGGGCCGCCGATCGCGACCGCCCGTTCGATCTCCGGCATATGGCAATTTTGGCAGATGAAGCCTCGTTCCTTCATCCAATATCCGTCCTCGAATTCCGTGTAGGTGCCGCAGGGTCCCCCGTTATAAAACTGTGCCGGTCCGCCCACGACGCTATGGCATCGATGGCAGAGCTGAGGGGTGCGATACATGGGATCGTACTTCGTCGGATGGGGCGCTTTGGAGTCTTCGAAAGGTCCTAGGATCACGCCGTCTCGGACGTGGCATGCTGCGCAGGTTACGCCCTCCTGTTGATAGTCTGAGTCGTAGTTGGGGTTCGGCTCCTGAACAGCCCGTTCGACACGGTCTCGAGGGATTTCTTTAATCAACGTCGGTTGCTGATTCTCCAGCGGGGTGTGGCAGTTGAGGCAGACCCACACATGGTTATCCTTCGTCCAATAGGCTTGAAAGAACGGATCGGTGTAGGCTTGTGCGTGAATGCTGGTTTTCCACTCCTTATAGATCTCGGTGTGACAGACACCGCAGGCCTCGGCCTTGAGACTGATCAGACCTTCCGGAACCTTCTGATGAGGAATGGCGTGGGCATAGTCCGACCGTAATCCGAAAATGACGGTCGGTTTGACTTCGGTATAGTACAGATATGTGAGGCCGCCCAGAACGACGAGCCCGATCAGCGAGTTCTTCAGCCATCTCATACGATCGTTCCGTTCCTGCCTCAGAAGTTCATCAGCGTTGAGATTGCACAGGGCGAACAGATAAGCATCATTGTGACCGAATCCAAGCTATGGACGGTGGTGGTAAGAATCTGCTTCTCGGTCAATATGGCGACTCTCTTTCGTGCTCCGTACAGAATCCGATACCGTATGACGCAACATCTCCATTCCTACCAAACGGGTCTTGCTTGTCGCAACGAGCCTTCTATATGAGCGATGGCGGTTCGATATGGGCTATTCATTTACCCTGCGACGGAAGGGCTGAGCGTGGTGCGAGCACAATCGTCCGTACTTGTTCGCAGGTGCGCAATATCTCGTAACGGCGGTGCGCCGAATGAGCGGCTGTATTCTCGGCTGAATTGCGAGGGACTTTCATAGCCGACCTGAAACGCCGCGGTCGTGGCATCCAACCGTTCGGCGAGCATCAAGCGACGGGCTTCATTCAGGCGTAACCATTTCTGGTACTGCAGCGGGCTCATCGCCGTCACGGTTCGGAAATGGTGATGAAAGGTCGAGGTGCTCATATTGACTCGCCCAGCCAGCTCCTCGATACGAAACGGTCTGGTGTAATTTTCTTTCAGCCAGTGAATGGCTTGCGCAATCTGCCGGCTTTGGCTTCCCACCAACGCCATCTGGCGGAGATGCGCCCCTTGATCACCCACGAGCAGGCGATACACGATTTCCCGCTGGATGATCGGCGAGAGAATCGGGATATCCGTCGGCTCGTCAAGAAGATCGATGAGTCGCTGAAACGCAGCAAGCAGCGGGAGGGTAACCTCACCGACCGCCATGCCGCGGCTTGATTGCTGTGCGCGCGGCGGAGGCAGATTGTTGTCCGCTATCAATTGCGAGACCTCGTGTTGATCGATCTTTAACAGAAGACTCAGGTAGGGGTGTTCCTGGCTTGCCGACAGTACTTCGCAGACTGCGGGAAGATCCACCGAGGTGATCAAGAAATGACAGTGGTCATACACATAGGTGTCGCTTCCGAGCATGACTCGTTTCACGCCTTGTGCGATCAGGCAGACACTTTGTTCGTACAAGTAGGTTGTCGGGGGCGTTGCCGCGTTCCGCTGAAACAGCGATAAGCCAGGGATGGCGGTCGCAAGCTGATCGCCGTGCTTGGTCCATCGGGCAATGCTCTTCCCCAACGCTGCGAGTGTATCTACCACGCGAACGCACTCCATCGGTGTCTTGATCGGCAGCTCATACGGGACTAGTACCACACAATAGTACTCGTTCCGTTTTCATTCGATCAACCTCTTGCTCGAAGAACTCGGACGATTAGGCAAGAAATGCGCAAGATTGGGCTACAGGCT
>CABVRR010000156.1 GCA_902500705.1 uncultured Nitrospira sp.
ATGGCTGCCCCGTTCGTCCTGAGGCTCTCGAAGGATGAACGAAGGGGTTTTCAGCTGACTGCTAGAACATGTACGTCATCCAGGTGGTGAAGTAATCGACATCCTTGTCCGGGGGTGTCTCCTGAAAGAAGGTCCCGGAAAAGAAGTGGACGTAGCCCGCCAGGAGTGTCAAGTGGCTGGTGGCTCTCCATGTAACGGTCACGGCCGGTGAATTGCCCACGTAGAGACTCTGGCTCTGCTGCCCGGATCGAAACGGAGCGCCTGAGATACGATAGACGGCGTCATCCGGGCTCTGCCGCCACCAGAATCCCCAATCCGCTGTGGCGGTCAGGCTCTCGGTGAGATGCACATCCAAGAATGGATGCAAATGCATGACGTTCTGAGGGCCCGCAGGATCCTGAAGATTAAAGAAGGCTCCCGTGGGAAACAGCGGATTGTAGGTCTGCAAGTTGGCCGACTTCGGATCACGATCGCCGCTGGTGATATCAGCCGCCAAGCCGAGACGGGGACGAAGCGGCAGCCTGTCGAAATTATAGTACGTAGCGGTTGCCACGGCCCAAGCCTGAATGGTGCCTGATCCGAACGAACCGAATTGCCACAGAAACTCAAAGTTGTACTCCCAGGGCAGCGGCTGCCCCCACAGACGCGTCCCGAGCGTATGCCGAAGTTCGTAGGCGGTGCCTTGATCGAAGCGACCTTCTTGGTCCTCGAATCCGAGATAGTACAGATCGACATGCCCATCCGGTAAGAATGCCAGTGGATGGACGGCATAGAGCCCCCAGAGGGTGCGATTCGAGTCGGATGAATTATCGAACACATTCGGTTGATTGCGGACCGGCTTGGAGAAGAATCCGTCCACTGACCACTCACCGACTCGCAAGAGAACTCGCGCGGCGTCGAACGAGCGGCGTAACGTCTGAGCCCCCCGCACATCGATCAGCCGTCGACCGCCGTAGGTCATCTCCTGCCGTCCAACCCGCCATGTCAGCGTGTTGGCGTTACCGAGCGGCAAGACGATGTCCATGAAAGCTTGATGGACGTCAAATGAATCTTTGTCGATATCCGGGCGTGGCCCACCGATGCGCCCACTTTCTATTCCACTCCACACTTCTCCGAAGAAACGAACCATCGATCCCACATGCAGATCTGCATGCAGCATATAGCGCTGCAGCGCATAGTCATTCTTCCCATCGTGATTGGCCGGTGCGCTGCCCAAACTCTCGTTCCGAAAAAACTCATATCGGATCCGCGCCTCGCCTCCGATGGATAGATACACATCATCCCGTCCACCGAACGGAATATATTTAATGGGGTCCCAAAAATCAGTCCGACGCGTAGGATCTTTCAGATAACTCCAATCTTCGTCGTAGCGAAGCGGTTTGTACGGAGTCGGTCCCATGGTCCCGCCCCCCAAGATACCGAAGCCGATATCAACGACCCGGTTCGTAGCGCTCATGGTCGTCTCACGAGGAGAACCTTCGGACCGTGTAGGTTGCGATCTCCCAGGTTCCTGCGGCGACGGCATGATGGACTCGGCTGAATCAGCCGTGTCTTCCTGTTGTGGTTTCTGAGTCGTCAGTGGTACCGACGACGGTGTTTGCGCCCACAAAAGATCAATCGGTGCCGCCAGCAGAGCACCCACGACCAAGCAGGCTGGGAGAAATAACAACGAACCGCTTGTTCTACACATCTGAGTCAGACGACCCATCCGAAAAACCATTTCACCGTTTGCGGCAACCAGAGCATTCCCCGCATGATCGTCGCTGCGCAATACTTCCCACACGCATGTCTTGTAGGTTGTGAATCGACTGCCTTGACGGAGCCGGAGCGTCTCGGCTAAAGCGGCGCACAACACGATGCCGTCGGCACGCCGATGAGCAGTCGGCTATTTGAGGCCAAGCTTCTTCATGCGATGGCGCAACGTCGAGGGTGGTAGATTGAGAATGTCCGCCGCGCCTCCTTTTCCTGTGATCAGGCCATTGGTATGTCGAAGAACTTTCTCAAAGTGCAGGCGCTCTGCCTCCGCGAGCGTCTTCAACGGACCTCCCTCCGAATGATTGAAATGATCCGGAAGTGATGACGGTTTGTGCTGCCCATTGAACGTCGGCACATCGATCGTCAACACCTCGCTCTCACTCAGCAAGACCGCCCGTTCGATCATATGTTGCAACTCGCGCACATTACCCGGCCAGTAGTATTGCTGGAGACGCTCGATGGATCGTTGATCGATGGACGAGATGGGTTTCTTGAGTTTGGCACGATATCGATTCGTGAAGTAATGCGCTAATAAGAGGATATCCTCAGGTCGTTCCCGCAACGGAGGGACGACAAGAGGAAACACATTCAGACGATAAAACAAATCTTCTCGGAATTTCCCTTCGGCCATCAATCGCGCGAGCGGCTGATTGGTTGCCGCAAGAATGCGCACATTCACTGTGATCGTCCGCGCGCCGCCGACTCGCTCCAGTTCGCCTTCTTGCAGGACACGAAGGAATTTCACCTGGGCATCCAAGGACAGTTCTCCGACTTCATCCAGGAAGATCGTGCCGCCGTTCGCGATTTCGAACCGTCCCAGCTTTTGCTTGAATGCGCCGGTAAAGGCGCCTCGCTCATGCCCGAACAACTCGCTCTCGACAAGGCCGGCAGGTAACGCGGCGCAGTTGACAATGATCAGCGAGTGTTCGCTGCGTCCGCTCCTCGCATGAATGGCACGGGCAACCATGTCTTTGCCGGTTCCGGTTTCGCCGCAAATCAACACCGCAACATCCGAGGGAGCGACCTGTTCGACGTCTTGGATCACTTTGCGGAACACCGTACTGGTCCCGACCAGTTCCTCAGCCCCTGAATACGTGCGGAGAGTTTCCTGCAGAGACAGAATCCTGGATTCTAATGAGCTGACCAGCGCTTGTTCCCGTTGAAGATCTTTCTGATACCGATCGAGTGTGTCGTGGAGGCCTCTCAGATCAACGTGAGTGCTCTCATCTTCATTCATCATGGCGAGCGTGCCTGCCGACTCCTCACCGTCGCCGACCGCACGAGCCATAACAACACAGTGTGAGTCGCCTTTCCCGACACAGTATGTTTCAGAACACCGCACCTCTCGACCAAAGACCGCCGACGCATAGCCGCTGGCATAGCCGACAAGCGTCCAACAGACCGGAGCGTCCGCCATGCCGAGATGCACCCGATGCTGTTCCGCTTCGTACGAGTTCCGCCATTCTGCATCAGCCTCAAATACTCCGGTGTTTTTGTCGACGTGAAGATGCCGAAGATGGACGCCCACAATACCCTCAAGGGTGTGGAGCTTTGGGCCGAACGACAACCACTCGGTGAGGTCACCGGTGTCGTGCCAGCCTTTCGTGGTGAGCGCGTCGCGGTATCCGCAGGCATAGCCGAATCGCAGCAGAATACGTCGTGCCTGCCGGAGCCCAACCGCCTCAATCAACTCCTTGCGGAGCAAACCCATGGCATCGGCATCCAAGAGCAACATGCGCCGATGTTCAAAATGGAGGGTACCGGCAGCAGCATCGACCTTCAGTAGGTCGGAGAGACTGACGTTGCTGTGTCGTATCATGTGATGGTCCTCTTCGGATCTCTAAGCGATCCGTTTGTCCATAAATGGATGACGGAGACGTTCGTTTCGCTGCTCTCACTGCGAGCAGTCTGCTGACAACCCCTTCGTTCATCCTTCGAGAGCCTCAGGACGAACGGGGCAGCCCTTGAAACTATTGAGGTGTTCCGTTCGTGCTGAGCTTGTCGAAGCACACATCTTGAGTTTTTCAGCAGACGGCTAGGTGCCGACTCCATTGGCTTGCAAACTGCGCAACCGTTTCATCGCTCTACGCGGCAGGTCATTCATGGCACAACCGCCAACCGGGGGAACATACAAGCCTGACTACCATGTCAGCGACTAGACAAATCCCTAGGAGTGATGACAACAACTACTAGTGGAGGGCGTCACGACTAGCCGTGTGTTGACACACCCTGTGACGACCTCGGAAAGGGCGTCGTGTCTGAGATCACGGAGGCCATCAGC
>CABVRR010000157.1 GCA_902500705.1 uncultured Nitrospira sp.
AAAATCTTTCCGCTCGACGAATTCTTGAAGCGTCGTTTCGGACATTCCTACTCCTCCACGATGGTTGGCGGTGAACAGCAGTCACACGTCATAGCAGATGACTGATCCACCGATAGACCACGATCTTCGGTGGATCTCCAATCAGCCGCGACGTCGAACTCGCTTCCTTACTTGACTTCGACCTTAGCACCGCTTTCTTCGAGCTTCTTCTTCATCGTATCGGCTTCTTCTTTAGTCACTCCGGTTTTGACCGGTTTAGGCGCTCCTTCCACGAGATCCTTGGCTTCCTTCAAGCCAAGACTCGTCAGCTCACGAACCACCTTGATGATTTGAATCTTCTTGTCGGCCGGTGCCGACGCCAGAACGACATCGAATGCCGTCTTTTCTTCGGCAGGCGCTGCCGCCCCACCACCTGCAGCAGGCGCCGCCATCGCAACAGGAGCCGCTGCCGTCACACCAAACCGCGTTTCCAATCCCTTCACCAATTCAGCCAAATCGAGCACGCTCATTCCCTCGATCGCCTTAATCAATTCCTCTTGTGACAACTTTCCTTCTGTAGCTGGCATGTCCCCTTCTCCTTTCCGTTTATCTTGAATGGCTGCAATGACTCGTACAAACTTCGACAACACCGCACTCAGCGTGTAGACGACGCCACGAATCGGCCCTTGCATGGCCGACAGCAACATCGCAATGAGCACCTCTTTCTTCGGCAGTTTCGCGATGGCGGCCAGCTCCTCCGGCTGGAGAATCTTTCCCTCCAACACCCCCGCCGTCATCCGAATCTTCTCTTCGCGTTTCTCCGCGCCGATGAAATCCTTCAACACTTTCGTCGGCAGCACCGGATCGTCATAGCCGATGACGACTCCGGTCGGACCCTTGAGATGCATTGTGAGTCCGGCCAATATCGTCCCCTCGGCAGCACGTGCCGCGAGCGTATTTTTGACGATTCGATATTCCGCCTTTGCCCCGCGGAGCTGCTTGCGCAACTCCGTGACCTGGTTGACCGGAAGCCCGACGCATTCGGTCAAAATGGCCAGCCGCGCACGACCGAATTTTTCGGTCAACTCCGTCACCGCCGTAACCTTCTCTTCCTTCTTCATCGCTCCCTCTCTGGTCGCTAATCGTTATCCGTTCAACGCAACCCGTTCAGAGAATCACGAGAAACGATTCACACTAACACGCGCTTCTCAGCTCCACTGCTTTGCCAACGCAATGGCGTCTAATTTAACACCAGGCCCCATCGTACTCGTGATCGTGGCGCTTTTAAGATACCGCCCCTTGCACGAGGCGGGCTTCGCCTTGATGACGGATTCAATGATGGACGATGCATTGTCATATAACTTCTCGGGCTCAAACGACACTTTTCCGACCGACACATGCACAATACCGGCCTTCTCAACTTTGAACTCTACGCGACCCTTTCGAATATCGGCGACTGCTTTACCAACCTCGAAGGTCACGGTGCCGGTTTTAGGATTAGGCATCAGCCCACGAGGCCCAAGTACCTTTCCAAGCTTTCCGACGGACGCCATCAGATCCGGCGTGGAGATCGCACAATCAAAATCCATCCAGCCGCCCTTGATCTTTTCCATCAAATCGTCCGCCCCGACATGGTCGGCCCCTGCCTGCCTCGCCTCCTGCTCCTTTTCCCCCTTGGCAAACACGAGGACACGAACCTTTTTGCCTGTCCCATGAGGAAGCGAAGCCGTCCCTCGCACCAACTGATCCGAACGCTTCGGATCAATTCCCAGTCTGAGCGCAAGATCGACCGATTCATCAAATTTCGTGTACGCAGACCGCTTCACGGTCTCAACGGCCTCGCGTAATGCATAGACGCGCGGCTCTACTTTTTCCAACGCGGCCTTCATCTTCTTTCCCATTTCCATCCCCCTCCCCTACACCTACGACCCATCAAAAACAAACAGGCTTAACCACAACCTATGTACATCAGCTGAGGCCATTCGAGGGCGAGCAAACCAGCCTACACCACTCTCTCTACCCTTGAATGACGACTCCCATACTGCGAGCGGTCCCCTCGATAATTTTGACTGCCCCTTCCACATCAGCCGCATTCAGGTCGGACATCTTCTTTCGTGCAATTTCATTCAACTGCTGCCTGGTGATTTTCCCCACTTTATCCTTCTGCGGCACACCGGATCCTTTAATGATACCGGCGGCTTTCTTTAAGAGATCCGACGCCGGAGGCGTCTTCATGATAAAGCTGAAGGTACGATCCTTGTAGACCGTAATGATGACGGGAATGATGCTATCCCCGTCTTTCTGGGTCTTGGCGTTGAACTGTTTACAAAACTCCATAATATTCACTCCGTGCTGACCCAAAGAAGGGCCGACAGGAGGGGCGGGATTGGCCTTACCGGCTGGAATCTGCAACTTGATCTGTGCCGAAACTTCTTTCGCCATGTCGTTCTCTTTCTCCTTCGCGATCGACCCTCAATGCTCGGTCCTCAATCGTCGACGAAGACCGATATCTTTCGATCGCTTAAATCCGTTCAACCTGCAAAAACCCTAATTCGACTGGAGTCGACCGGCCGAAGATACTGACCATGACCTTCAACCGACTATGGTCCTGATCGACTTCCTCGACCACGCCGTTGAATCCAAGGAAGGGACCATCGATGATACGGACATTGTCGCTCTTGATAAATTTAACCTGCTCTCTCGGCTCAGCCTGACCCGCATCGACCTGCTTGAGCAAAGACTCAACTTCCTCGCTGGTCAGCGGAGTCGGAACCGTTCCTCCCCCGACAAACCCCGTCACTTTCGGCGTCTCCTTGATCATCTGTAAGGTCTCGTCCTCCAGCGGAGATTCCAGCTCCACGAGGACATAGCCCGGGAAGAACTTGCGTCGAGATGTCCGGCGCTTCCCGTCTTTAATTTCGATCACGTCCTCTGTCGGAACGAGCACCTGCCCAAGCTTTTCGACAAGCCCCATTTGATTCGCACGTTCCATGAGGCTGGTCTTTACTCGCCCCTCAAAACCCGCGTACGTATGGATGACGTACCAGTTCTTTGTCATGCACCACCCTCAGGCCTTCAATGAATGATTCGCTGAATTCCCCAACTCTCTTTTCGGCAGGCTTAGATGAATTTGCCGACCAACCACGTAAGGAATGAATCAATGACGGACAAATAGATCGACATCAGGATACAGAACACGATGACCACCGTTGTGGAACCAATGGTTTCTGCTCGACTCGGAAATGAAACTTTTTTCAGCTCCGCCCGCACATCCGTCACAAACAACCGAATCGACTCCGTCATACGCTTAAACATCACTGACTCCGTCTTTTATGTAAAGTCACCGCCACAGAACAGTTTTCAGCGATCACCCACTTCGACCATTCGTACAAGCAGTTCATTGCCCCATCGACCCTCACCATGAGGCCAAGGACACCAGCCCGCTCGGCTTGGCAGGGGCACTAGGATTTGAACCTAGACTCTCGGTTTTGGAGACCGATGTGCTGCCATTGACACTATGCCCCTGTTCGAACGATGAGGCGCCAGCCAATCGGTGAGACTCCTCACCCTAAACACTTCACCCCTACGCCTACCCCTACTTCACCTCTTTGTGTGGCGTGTGTTTTCGGCAGAACTTGCAGAATTTGTTTCGCTCCAACCGATCCGGATCGTTTTTCTTGTTCTTCATAGACGAGTAATTCCGTTGCTTGCAGGTCGTACAAGCCATGTCGATAATTTCACGCATTTTCTGCTCCGTAATTCGTCATTCGTCGGCCGCAAACTCAGACACGCTCTTCCCGTAACCGACGGTTACTATGCGACGATTCCTATCTTTTCGTCACGCCAGAATTTCCGTTACGACCCCGGAGCCGACCGTCTTACCGCCCTCA
>CABVRR010000158.1 GCA_902500705.1 uncultured Nitrospira sp.
GAGATGATCAAGTACATGCCGCCCCAGGCCAAGAAGTAGTATCCCCTCGTTATCCGACTGATCTGCGCCTATCCGTACTGACACGCTCCCAAATCCTGCACCGATTTCAAATCGATGCCGTCAGGTTGAATGGGAGTCGAAGAGCTGTGGGTATTGAGATGTCTTGACTGATACGTCAGAATAGGCAGCAAGTTTGCGTGCACGATCCGCTCTTATGCGGCAGATCACCGAGGTCATTGAGGTCAACGGATGGACCCAGATGGAAGCGGGCGCCAAATGTGGTGTCACACAACCACGAATGAATGATCTTCTCCGCGGACGGATCGCTCGCTTTTCATTAGATGCGCTCGTGAACATCGCCGCAGCGCTCGAGCGGACGGTCCGAGTCGAACGACAACATCCCAAGTAGAAACGGATGACCCGAGTGCGTCGTTCTGCCTAAGCTTCGTCTCTGGAAATGGGCAACTGGTTTCGGATCGGCCAGAATGCAAGAGGCAAGACCCGACCCCAAATAGGCTTAGTACGATCCACCATGCGTCGGAGGGTATCAGAGAACTGGATCCCCGTAGCAACAAGCTACGGGGAATCACAAGTTGAAATTGAGGATTAGCAGTCGAATCGGCTGCCGCTCGTGTATCGCGCTACCGCCGACGTTTCCCTGATCCCTTACTCGGTCACCCAACGCTTGTCCTGACCAGATACGATCCAACCAATGGAGATCGATCACCAGCTTTTTGCGTCTTACCACCCGCATCAGCATATGACTTTTCATGTTCTGCATGATTCAGGTGTGTCTGCCGTACTTCAATGGAGACTAGGGGGGAGGGTGTGCCGGATCCGCCGGAGGCAACCATGCTGGCTGTGTCAACACTCACGGAGCCAGGCGACGTAACTGGTCTCATCGATTTCCCGTTCATGAGATCTTGAAGTACTTCGATGCCATAGTGAGTGGCTTCATCAATGCCAGGCCCAGGTCCACTGAGCTTGCGAATACCGGCGTTGGCATACAACGTTCCGACCTCTGTCGAGGTCGCGTATCTGAAGCCAAACGCGCCGATGAATCCGCCAAACCCTGCAAGCACATCGAGATAGGAATGGTTTGCAGTTACAGTGAGGTTCAGCCATTCCAATCCAGTAGCATCGTCCAGCGTGAGAAGTTGATCACCACGACCGGGTAACAAGTCTTTTTGCATGAGAGCCACAGTTGCCTCCTTTTTTCTCTAATAAGAAACTAATAAGAAATCAGTTCTGCCTGCACTTGATACGAAGATACAAAAGTCATACCGTGAGCATCAGAACCGCTAGCAAGTAAATCCATCAAAATATAAAGAATATCGATGAAGAAACCAGAATGAAAGTGAGGCATAAGCTATTCAGCCGAGGGTATCAGAATCAATTCGGATACAGCTGATGGTATCCAAAAAGGTACAACCAGCTCTTTCACAGAGCGAAAAGCTAACTTGGAGAATGATCGGATAGCACACGCGTATAGAGTCAGCACCTGTCTCAAAAATCAAACGGGCCGACTCATGGCCGGCTGTCATGGTGTTGCACTCTTCACCATCGCATTGAGAATCGTGAGGAGCATGCGCAGACAGTCCGTCAACCCGAGCTTCTTTACCTTGCCCGCCTGACAGAATCGCTCATAAAAGGCCAGAATCACTGGATTCTTCCGCATAGCCACGAGTGAGCGTGACCTTGATCTAGCCAGGACCGGATACGCAGAACGCAGGAGAGGAAGACAGAGGCAAGATGGTTCGCAGCTTCAAAAGTGTGTGGGATGCTTTGGCTGATGCGCCAGAACAGGTAGCGAGTTTACGTGCACGATCTGCTCTTATGCAGCAGATCACCGAGGTCATTGAGACCAGCGGATGGACCCGTATGGAAGTGGGCACCAAATGTGACAGTCATACAACTGCGGACGAATGATCTACTTCACGGACGGATCTCACGATTGTAATTAGATACACTCGTGAGCATCGCCGCAGCGCTCGAGCGGACGGTCCGAGTCAAACGACAACATCCCAAGTAGAAACGGCTGACCCGCGTGCGTCGTTCCACCTAAGCTCCGTCTCTGGAAATGGGCAACTGGTTTTGGATGGGCCAGAATGCAAGGACAAGATCCCACCCTATATGATTTCTCTCTGCCCTGAAATTCCAAGACTCACGGTCATAGCACCGGCCAAGACCATGGCAAGCTTCCCTACACCAAACGGAAGTGATTCTGTCACGAGGTAGAATGGGGCGGTACCGAGCATTCCGGCCAGAAGTGCCAGCATGATGGCTTTCTCTCTGGACGTCGTCCTCACGGTGCCGATGACAACGATTGCACAAAGACCCCCGAACAGGGCCGAAGCGATTGGCACCCCCGTATCGCACAGCAGAGGGATGAAACAGCCTGCCGCCGCGAGATTGGATCGACCCTGTGCTTGCCCATCCACGTAGACTCGCGAAACGGCCCCATCGAACGTCGCGACCACGAGGATGGGGCGCTCAGCCACAAGAGCTGGCGCCGTTTCAACGTGCGGGTACATGCCATTAAGTCCGGTGATACCTGTCCGTACTCTGAAAACCAGTCGAGCATCTTCCTGCCCCAGATCAAAATTCCGATTGAACTGATCGGCGGAAAAGCTCATCAACCGAGCCGGACCGTTTTGATGGGCATTCGCAGTCGTGACTTTTGCAATGAGAGTGAACCCGTTGCGTGTGGTCGCCGAATAAAAAAATTGACGGGCAACCTCTGGCGAAAGCCGCTTGGCCTCCCCTCCCTCCAGTCTGATAGGCTCCGGTAGGATGTATGCCCCGCGAGTGAGCAGTGAAGCACGAACCAATGGATCAGCGACATCCTGAAGGTCATGAGCTTCCGTGCCTGATAGTGGCGCGGGCACGAGAGCGAGTTCCGATATGGTGCCACGCCAGGGGCGGTCCGACGTTCGTTCATTCCCAAGGAGCAGTTCAAAGTCAGGGTTCCAATTTGAGAGGTTACTGGGTTGAGCAGGTACTACCCACAGAGCAAGCAGCATCACAACACCCAGGATGGCGAACACGGTCAGCCGCTGGGTGATCAGAAATGAATCGGGTATACCGCGTCCTGACTGCACCAGTCGCCGAGCCAGTAGAATGCCGCACGCCATCCCCAGTATGTTTGCCAATATATCGAAGGCTGACCCAAAACGCTCGAAGTGCCAGATCTGCAAGATCTCAATAGTGGTCGAAAGTATCGCCGCTCCCGCCAGGCCGACAAGCAAAGATCGCTTCCAGAGCGCCAATCCAATCGGAACGTAGAGCAGCACGTTATTCACAAAGTCTCCGACATCGAATCCGTTAGACCACAGGACCGGCCCGCGGAACTCAACAGGCACGGCCGTGCAGAATATGATGGCGGCTAGGGCTAGCGGCAACAACCGGAGTCGATGTCTTCGATGCGTCGTCACCATGCCGCTTTCCCTCTTACCTTATACAGGCTAGTCCACAAACAACTGCATGAGCCGTTGAGTGAAGTTCCCCGCAGCAAGCTGCAGGGCATCACAGAAATGTGGATGGACTTGTCTGATTCTACAGACGAACGTACAGCGGAGCAATGCGTGTGCCATCCGTCGCCATGCGCCGAGCCTGCAATGGTTCGTCTTTAACTGGGTTTTCGTTCACATGCAGAGACGGAGCAACCAGACGTGATGCACCGAAGCGGAGGCGAGGATCTACGATGATGGGTCGCATCATGGTGGATATGGTGCGTATAAATACAAGATACAAGACCTGACTCTATGTGACCCTACTCGGAAGCACCGAAAAGAGAATAGCCCGTAAAAACTTGAAGTTTTTCAGTGGACTGCTAAAAGTAACAGTGGCCAAATTGGTGAA
>CABVRR010000159.1 GCA_902500705.1 uncultured Nitrospira sp.
TAGGACAGGGGAAGACGCCGGTCACTGCGGCACGGCTCGTGTTGCAGAAGCTGGTCGCTCGGATCAAGGGATCTGCTGGATGCCTGGCCCTCACACCTCAAGGAGGGTTCACCATTCGCCATTCTACCCCTTACATGATGGCCGGATGGTGGGATGGAAGGGGAGAACCGATCGTGAAAGATAAGTCTCACCGCTGAAGCATGACCAGCCGTAAGGGCCGAAAACCTAGACCGTATAGCCAAGCTGCGCGCATCAATCTCATGGCTCGGCGGCTCACTGGCGGCGCGACGGTCTCGGAGCTGGCCGACGAGTTCCACGTCACCAGGCGACAGGTTCACCGAGATCTTCACCATCTCGAAGAATCAGGATTTCCCCTCCTTCAGGAAGACGGCAGGTACAGATTGCCGCCTGGTTTCAAAGGGATGGAGATTGTCGTCTCTCCCTTCGAGTTGATGTCACTGTACCTTGCCAAGAGCCACCTGAACTATTTGCAGGGCACCTCGCTGTTGGATGACCTGGAAAGCGTTCTTCGCAAGGTAGAAGCGGGACTTCCGGACAGGGTCAAGAACCACATCGAACGGATTGTCACAGCCTTTGTGCCACTTCAAAGGCCGGTTCGTGCCTATGCGCAGAAGAAAACCGTTCTCGACGTTTTGCGCAAGGCCTTACTTCACAAACGGACAACGGTACTCCTTGGTTATCGCAAGCCGGGAGCAGAGCAGCCGACTGACTATCGTGTCGATCTCTACGGGTTGGTTCTCTATCAGCATGGCTTGTACGTGGTCGGGTATTCGCATGAGGCCGACGCAATCAGAATCTTCGCCGTGGAACGAATCGAAGGCATAGAGGTGACAGAGGAGCTGTTTGACATTCCACGATCATTTTCCCTCGCGGAAAGGTTCGAACGGGGGTTCGGTCTGATTGATGACCCTCCCCAGGAAGTGAAGATTCGAATCTCGCCCGAGTGGGCCTATTACGTCAAAGAAAGAAAATGGCATCCGACGCAGAAGCTTCAGCCTCAGAAGGACGGGTCTGTCATTCTGACCATGCGGTGCGGAGGTCTCGACGAACTGACCGCCTGGGTGCTGTCCTTCGGACCTGGAGCAAAGGTGCTTGGTCCACAAACGCTGATTGATCACGTGGCCAGTCAACTAACCGCCGCCGCTAAATCGTATCCATCCTCTCGCTAGCAGTCTCCAACCGCCAGAGACCTATTCTGTCGCACCTCCGTGCTAGGGTTGCCTTCGCACATCAAGAAGGAGGGAAGACATGAGTGAGTCCCTATATCTCCAGAGACAGAGCAACCGGTTTCTTGCCGCGCACCCGCGCGAGGCAGGCTGGGTCGTCCATGAATTCGGCGGCGACTCGGCTGAAGAGCTGTCACTGAACTACCTCTTAGAGTGCCTCCGAGAGTGGCACCCGACGGCCATCACACGTCGCACGGCTCTCCCGCTCGTTGGGGCGGGAGCGTTTCGAAATGCGATGCCCATCTGCGCTGCGTCCGAAGCAGGTACCCTGAATGGGGTTTCAGAAGAAGCGAATGCCTATGGCTGGCGAGGGACCATTGAATTGATCTGGAACGGCCATGACATCCACTGTCACATGTTCTCGCTTATGTTGGGTAAGGGCTGCTTCGGAATCTATTTCGTTGCAACGACGTCCCTTGCTGCCTTTCGAGACCTTCTTCTCGTCCTAGAGCGGTACGGCAAAGCCAGACTCAAAGAAAAGAGGAAGGAGATCTATGTCGTCAATGGCGAGAACATTCCGGTAACCGCAAGTTCATGGGATGATCTGGTGCTACCCGCCCAGATGGCGCGAGATATTCGGAGCAACGTCGAGGGGTTCTTTGCGAGCCCGGAACGGTATGCCTCTCTGGGTATCCCTCACCGTCGAGGATTTCTGTTCGCCGGGCCGCCAGGTTGTGGGAAAACGCTGATGCTCAAGACGTTGGCGTCCAACACGCCTGCGAAATTCATTTCCGTGCTGGGGACGGCTGATGTGGACGACGGCATGCTCCGTAATGCCTTGGACCTCGCCGAGGGATGTACGCCGGCGGTTGTGTTGCTGGAGGATCTCGACCGGATCGTGAATGCCAAAGGTGTCTCGATCTCCCACTTCTTGAACCTCTTGGATGGACTTAAAGTATTGAACGGGGTGCTGGTGATCGCCACATGCAACGAGCCGGACAAGCTGGATCCAGCGCTGATTCACAGCCCGAGCCGTTTCGACCGAGCCTGGAGGTTTGACCTGCCTAAGTATGAACAGCGTCTTGAACTTCTCCGCAGAAAAGGAGGAACATTCTTCTCCGAATCGGCGCTGGAAGAGGTAGCCAGACGGTCCGAAGGGCTCTCAATGGCCTATGTCCAGGAAATCGTGGTCAACGCGCTGCTCGAATGCGCACATGACGACCAGCCGCCCAACAACAATCATTTGCTCAAGAGCCTGGAAACACTCCACGTGCAGCGTAAATCAGCCTCGAAGCCAGGGGAATCGATGAACGAACGAGAGCGTGTAGGATTTTGCGCGTCGGACAACGGGAATCGAAAAAACAACGGGTAATGCGATACATCTCTAAGGTAGCTGTGACTTCCATTGATAATTGCTAACTGTTATGGACAATAGGATCTCGATCAGTATGTCTGTGTCCTATGATGCGTAGTTGATGTGGTAGGCTGTTTTTTAATTCACTCAGGAGGTTTATGAACCCGATAAATCCTGAAATCATTGATGAAACGACTAAGAAGTTTGCAGACGATCCTGAAGTGGCGAAACGGCTTTTGTGGTGGCTTCAAAATGGGCACTCATGTGAGAGATGGTTCCAGTTTGAGTGGGCATATAAGTTAGAGTCAGTTTTGGAAAGCCGCTATCAAAATGCTTGCTCGGTTGGTTGCGAGAGGGACCGTATCGACATTGTCATCTATCAACGGCCTTTCCCCAAGCCTGAACTACCGTTATATCAGCAGACTATCTCTGCAGGAATTGAACTAAAGTGGTGTGGGAATTGGGCTACTGCAAGCAGCATTGCTGATACTAGAAAAGATCTCCAGAATATTCTGCAGGACACGAAATATAATTGCCCTGTGTTAGCGCTCTCATTTTGGCTTTTTGTAACTCCATCTGAAACAAATGATCCATTATATTCTTGGATCGCTAAACAGATAAAAGCGGAAAGGGTAAATCGGGAAATATTGAAAGAGAAGCTAGATTTACTTAAGCCTGATATTGAGACTGGCGCTTATGCCATAGCTTGTCCATCGGGCTTTGGCAAACTGGAGATGTTTGGCATTGGTTTCTATAACAAAAAGGCAAAAAGCCAGTGACTGCTCGTCGGTGAGAAATAGCGCACAGATGAACAGATCTATATTTCATCTCGCCTTTCCGATTCATGACGTTGAAGCCACGCTGCGATTCTACGTCGATGGCCTCGGCTGTACGGTCGGGCGGCGATCGAAACATGCCGTCACGCTTGGACTGGCAGGTCATCAACTGGTTGGGCATCTCACCACCGATCAAGGGCCGCCGCAAAAGGGGATCTATCCGCGCCATTTCGGTCTGACTTTTCTATCGCAAGAAGACTGGCAGGCGTTGGTTGATCGGGCCAAAGCTAAGGGGCTGCCTTTCTATCAACAACCCCGCGTGCGGTTTCCTGGCACGCGCATCGAACACCGCACCGTCTTTCTGGAAGACCCCTCCCACAACCTGCTGGAGTTCAAACACTACACCCACGAGTCGGCTATTTGGGGGGAACAGGATTTTGGCGAAG
>CABVRR010000160.1 GCA_902500705.1 uncultured Nitrospira sp.
TCACCTCATCGCCGACGATCATTCCACCGTTATCCAAGGTTTTGTTGAATTGGATGCCGAACTCTTGACGATTGATTCGACCGGTCGCCGTAAACCCCGCTCGACTGTTTCCTCCCGGATCTTTAGTCACGCCGATAAACCGCCCGACCAGCGTGACTTCTTTCGTCACTCCATGGAGGGTGAAGTCACCCATTGCGGTAAAGGTATCACCCGTCTTGTGATAACTCTTCAGCTTGTAGGTCATTGTCGGATATTTTCCCACATCGAGAAAATCCGAGCTGCGCAAATGACTATCGCGTTTCTCATGCAGGGTATTGATCGTGGCGGCCTTGATCGTCGCTTCAATGGTCTTCACGTTTTTGCTGTCAGGATCCAACTCGACGAATCCCGACACATCAGTGAATTGGCCGCGGACATTCGAGACAGTCATATGAGGAATGCTGAACCCGACTGCCGTATGTTCCGCGTCGATCTCGTACCGTTTCATCTCGGCCCCCGCAACGCCGGAGGTCAAGACGAAGGCACCTACCACTCCCAAAACCCATATATGCAGCTTACGAATGATCATCAATCGTTCTCCTCTCGTGAAGCTCGTCCCACGAGCCCCGTGTCACGTGATAGTCAACTCACTGCCGTCTGTCTCTTCTGCGATGGCAAAGTCACTGAATCGATTGCCTGACGATCAATTCAGTGGAGGCGTCCCATTCGACCTGCGCGGTAATCGGCTTCAGCCTGTGAGAGTTCCTCTTCGGTATTCATCACAAAGGGACCGGCCCAGGCCGTCGGCTCATTGATCGGTTCGCCGCTCAGAACCAGAAGCGCGGTATCCTCTTTGACATCAATACTGATGTGCTCGCCGGTCGTCCCGTACAACGCGAACCCCGCTTCACTAACGAGTTGAGATTGGTTCACTATCGCCGATCCTCTCCGGACAAAAAGTCCGGTGTGATAATCAAGCGGCAAACGGATCTCCACATGATGATTCGCATGCAGGTCTAGATCGTACAGATGAATGGGCGTGAAGGTCTTTGCCGGCCCTTTGACGCCATGGAACTCTCCGGCGATGATCCGTACAGAACCGGCTCCGTCGGCGAGATACGCCACTGGAATGTGCGCATGTAATATTGTTTGATAGCGAGGAGACGTCATTTTTGACGCGGCAGGAAGGTTCACCCACAATTGAATCATTTCCAGCAGGCCTCCCTGCTGTGCAAACTCGGAGTCATGCTTTTCTTCATGCACGACTCCTGAAGCCGCCGTCATCCATTGCACGTCACCGGGACCGATCTGACCGTGGTTGCCCGCTGAATCCCTGTGGACCAACCGGCCTCGATACACGATGGTTACGGTCTCAAACCCTCGATGCGGATGCTCACCGACTCCTGGCTGTCGGTCTGACGGCGGGAACTCCATGGGACCGGCATAATCCATCAAGAGAAACGGATCGAGTCGATTCCCCATGTTGTCGTCTGAGAAGATGGTCCGTACCGGGAAGCCGTCGCCGACCCAATGACGCTGCTCGGTTTGGTGAACGCTGAGAAGGTTCTTTAGTGCCATACCCCTCTTCTTCACATGGAGAGTTGCTGACGCGCTCCATACCGCGACCGCGATCAGCACGATGTGCTTGCTTCGAATCCTGTGTATTGCACCTGCAACACACAGGATCCGAAGAAGAAACTACTTGGCGCGCGCTTTCTGAATGGATTCCTTCGTCACGCCAATGACGCCGCCTTCATCGCTATCGCTTTCGCGATCATACGAGAACTGAATGCCGGCGGTACCGCCGGTCTGAATAAAGAGATCCATGAAGGCCGGCACGGTCTCCTTGCGCTGCCAGTCCCGTTGTAATTCGCACAACAACTGCACCCAGGTGATCGGCTTGGCACCTGCCTGTTCCATCCGCCGCAACGCCGCCTCATGCGCAGACACCGAGGTGCCTCCCACCGCATCCACCACGAGATAGACATCGTAGTCCTCATGCAACGCATCTAATGCAGGGAAGGTCAGGCACGCTTCGGTCCACAACGCGGTCATGATCAATTTCTTACGACCAGTCGCTTTGACCGCTTTAACAAACTCCACATCTTCCCAGGAATTGATCGACGTACGATCATAGGTCGGAAGATCCTTGAGCACCTTGCGGAGCTGAGGAATGGGAGGCTTGTTCAGGCCGGTCTTCACATTCACAGTTGAATGGATGATCGGCAAGCCATAGGCCAGACCAATCTTCGCGACTCCGACGATGTTATTAATCAGCAGCTGCCGGTCCATGGACGCGATGGAATTGACCTGCACCGGCTGGTAATCGATGATAATGAGCGCCGAATTTTTCGGCGTCAGCAACTGGTCTCCAACTTGATCACGAATCGGTTCACTCGCCATGACGTACGCTCCTTCTGAATGAGTTAATGGGTTGATGTGCTGCGGAAAATAGATCCCTCTACACTTACCGCTTTGAATCTAGGACTTCGTGGTTGATGGCAACTTCCTGTGCCTTCCCATAGCTTTCGATCAACAGCTGATAGGGAGGGAAGACCGCGCTGTAGGCTTCTGCCCAGGCAGAGGCATCGGGACGGCTCCAGGTTTTTTGCAGCTCGGAGCACACGGCTGCGGTGTCGACGGGCACCACGCCGGCCTGAACGATGCGGGCTAACGTGATTTCCTGCGCCATCTTGGAATAGGTCCCGCTGGCGTCGACGACGGCAAAGACCTTGTAGCCGGCATGGACGGCACAGATGCTGGGAAACGCCAGGCACACGCTGGTAATCGTGCCGGCGATGATCAAGGTCTTGCGACCGGTCGCTTCAACGGCCGCGACGAAATCAGGATTATCCCAGGCATTGATCTGCCCGCGCCTTGCGATATATTGCGCATGCGGCGCGAACTTATGAATCTCAGGAATCAGCGGTCCGTTCGGTCCTTGCGGCACCGACGCGGTGGTGATCACAGGGATCTTGGCCAACGTCGCAACCTTGGCCAGCGTGACGACGTTCGCGCGAAGATCAGGCACCTGAAGATCCTTGACCGTTTGAAAGAGACCACTTTGGTGATCGATCAGCAACATGACTGCATCGTTCGGATCAATCATTCCTGGAATCTGTGGGGCTTTTGCTTGACTCATGGATAGGCCTCCTAGACCTTAAACGTTAAATACTGGGCATCAGGATCAACGGTCCCGACACGGTGAATAATCATGACAAACTTATAGAGCAATTTGATTGCCAACCATTCACACGCAACTGAGTGAACCTCTCCATCGCTCAACTAACTACATGATGAGAAAGCACAATGTGACTGAGACGAGCGAGAAAGGAGAGGACTCCTTGGAAGAACCATTCGCACCTCGCGAGCGGTCGACGCCATATACGGCGCCGACATGCGGTCTCGTGCCGATTCTTCATCGGCACAACATTCGCGGGTTTGTGGAAAACTATCCGGTCGAGCGAGAGCGCAGGATGTTCACCACATGAGCATCCTGTCAGGGCATCACGTGCACAGGTTCTAGAACATGTACGTCATCCAGGTGGTGAAGTAATCGACGTCTTTGTCCGGGGGTGTCTCGCGGAAGAAGGTCCCGGAAAAGAAGTGGACGTAGCCCGCCAGGAGTGTCAAGTGGCTGG
>CABVRR010000161.1 GCA_902500705.1 uncultured Nitrospira sp.
CGATTAGCTGCCGGCGACCTCGCCTACCACGTCCTGAACCGTCGTGTTGCATGACTTCCATAGCTTAAGAAAGCCTCAGACTATTTCCACTTTGTGTCTTAAAGACAGATTCTCGCCTCCTTTTATTCCGCTCGAATGACTGTTGCCGGTCGACACTCCTACGCGAGATAATGTCTCCCTAGACGAACCACGCACACTGAATCAATCGGGATAAGAGTACAGGAACATATATCCTCTCCCTTGTTGCTTTGTGAGAGGGAAGCGATGGGGCCCATTAATGGGAAACAGGAGCATCGATCAGTCATGAATCTGAACCTAGAGGAACAACGAACTGAACCCCGAGTTGCGGTGCGGTTTCACGCCTTAGTGTCGGGCTCCGTAGAGTCCGAAGGGACAGGCATGATTCTCGATCTCTCACGGAACGGATGTCGTCTGGAAAGCTCGCTGCTCATGTTGCCCGGCCTCTCGTTGGAACTACGCATTGCGGTGCCAGGCTTGGAGTGGGCGCTGACGATCGATGGTGCCGATGTGCAGTGGGAGAACGACCAAAGTGCCGGGCTGGCCTTTGTTCGAATCAGAGAGGCTGAACAGCAGCGACTGGACGACGTGATGGCAACTCGGCTCGCAAGCAAGTCAGAGGACGGCAGCGAAGATCCGGTCGAGATGATGCCGTTTGAGTTTCAAGGACTCGAAGCGGCGTTATCGAAAGATCCTGCACTCGCCGTCAGCAAGGGCCTGGGCTGGTTCGCACAAGACCGGGCAGAATTCCGTTTTCGCGGAGGAAGCCTGCTCGGCAGAGCGTTTCCTACCTGTACACCCGAGTTCGCTGCCGCGCTCGCCGAATCGGTGAAAGCCGGCGGCAATACGGAGGCAGATTTCTCCTTAGCGACGCTCCAAAACTATCTTGGTTCGACATCCACCGACAGCGTCTTGAAAGAGATTGTGTCGCGATTTTCACATGACGATCGCAAAATGAGCGGCGTACGGACGAACATCAATAGCACCGGTGTAGTCTCCGGTGAGTTCGGATTGGCGGAAGCCTGGCGGGTTAAGAAGGAGTCATTGACTCGATGGCTGACAGACGAACGACCAGCGGTCATATCATTCGCCGAGCAGCACATTGCAGAACTCGACCGAATGATCGTGGCAGAGAGGCGCCGTGTGGAGGCCGAAAGGGAACTGCGCGAGAGAAGCCGGCATGAGGACGAATCAGGCCACGATCATGGGTACAGACCAAAACCCTTCTGACTGGCAGCAAGCGACCCAAAGGGTTCAGTGAGCCAGAACCTCCGGAGAAGCGAGGTTTTGCAATCCCCCCAGCAGACGCCCGGCTCTCCGACTAGAGTTCTCCCCAGCCGACCTGCGCTGCCATGTCCGTCGGAAAACATTGAAATAGTACTCGGATCTCGCGGAATCCAACGCAATCTCAATAACGTCTGCGCTTGGTCTGGCCACGAGAAATGCGCTCGATACCTACAGTCTCCGAATCAGCTGGCGAGTTTCAGGCACGGGATACCCTGCCTCGGCTACCACGCCTTGAATCGTTCGGTTCGTATCGAAATACACCTGCCAATAGTGCTGATTATGGCAAAACGGACGGACCACCAGCAGCGTCCCATAGGCGTTGAATTCAAAAATCTCTACGACAGGAGGCCGTTCCGTCACGACATTTGGAATGCGGGTCACCGCCTGCTTCAGCCGCGCCATGGCATCCTGGACATCGACCCCATGGGCAAGCTGCGCACGCAGGTCGACTCCGCGAAAGGCGTTGATGGAGTAGTTTACGATATTGTCCGAAAAAATCTTGTTGTTACCGACCACCACGCGCAAATTATCCGCAGTGTGCAGCGTCGTGGCAAAAACCCCGATCTCTTGGACGACCCCAGTAGAACCGCCAGCCGTAATCATATCTCCGACACGGAACGGCCGTAACACGATCAAAAATACTCCTGCCGCAAAGTTCGCGAGCAGACCGGACCACGCCATCCCAATGGCCACTCCGGCCGCGGCGATGATCGCGGCAAAGGATGTCGTCGCCACCCCTAAGGTGCCCAGCACGGCCACCAACAGCAGGATCTTCAGGAGTACCCCGACCGTGGTGTCGACATACCCCACCAGCGTGTGGTCCATGCCTCGAGCCACCATGGCCTTTGAGCTGGCCGCGCGAATGATCTTAATCGTCCATCCGCCGATGATCCAAATTGCGGTCGCGCCCAGCAACGTCCAGGTGAACGGAATGACCTGTGTCGCAAGAAAGGTACTGATGTAGGAGAAATTCATGTCCATCATGCGATCCTTTTAGAGTAAGAGTGGTTTGAGTTTGGCACTACAGGCAATGTGTCGCGTCATGAGCAGTCCGGCTCGCCTGCTAGACCAAGCAACGGTATTATAGTCGATGCACGTAGTTATTCCTAGATGATCTAAGCAGGCCGACATTCCTGATCTGGCGTCGCACCCGAGCGGAGAGCCGAGGAAATCCTGTCACGGCCTCAGCCAGCAGCCCTTGCGTTCGAGCCTCGCCCGGTTATACGTTACGTAGATGCTTGATCAACCATGACAGGGAGAAGAACGAGATGAAGGCGATCATAGGGATACTCACGGTATTCTGCTGCGTCACGATCGTGTCGACCGGTTATGCCGAAGAAGTCGGGAGTGTCGACACCGAATTTAAATGGTTGGGGCCGGATCATAAAATTGTGGTTGAAGCATTTGACGACCCCAAAATTGAAGGGATCACCTGCTATCTGAGTCGATCCAAAAAGGGCGGATTCAAAGGGATGGTCGGATTGGCAGAGGAAACCTCCGATGCTTCACTCGCCTGTCGTCAAGTCGGGCCTATTCGCCTGGTGGGGGAGATGAAAGAAGGGGAAAAAGTCTTCAGCGAGAGTCGATCCCTGATTTTTAAAAGCCTCCAAGTAGTCCGCTTTTTCGACAAAAAACGTCAGACCTATATTTATCTCGCCTATAGCGATCGCGTGATCGAGGGTTCACCGCAAAATGCTGTGTCCACCGTGCCGATCCAATCCTGGTCAAGCCGATAAGGGCCAGGAGATACGATAGGATCGTGAATCGGAAAGTGATGGTGACAGACATGAGCATTGACACATGTACACCTGCATAAGGAACGACTGGATTACTCACATCTCCAATAGGCACCACAGTCTGTGGTGCCTATGTCTCTTCGAAACTTGAGTGCGAACAAGTGAGGCGCTCGAGTTAGTCTCCTAAGATAATCATCTCCCCTTCTTGAAGTATCGGAAGTCGTTTCCTGACACCGATGTCTCGTTCCTAAAACAAGCTTCAACAAAGTCTCCACTCTTTTTCTTCACTGAAACTGACAAAATATTGACGAGCCGAGCTTCCTCCTACTGTCAATTTTACGGAGTTAATATACTTAAGTTTAACTACATAATTTCTAAGTCATTGAAATTATGACGCGCCACAATCTGGCGCAGCTTTTGCGTATCTATGTCACCAGTTGTGAACGTCGCCACCCTAGGAGGAATCGATGGGATGTCCAAAATGCAAAGGGCTGATGATGCTAGAGCGGTTCTCGGATTTTTTTCTCGTCTTTTATGCATGGAAATGCATGAATTGCGG
>CABVRR010000162.1 GCA_902500705.1 uncultured Nitrospira sp.
ATGTGTACTCGGATGTCATCTGTCCCTGGTGCTATGTGGGCAAGCGGCGGCTTGAGCGGGCGTTGCGGCATGTGAGCGCAGAGAGGCAGGCGCAGGTCGTCTGGCGGCCGTTTCAATTAAACCCGACGATGCCGAAAGGCGGCATGGACCGGACGCTGTACCTCAAGGCTAAATTCGGTAGTCTCGACGTGTTCGGAACGATGGAAGCGCACCTGCTGTCGGCCGGCGAAGCAGAAGGTATTGCATTTACTTTCGCCAAGGTCGCGCGCACGCCCAATACCTTCTTGGCCCATCGACTTATTTGGTATGCGGGGAAGCAGGGCTGTCAGGATGCGCTGGTAGAGTTGTTGTTCAGGGGGTATTTCGAAGAAGGCCTGAACATCGAGGATCTCGCGACGCTCATTCGCGTGGCGGGCCTGACGGGCTTGGAGCCGAACGAGACTGAATCTTTTCTCCTGAGCGAGGCAGGGGGTATCGAAGTGAAAGCGGAAGAGGAGATCGGTCAACGGATGGGGATTCAATCCGTGCCCCACTTCATCTTGGATGGGAAGCATGCCATCTCTGGAGCGCAACCGCCTGAGGTATTTCTCTCAGCCTTTCAACGGATAGAGGGTGATCGTGCGGAGAATTAAGATGCATCGGGAGATGGCTCCCCTGGTCGACTGTTCGATCTGTCCCCTGTGCGTCGTGCGTTGACCGGTTTCATCGCAAAGTCTGAAGTTGGTTCGAATCACGTTACGCGTGGAAAGGATACGAATGATGAAAAAGATGCTGTTGTCCGCGAGCCTGTGGTTTCTTCTGTGCACGCCGCTGTTTGCCCAACACACGAAGGTGACGCCGCTGACATCACAAGATCTTGCAGATATGCCAGGCAAGGAAGCCGTGATGATTACGGTTGAGTATGCGCCCGGAGCCAGTGATCCGGCGCACCGCCATAATGCGGAGGTCTTCGTCTACGTGCTGGAGGGGTCGATCATCATGCAGGTGGACGGGCGTCCGCCGGTGACGTTGACCGCGGGGCAGACCTTCTACGAGAGTCCGAACGATGTGCACGTGGGGGGACGGAACGCGAGCAAGACAAAGCCTGCGAAGTTTTTGGTGTTCTTCGTGAAGCAGAAGGATGCCCCTCTCTTGGTGCCGGAGAAATAGCGATGCGCGACGAATCGAGCGCGCTCACGACCAGAAGCGAAGCGCATCCATGAACATAGTCGTAGTCGGCGGTCGTGGAGTCGTCGGGTCCAAACTTGTTCCGAAGCTCAATGAGCAGGGACATCACGCCGTCTCGGCATCGCGGGCGACCGGTATGGATGCGTTCACTGGGGAAGGGCTGGCGGATGTGTTGGCGGACGCGCACGTGGTCGTCGAGGTGACCAATCCGCCGTCCTTCGAGGCCGCCGCCGCCATGAAGTTTTTTGACACGTCGACCAGGAATCTCCTGTCGGCTGAATCGGACGCGGGAGTTCAGCATCACATTGTGCTGTCGGTCGTCGGTGCCGATCGCATGACGGACAACGGTTACATGCGCGCGAAGGTGGCTCAAGAGCGACTCATCCAAGCCGGCCGGGTGCCGTACACGATCCTTCGTGCCACCCAGTTTTTTGAATTCATCAACACCATCGTCGACGTCAGCACGGTCAACAAGACCGTTCGGCTTGCCCCGGTTCTGTTTCAGCCGATTGCGCTTGATAATGTTGTTGCGGTCTTGGCCGACATGGTGGTGAGCACGCCTACCAATGACATTGTCGATTTGGCCGGGCCTGAAGTATTCCGTCTCCATGAAGTTGCACAACGTCTGCTCACGATCCAGCAGAGTCCCGGCCGCATCGTCACGGATTCCGAGGCACTCTATTTCGGCGGAAGGCTGAATGAGCGATCCTTGGTTCCTGTCGGTGAACATCGCACGGGCACGACACGGTTTGAAGAGTGGGTGAACCGCCAGACGTAAGGCATATCGGGGCAGCGCATAGTTCGTGAACGCTCTCCACATAAAAACACAAAAGGGAAAATCTGATGAAGAAGATCGTTCGCGATGGCGCTCGCTTGACGCAGAAGGCCGCGATGCCTAAGATCCCTTTTGGGTTTGGTCCCGATTGTTGAGTTGAGGGATTGTCTGATGAGATACGTACACATCATGCTTTTGGCGGGTAGCCTGTTCGGCTGGTTTGGGTGCAAAGGCGAGGTCGGACCATCCGCTCCTCCTCCGATTCCCGAGGTGCAGGTCGCTGAAGTGACCGCGCAGACGATTCCCGATGAGCCGGAATTTATCGGAGAGGCTGAGGCTTCGAGCGTCGTTGAGATTCGTCCGCAAGTCACCGGGATCATCAAACATCGATTCTTTTCCGAGGGGCGCGACGTCAAGCAAGGCGATCGTCTGTATGAGATCGATCCTGTGCCCTTCAAGGCGGCATATGAAAGCGCGAAGGGACGGGCGGCACAAGCCGAGGCTCGACTGGTCCAAGCTAAGCAGAATCTAGCGCGTGTGAAGCCGTTGCTCGTCGAAGATGCCGTCAGCCAGAAAGATGTGGATGATGCGGTTGCGGAAGACCTCGCCGCCAAGGCCGCGTTGGAAACCGCAAAGGGAGATTTGGTCAAAGCCAAGTTCGATCTCGATAACACCATGATCGTCGCGCCGGTCGATGGGTTGATCGAGCGGACACGATATTACCAAGGCCGCTTGGTGACCGCCCAAACGGACCTGTTGACGGTCATTCATCAAGTCGATCCTATGTATGTCATTGTTAGCGCGCCGGAAAGTTTCCTCCTGAAACGCAGACGAGATACGCTCTCCAAACGGATTCAGCATCCCGGAATCTACAGGTTGACCGGCACGATTATTTTCGTGGATAGGACGACCTATCCTCATGACGGCGTCTTGGATTTTGCGGACATCGGGTTGCGGGCCGAGACGGGATCCAGGCAAGCGCGGGTGGTGTTTCCAAACCCTGATCGGGTGTTGCTGCCCGGGCAATTCGTCACCGTACGGTTTCATGGCGTGTCGAAACCAAATGCCATCCTCATCCCGCAGCGAGCGGTCCAACAGGGACCGAAAGGTGCGGTTGTTTTTGTCGTCAATCCGAGCGATCACGTGGAAATTCGGGATGTGAAAGCGACGGATTGGTTCGGGGATCAATGGCTCATCGAAGATGGGCTCCGCGCGGGGGAGCGTGTGGTCGTGGATGGATTCCAGCGGGTTGCACCCGGCGTGCAGGTTAAGCCGACCGTCGTGGCCGCTGTGCCGCGTGAGACGCCGTCCTCGCCATCCGGCGCCAACGGCGAGGACACGACAAAATGAACCTCAGCTTTTTCATCGATCGCCCGATCTTTGCGTCGGTCCTCTCTATCGTTGTCGTCGTTGTGGGCGTCGTGGCGATGGTGAACTTGCCCATCGCTCAATTTCCAGAAATCACGCCTCCGATGGTCCAAATCGAAGCGGACTATCCAGGTGCCAGCGCGGAAGTGGTGGCGGAATCGGTGGCGCGTCCTATTGA
>CABVRR010000163.1 GCA_902500705.1 uncultured Nitrospira sp.
TGAGCGCGCTGATGGAAATCCCCGTCATCCACATTTTCACGCATGATTCGATCGGGGTCGGCGAGGATGGCCCCACGCACCAGCCGATCGAGCAACTCGCTTCATTGCGAGCCGTTCCCAACCTCATCGTCCTGCGTCCTGCCGATGCGAACGAGGTCTTGGAAGCCTGGCGCGTCATCATGCAGTTGAGACATGAACCGGTCGCCTTGATTCTGACCAGACAGGCCCTTCCGACCATCGACCGCTCCACCTATGCTGCCGCATCCGGCGTGGCGAAGGGTGCCTATGTGTTGGCCGACGTGCCTGGCGGGAAACCGGACGTGCTGCTCCTCGCCAGCGGCAGTGAAGTGTCGCTTTGCCTGGAGGCATTCGAGAGATTGAAGGCAGAAGGGATCAAGGCCCGCGTGGTGAGCATGCCTTCCTGGGAACTATTCGAACATCAACCGCAGGCCTATCGCGACAACGTGATTCCACCCACCGTCATAGCAAGAGTCTGCGTGGAACAGGCCTCCACGTTTGGATGGGCCAGGTATGCGGGGCTGACCGGCGAGATCATCGGCATGAAAACGTTTGGTGCCTCTGCTCCCCTGAAAGAACTCCAAAAGAAATTTGGATTCACGACGGACAACGTCGTAGCAGCGGCGAAAGGGCAGCTTCAGCGAAAAGCGATGGCGGCGTGAGGCATTGCGCACGATCGCATTGTGCCAGAATCTGACCTCGACGGCTTACCCCACACATTGGTGTCGGGCAAGGTTGTTGATTCGGCCGACATGTCTGACTGATGACGAGTATCCCCTTCAGCCTGCCCCTCAATGAGTTTCAAAACGAAACTGCCCTCCATTGATCTCTGATCAATCGAAACCCACATGATTTCAAACACCATCTTCATCTCAGACCTTCCGCACTTGATGGGTCGCATTGTATTTTCTCCTCGATCGGGTTACACAACACCACATAAAGGATGCACAGGTTGAAGAGATCAAGCGACACTTCGAAGTAGTCGCAGAAGCCCTCCGGAGCGACATCCGTCAAATCGCAGGAGGCCACTCAGGGGTTCGACGCGAGATCTAGAGTCTCCGTGAAGAATTCAGAGATGAATTCAAGAAAATGCGCGCCCTCATGCGGCTTTCATTTTCACAACTCGATCAGCGGACTCACACACTCGAAACCGATATTTTAACCCTCAAGACCCACATGGATCGCCTTGAATCTCTTCGCGCGTAGCTCCTTCTCTCTCCATCCGCGCCTACTCTGCCAGACAACAAATCTTCACCCATAGCTGACCTGGCTCTGCTGCCTGCTTTCCCTGCTTCGTGGCATAAGCTTGGACCTCTTGAGAATCAGGTTCGTCGCAAAGCTATCAGCTGAGAATCTCAATCTGTCTTTCTTGATCGCTGTCTGTGTGTACGGGACTTTGTCTGCCTCCTGATCCGAGGGGCGGGAGTGTACGGTAGATCGAATCGGAGCAGTGATAGACAATTTTCCCTTATGGCTCACGCATGAAATCTCGCTTGGTCTCAATCTTGATTTGAATGAGCGTATTGCATACGATTCTATTCAATAGGTCTTGCTGAGTGACTGTTAATATAATTGAGGTTGTCCAATGAGAGCGATACGGTTGCATCAGGCTGGTGGGTCGGAAGCGCTTCTGTGCGAGGATGCGCCGAAGCCCATTCCGACAGACAATCAAGTGCGCGTTCGGGTCTATGCGACGGCAATCACGCCCACAGAATTTTCCTGGTATCCCACCTCCCATACGCATAATGGTGGCAGTCGGCCGTTTCCCATTATTCTTGGCCATGAATTCTCCGGTGTCGTTGACGCAATCGGGGGAAATTGTGTGGGCGTTCAGGTTGGGGAGTCAGTGTATGGCTTGAGCGATTGGTTTATCGATGGTGCCCAGGCGGACTATTGCCTGACGATTCCTGCCAATATCGCGCCGAAACCTGCCTCACTGGATCATGTGCAGTCCGCTGTCGTCCCGATCTCGGCCCTCACTGCTTGGCAGGCCCTCATTGATCGGGCACAGCTTTCGTCAGGACAACGAGTGCTCATCCATGGTGCAGGCGGTGGGGTAGGCGGCTTTGCTGTGCAGATGGCCCGGTATAAGAAGGCGCAGGTGATTGCGACCGCCTCCAAGACAAATGCCGACTTTGTCTTGGCCCTCGGGGCCGATCAAGTCATTGATTATCGGACGACACCGTTTGAAACTATTGTCCAAGACATCGACGTGGTGCTTGATACTGTCGGAGGAGAGACTAGAAATCGCTCGTGGGAAACCTTGAAAAAGACCGGCAAGCTCGTGACTATTGCGGCTGATGCCGAACAAATGACTGAGCCGCGAGTACGAGATGCCTTCTTCATCGTTGAACCCAATAGGGCCCAGTTGATCGAGATTGCGCGTTTGATCGATGCCGACATCCTCAAGCCGATCGTTGGCACCGCGTTCCCCATGGAGGATTTTCGACAGGCCTACGAGGAGAAACCTCTGCGCGGTAAACACGTGCTGCGCATCACCGGGCCGTGATGAATGGTAGGTAGGCGATCCCAAGGGGGGATTATTTATCTGAGCAGCACAGGGAAAATGTTAGGAGGTTTTAGCCATGAGTCACTCGAAATGTTTCGTCTACAGATCGCGTGCCACGTTTTTTCTCAAGTATGCTATCAAATCAGCGAGACTGACGCTACCCAGCTTCTTCTCCACTTCTCGTCTGCCTCCCATCTAATTCGCGCGACCGCACAGGGCTTTGTCTGCCGAGCTTGACCTTTCCCAGGTTTTTGGCCCTACCAGTTTTTTCGGCGAGCACTTTCAGCGCCTGACTGGATCGGTAAGCACTGATGACTGATCACGTCGCCAGTCAACATAAACCTACCTGGAACAAAAATAAGAAAGCCTGCTGGCTTTCACCAGCAGGCTTCTTTTTGTAACCTCATAGCTGTATGAAGCAAGCTCGCTCGTACCGTGACTCTTCATCGTTTTATCGCGATTGATGCCTCGGAATATACTTTCTTTCCTGACGCTGCCGTGAGGCAAAAGAAAAGGCCCGCTAGATTACTCTAGCGGGCCTTCGTTGTAACCCGGCAGCGTCCTACTTTCCCACTGCCTCGCGGCAGCAGTAGCATCGG
>CABVRR010000164.1 GCA_902500705.1 uncultured Nitrospira sp.
AGTAAACCGTTTCTGAATTGGGCTGGCAAGGCCGAGCGGCTCTCATTTGATGTGCCGACCTTGCCGCTCTTCATCCATGAACGGCTCTCCACCAAAGCCATCATCGAAACGCTGGCCGGGCATAAGACCGACAAGCAAGAGGACATGTTCGCCCTGTTCGGTGATCCGCAGCATTCGATTACGGATCAGGTGTTGAAATCATGAAGTTCTGGATTGGCGTAACAGACAACAAATGGTTCGAGTTCTTGTCCGCACGGTCACCAGATGAGGTGAATTTTTGGCGCCCAAGTGGACTGGGTTCATTTCAGGCGGTGCCGACCGACTCCCTATTCTTATTCAAACTCCATAGCCCCCATAATTTCATTGCGGGGGGAGGTTTTTTCATCAAGCATTCTAACGTGCCTCTTTCGTTAGCCTGGGAAGCGTTTGGAGAAAAAACGGAGCCGCTTCACTAGAGGAATTACGTTTGAGAATTGAAAAATTCCGAGCCAAGAAGCTGCGAGAGCATGACCCTGTTATTGGCTGCACTATTCTGGCAAACCCGTTTTTCTTTGAGAGAAAAGACTGGATCCCTGCTCCATCCGATTGGTCATCAAACATCGTTCAGGGCAAAACTTATGACACTAAACAAGAAGTCGGACGAGATTTATGGGGCAAGGTTCAGGAGCGGCTTCAGACAACTCATATCCAGCAACAAATCGGCAAGACGTACAACGCACCAGTGGCAGCTGAAGAAGCGGCAAGGTATGGAGCTGAATTCTTGACACGGGCAAGGTTGGGCCAAGGTGCCTTTCGGGTTTTAGTTACAGAAGCATATGCTCGGCGTTGTGCGGTTACAGGAGAGCGAACCCTGCCAGCACTAGAGGCGGCACATATTATGCCATTCTCCAAATCAGGCCCCAACCTGATAGCAAACGGCATGTTGATGCGGTCGGATCTCCACAAACTCTTCGACCTTGGGTATATCTCAGTTACTCCAAACCTGCACGTCGAGGTTAGTAGAAAGATCAAGGAAGAATATGAGAACGGGCGAGACTATTATGCCTTGCACGGGAAGGTGTTGGCTGTAACTCCAGCTGATCCGAACGATCGGCCTTCAGGTCAGTTTCTCCAGTGGCATAATCAAAACGTGTACCTCGGCTAATTGAAAGGAGAGAAGGCTGATGATCAGCAGCGACTTGCTCACAGCACTTCTTCAGTTCAGGCAGAAGCGCAACTGGGAACAGTTTCACACGCCAAAAAACCTGGCAATTTCTCTCTCGGTAGAGGCGGCGGAATTGCTCGAGATTTTTCAATGGAAAACCAATGATGAAGTCGCAGCGCTGCTTGCCAGTGAGTCGAAACAGCAGGTTCAGGATGAAGTGGCAGACGTAGCGATTATGCTTTCCTATCTATGTCATGATCTTGACATAGACTTGAATGCGGCAGTTCGTTCAAAACTCGAAAAGAACGAAGTCAAGTATCCTGTGGAAAAGGCTTTCGGAAACTCCAGGAAATATAGCGAATGCTAAAGTGGCATTTTAGGTTGCTGGAAGGTTGTGTCGGCTGAAAGGCTTTGCAGGGGGACATGATGAGTCATGGACTCTATCGTGCCGCCGTAAGAGTGCTCGACGACAGGGGTAACGAATTGCTGGTGGTGAAGAAGATCTTGTAGTCTGATAGCTGTTTGGGCCGGTGTCTCGGATGGATATATAATGCCCACAATCAGTGAGTTCTTCGGCATCGTGATTCGTATGTACTATCAGGACCATGCTCCAGCTCACTTCCATGCCTACTACGGCGAACACAGTGCCGTGATGGAGATTGAGACGCTTCGAGTGCGGGAGGGGCGCTTACCGCGTCGGGCGTTGGGACTTGTGGTCGAGTGGGCGATCGAGCATCGCGAGGAACTGCTGGAGGACTGGCGGTTGGCTCAGGCGCACCAGCCGCTGCGTCGCGTTGCGCCATTGGAGTAGGACCATGAGCAAGGTAGCAAGCGTGACCGCGTTGGACGATTACCGGTTGGACGTGACGTTTGCTGACGGCATTCGCGGGATCGTCAGCTTGAAAGATCAATTATACGGCCCGATGTTTGAACCGTTGAAGGAAGTCCTGTACTTCAAGCAGGTTCGCGTTGATGAGTTTGGTGTGATTTGTTGGCCGAACGGTGCCGATCTGGCTCCGGACGCGCTGTATGACGAATTGCTGACGCAGAGCCGGGTTGCCTGAGATCATGACATGTCGAGTCTGCGGCGGGCATATGCAAAAGGCGACGACCGATTTGCCGTTTAAGCATAGCGACCGATCAATTGTTGTGATTAAAAACCTACCTGTTCTGATGTGTGAAAACTGTACAGGGTATTCTCTTGAGGATGCCGTTATGGCGACAGTCGAGCATATGCTTGATGTCGTGGACGATGCAGCCGAACTGAGCGTGGTCAAATACGCTGCCTGAGCCAGAGTCCGCTTCTCGTTGACTATGAGCGCCTACGAAGTTTCCCAACCTATTCTCAATTCTCCTTTCGAAGAACCCAAAGAGCATTGGCGTGTTGTGGAAGGCGAACAGTTGGAGCGGCCACATGGGCGCCGCCCAGCCACGTATTTTTACAGGCCCAGAAAGCCAAACCGGACACGGAGGCCAGATGTGTCGTTGGCACTGCTGCTGAGCTGAGGCTCGTCACAAAACAGTGGGAATAATCAACCTCACTATGACCCTGTTGAATGGTCAGAAGTATCACTCTGTGCTAGATTTTCTCGTTCGCCTGAAGACCAAAGCGGCGAGCTATCTGATCTTGGAAACCAAAGGTTACGATACGCTGGCTGAGGTGAAACGTGCGGTGGCCGAACGATGGGTTGCAGCGGTGAATGCGGATGGCTGCTATGGGAAGTGGAGGTATGCGGTAGCTAAGAAAGTGTCGGATATCTCTGGACTGCTGAGCTAGCCGGTTGTTGCTACTCTTCCTTTTTTGCTCCCCCTTCCCACAACTTCACGGTCCGATCCCAGGAAGCGCTGGCGAGGCGTTTGCCGTCGGGAGAAAAGGCCAATCCGCGGACTGGTCCACTGTGGCCTTTGAGGGTTCGGAAGTTTCGACCGGTGGACAGATCCCAAAACTTGATGG
>CABVRR010000165.1 GCA_902500705.1 uncultured Nitrospira sp.
TCCAACAGAACTGTAACTAGCACGCTTCCATTTTTTCTTGGTGGTATCGCACGCACCCACTGAAAGCGCATTTACCGCATCTGATGGAGGTTGAATTCTATTGAGCAATAGCTTCGCATCTTTCTCTCCGCTGTTACCTGCAGCAATGGCGGCCAGAACTTGATCATGAGATAAGCGCTGATCCACCGAAGAGGTCCACAAGTTAACGTCATCATCCTCAACTGAAAAGTCAGGGCCAAGGCTTAAGCTGATGAACTGATATGTTTTTGGATTTTGGTCGAGGTGTTTCAGGATGCGATCCAGGACGTTCACATACTCAAGATCGCTATCTGCTCCCTGTTCCGCTCCAAGCACCCGTACATGATCGACGGGGCAGAATGGTTGGCGAAGCGGTTTCCCGCTTTCTAGTGGGCCAAATAATAAGGCCGAGGTCACGCCTAGTCCATGCTTAACGAATCGTGGGATTGGATTTCCCACTCCAACTGGTTCGATGTAGGTAATCCATCTCTTGAGATCGACACTTTCGGGAAGCCCACCATCAAATATCACAGCGCGGATGTCAGAAGTGAGGGGGCCAGCTTCCGGAAAGGCAACGGCAAATTGTTGGCTGGAGCGAGTCATCCCTTCTGGTAATGGGCGAATTGCAGGCATTCCGCGTGCTACCCGCACAAATGCAAAGTCGGCAATACTTTGTGATTTGTCCCTTGGCGCTCGTACAGGAATGAAAGTAAGGCCACCAATCGTCTTTATTCTGTGCAATAGCGGGTTGGCTCCTATTTGTTGAGCATATGCCTCGAACTCATCTACGATCCGAGATCGCCCTTGGTTATGAAGTACTACTTCAAGCACGACTTGCTCTACGTCGTTAGGAATGCTCCTAAGTTTGTCTTTGGCTTCAAAAGGGGCTAGATCCTCAACCTGAGTCAAGAGCAACGCTCCAGGTGTTCTCTCGTTCCATGAGGGCAGACGATTAAGCCAGCTATTAAAACTACTTTTTTTACCTGCGACAAAGATTTGTTCAGCAACGGCTTCCTTCGGGTGCTCTTTGATGCCCCACGATTCTGGCTTAATTTTCTTGGGTCTTGTACCAATTGCACGGAGGCCGACTGTGTTTAGCAGCTTAATCGGGAAGTCAGATTTTGCAACATACCTCGGATGAATAGTCATCAAAGCCACAACTTCGTCGCCAGGACAAGCGGCAGAAGGTACAGCTGCAAGACGATCAGTCGTATTTTTCAGTTTTTCTGAAATGCGCTTCTTTGCTTTGGCAAACTTATACGGTGGGTTCTTTTCACCACCTGATTTGGAAACACTGACAGGATCGGTAAGTAACTCCCCTTTTCCCAGCAGAAAGTTGTGCTCTCTTGCCATTAGCGCCTCCGTTCGATGCTAGAGAGTCGGCGTGACCGCTTGTCCCAGTGATCTGGAAAATGGTTTCGTAGGGTGTCACGGGAAAGTCCTGTGATTGCATGAATTTTATGCTGAGAGTATCCCGAGGCGACGAGTTTCTTTGCCCAGCCCAATTTGGATTGTGTTGTCGCATTCTTGATATGAGTAGCAACGGATTCCGCTACCGCTTCTTCAAGGTCCGTTCCGAAGACAAGAGCGTGTCGCCGTAAGTGATCAACCTCGCGTTTCACCTCCGAAAAGCTTTGTTTTGAGGTGATTGCGGTAAGCATCTGGACCATATGAATATCGATATTACCGCTGCCAGATGCAGTTAGAAGTTCTTCGATAAAAGCCTGACGCAACTCGTCTGTTGGGTGAGGAAATTCAATAATGCGATCAAAACGTCTCCATACTGCGGGATCAAGTAATTCAGGATGATTCGTGGCTGCGATTAATACGCCGTCTATAGGCCAATCATCGATTGCTTGAAGCAATACAGTCACAAGGCGTTTAAGTTCACCAACCTCGGCCGTATCATCCCGGCGCTTTGCAATCGCGTCGAATTCGTCGAGCAGTAAAACAGACGGGCTCTTTTTTGCAAATTCAAGCACTGTTCGAATGTTGTTACCTGTCTTGCCAAGATAGCTACTCATAACAGCTGCAAGATCAAGGGTGAGAAGAGGTCGGTGTAGCTGATTGGCAAGCCACCTCGCACCCATTGTTTTGCCTACGCCCGGAGGGCCCACGAATAGAATTGTTCGAGAGGGAGACAATCCTGCCTCGATTAATTGGTCCTGTTTATCCCTCTCATTTTCGATCTCTTTGAGACCCTTGAGTACGGTAGGAGGCCAAACAATCTGCGGTGGCAGTTCGGGAAGAGATTCTCTGCGGATAAGTTCTTGTCGAGAATCGAGATCTACTGGAAGCGGATCAATAACGCTTGCAGTGGCGCTGCGTACTGGACTACTGGCCTCAAGGAGAGCAAGTACTTCTTTGCCAATAGGAACGAGGTCGGGCCGGCGACGTAAAATGGGGGCGAGTGTACGTTTAGTATAGGCTCTTAAATCAGATTCTTTGCCAGTGAGAGCCAACCGCACAATTTGGACTATATCTTTCTCTGTATCTCCCATTAGTCTACCTTGTGTTTCATGGTTTATCGGCAACTTATCACCTATATGGACTAAATTGGAATAGAATATTTAAACTAGTCCACTGTATGGTGAATGGCTGGGCTAGGGTTCTTTGTGTACATCCCCCTTGGCCCCACCGTACGATAGCCCTTACGTCCTTGCTTGTGACGTGGAGACACGAGCGCGGGGCTGATCCCCTCGCGTCTGCGACCGGCACCTCACCGGTCTCGGGGTCTTACTTCTCTTCCTCACGAGGACCTGTGGAGGACAAGGGCATGCCGATCACCCCGACAGCTGTTTCTCACACCGCATCTGACGCCCCGGTGCTGCGCCCACGATAAGGGCCAGCAAGCGACGCACAACAGAGGAGGCACGCAATGAGTGACGACTACCTCGACGAAGATGCGAGCTTTTTAGGCTCTATTGATGAAGAAGCTGAACCGAGTGTAAGGTTTACCGGATTGAAGGGGAAGCCGTTCTTAGTAAATTACTCAACGGCTTAGTGCACATTGAGAAGTCTGGTGTCCCCAACGGGATTTGAACCCGTGTTACTGCCTTGAAAGGGCAATGTCC
>CABVRR010000166.1 GCA_902500705.1 uncultured Nitrospira sp.
CAAGCACTTCTTCCGATGGACGGTGAAACCGTTTCGTCCAGGGACGAATCGGTCACGACACCTGAGGCGACTGAGGACCGGCCAGACAGTACCGAGCTCGAGTCGGTTGTCCAACTGGATGAGATGTTGGATCCTCTGCCTACTGCGCAGTAATCAACGAACAGTCTTCCCTACGCAACATCATCTACAAAGATGAGGTGTTACCGTCCGCGCTGTCCATGGCGTTCGACTGAGTAAGCTAGGGGGTTGGTTTATTCGGAGAAGGAGAGCGTTTGAGTCGCTGAAGCTCAGCACTCTGTTCGTCTACTTTCCGTTGGAGAGCCTTGAGCTCTTCTTTGAAGGCTTGTAGATCTGCCTCATTTTTCCAAGCCGGTGGTGCTTGGGTAGGAATCGATTGCGGATGTTGTGAAACTGTCGCAGGACCCGACTGTGTACCAGGAGTAGACGGTGGGGGCGCCGTAAGGACTCTCGCCAGCAGTTGATAGTCAATGGCCAGCGATCGATCCTCGGATTTTCCAATCCAGCTTGATCGGTCGTACACGTCCGGCCGTAGTGCCGCCTCAGGCAGGAAGGTGACTTCTCGGTCACGTAGGCCGTCTGAATCGGGAAGCGCGCGAGGCTCTTTTTGACTGGCGGTGGATTTTTTCCCCGGGCGATATCGGTACTGCGCCAACGTGAAATGCAGTGAGAGGCCATCCGCAAATAGATAGCCGGACGTGGTTTCCCGGTTCTGGTTGACCTGGGGAGACTGTGAAATCTCCGGTGTGGCATAGACACGGAATCCCACGCGTTGATTCGGAGTCGCTTGAGCGAGGGCGGTGACGATATGCGGAGTCAGAAACTCAATGTCACCCTCAGAGAAGGTTCGAATATCGCTCAGGTTCGTCGACTTCAGGGCCTTGCCCAACAGCAATAGGAGCCCGGTTCTTTCTTTTGTGTGCACTCCCCGCAGAATATCCGCGACCGTCGTCTCGGACAATTTGATGGGATGAGCGGCTTGAAAGGAGGTGTCGGAGACATTCTCAAGGAATACTGTGCCGAAGGCTGCTTCGTGAATGGGTACGGCGGGATGAGAGCTGGCACACCCGATACCCATGAGGCCGATGCTGCTCACGATGAAAAGACTCAGGGCCGATCTGAACGAAGCGCGTTGACCAAGTCTCATGATGCGATGTCGCTGGATCAAGTTTAATAAGTGGTGGCCAGTGTAGCAGGAACATACGGCAAACACAAAAAGGCCGTCGTTCGTTTGTGTCAGCGCATATGGTCTTGAAAATCTTCAGGCTAGACAATACCGCTTCAACACCATTCGTTCGAGTTGGATTGTGTGAAAGTTTCGAAGTTTCTGGTAACGGGGGTTCCTGGCATGCTGATATCGACTGCGATGTTCAGCAACATGATCTTCATTGTTCGTATCAAGTGAGTTTACGACGTAGGCGGAGCATGCGTGACGACACAGAAGTGAATAACGGTTTCGCTCGGAGTGGCGTCCTTTCTGGGTTTGCTCGGGAATCATATGTATCGATGTACAAATGGCATTCTTGACGAAACACACATATTTGTATACAATCCCGTCGCCTGACGGGCTGAGATAGCATTACGGGACTGGGCTGAATGATAGTTATGTATGAGAGCAAACGGAGTATCCGATCCCTTGGTCGTATGTTTTCTGCGCAGTGCGCGTCACACGTCAACACCCACTCGTTATCCTCTCCGGTTAGTTCAGCAGGTAGTTTCCACTGGCTTCTTGACTTTCCTAAGAAAGGAGGAGAATGAGCCGGTTCTTGGATCTGGCAGCTCGATGTCATGTCGTGCAACAGTCAGATCGAAGAAGGGTTCCGATCTAGTTAGGCTACTGTTCGCGGCCGATCGTTTTTGAGGGAAGTTCATGGGGAGTAGGAGCAGCAATGGGGCGAGAGCAACTCACGCAGAGGCAAAGGAGTGCGACCATGAGAGACGAGACCAAGCCACAGGGGATAGAGACCGAGCAGGGGCGCGTCGACGCGAGTGAGCCGGCGGGGGCCTCGCGGCGAGACTTTTTAGCACAGAGCGGGCGCGTGGCGGCCGGGGTAGGGGTGGCGGCGCTGTTGGGGAACCTGGGACAGTATGCCCTGTCGTACGCGGCAGGCGGCCCGCCGATCAAGATCGGGATCCTGCATTCGTTGAGCGGGACCATGGCGATCAGCGAAGTGTCGTTGCGCGACGTGGTGCTGATGGCCGTCGAAGAAATCAACAAAGCGGGCGGCGTCCTGGGGCGGCAGATCGAAGCCAAAGTGGTCGATCCGGCGTCGAACTGGGATCTGTTTGCCGAGAAGGCCAAGCAACTGCTGCTGGAGGACAAAGTCTCCGTGGTCTTCGGCTGTTGGACCTCGGTCAGCCGGAAATCCGTGCTCCCGGTGTTTGAAAAGAACAATGGGTTGCTGTTCTATCCCGTGCAATACGAAGGGGAGGAGTGCTCCCGTAACGTGTTCTACACCGGCGCGGCGGTCAACCAACAGGCGGCCCCGGCGGTGGAATACCTGATGAGTCCCGAGGGGGGCAACTATAAGAAGTTCTATCTGTTGGGCACCGACTACGTGTATCCGCGCACGACGAACAAGATCCTGCGCGCCATGTTGTTGGCGAAGAAAGTGCCGGCCGCCAACATCGAAGAAGAATACACGCCGTTCCATCACCAGGACTACCAAACCATCTGCGGCAAGATTAAGAAATTTGCTGCGGGCGGCGGGGCCGCCGTGATCAGCACCATCAACGGCGACAGCAACGTGCCGTTCTATAAAGAGTTCGGCAATCAGGGCCTGCGCGCGGAAGATGCGCCGATCATGGCCTTCAGCGTCGCCGAAGACGAACTGCGCGGCATGGATACCAGTGCCTTGGTGGGCCACCTCGCGGCGTGGAACTACTATCAAAGCGTGGACACGCCCCAAAATAAGAAATTCGTGGCGAACTTCAAGGCGTACTGTAAGCGCAATAATCTGCCGGACGGCGAAAACCGCGTCACCGACGATCCGATCGAAGCCGCGTACTTCGGCGTCTATGTGTGGAAGCAGGCGGTGGAAAA
>CABVRR010000167.1 GCA_902500705.1 uncultured Nitrospira sp.
CACCGGCGAGCGCCAACACGAGCGTGAGCGCTCCGGCTATCGCAATTTTTGAATCGCCCTGTTTATTTGCCATGTCTAAGTAGGCAGGAACACGAAACAGATCACTGCAGCACCCGAGCGCCGACACTCTACAATAAATACCGAGGGGGACTGCAAGTAGCACTTGCAGTCCCCCTCGTCATGAATATCTATTGCAATCAATATGTATGAATGATGACTCTTACCATATCGCTATTATTTGATGCGTGAATATGGCCGCTCGATGACAGCATGATACCTTTTCATAGGCCTTCGTAGCTTGGCGTAGATTTTGACGTGACTCAGGCATCCGTCACTGTAGTACTCATAGCTAGCATTCGGAACATTGGAATTATTTTCTGCTCGTTTCAAACCTACGTCATTGCACGTTGTCGTCAGACACAGAGGTGTTTCCTGTGCCGCGCGCATCTACACATACAGCATGATTCTCATACGTACTGATGCCACGACCTGAGTAGTTCCAGCCAACTGAGGTGGCCCTCTACGTTTCGCACATCTCGCTCATTTCATAATCGCACACATTCAAATGTTCATGCCGAAAAACACCTGTCACGCGTACCTTGCGCTTACTACCTAGTGCGTTATTGTGTTTGTCATTTATTCTTTCTAATTTCGCACACCTCGCTCATCTCCGAATCACAGGAAACCCTACGAACAGAAGCTAGGACCTTGACGAGGTACCTGTTTTGCTTTCCCAAACTAACCAAGTCAGGAAACCAACTCGTAGCGGTCAGCTCCAATCTCTCAATCCTTGAGGCGTATCATGATGGGTGACTCGACTTTTTCTCAAACCAGCGCCGACAGTATCGCGATTCGCAACTTGCCTATACAACAAAGAATCGACTGGTTGATTGAACACGCTCGTCACTATGCCCAGATGTACCAAAGTCCAGAATCTTTTATTGCACGCGAACGATACAGCGCGAAACATCCTACCTCCATCATCGCGCTCAAGTGCATGGATGGGCGCCTTAATCTTTCCGTGGCCACCAACACCCCATCTGGGATCATCCAGCCAATCCGCAATATCGGCGGTCGCTTCGACATGGGCTGGCCACATTTTGGAGAGGTCATGACGGAGCAGGTCCAGCATATGGTCCGACATGGCCACCAGGCACTTATCCTCATCAATTATCACTATTCAAAGGGAGACCCCCAGCGCGGCTGTGCGGGCTGGGGTTATAACACCGATGTCGCCAGAGACCATGCGTTTCGGATTCAACGACAGATGGAGGAAGTCTTCGGCTCGGCACACAACACGGTATACCCCCTGGTCTATGGATTTGAAACCGACGAGGACGCCCTGGTTCTTCACGGGCGTCATCATCGTGATGTGTTGGACCTCTCAACCATTTCCGCTCAGAGTCTCGCTTCATTGCCAGCCACATTGTCCCAGCTGTATCCGGACATGCCCGAAGAGATGCAGGAGGACCTCTTGCCGCTCGTCCGAGGCAACATCGCCCATATTGAAGAAACTAGGAAAAGCGACCGAACCCTGGAGATCGTTCATCACGAATGGATGATCGGCGTTGGACGAGGGTTCCACTGGCTCCACATGCCAAACCTGGCATTAATTATCGGCCCACACAGCCCTGAACTTGCCGACCCTCTCAGCAAAGCCGGTGGGATCATCGCAGCCAACATGCGAGACGACCGCATCCCCGATGATGGCTTTCTCCTGCTGTCCGTCGCCCCCTACCAAGAGGTCGGGGTCGACCGTGCACGTGCCACACTCAAGAGCCGATTCATGGCTGATTTTGCCACCCACATCATCCGTTCAGACCATGCCAAAATCGCGGACAAGATCAACATTCGTAAAGCAGTCCTATCTTGGCACACCCGCGCACTGGAGTTGATTATATGAGAGACAGGCTCTCTGGCCATTGCACAACCGTACAACGACTGAGTAGAAGCGAACTGACTTGAAGACAGATAACACGTCACCATAATCGGAGCAGTCAATGGCACACAAAGATTCCTTGTCTTGGACTCGCCGGACATTTATGAAATTCTCTGTCGCTGGCACCCTGCTCGGAGGCTACAAATTGTTGTGGCCATCAATCGCGCAGAGTGGCGGCCTTCCTTCTCCCACTCAACGCTCCAGTCACAAAAGCATTCACACTGTTGAGACAGATCCGTTCGGTGTAGCGGGCCTAGGAGAGAGTGGCATGAGGAAATCGCGCCTCGGATTTGAACTCTGTCCTGGCCATAACGAACCCAGCAACGAACTCCGATAACGTACAATTACCTCGCGCGCTCCCCCCATGTTACCGCGTGACTCAGGAGCGCCGACCGTGAATCTTCCTCGACCGTGGCTCCGTGCACCATCACCTGGCGAAGGACGAGATGTTGAGTCATCACGTCCTCGACACATTCTTAAGTTGATTCAGGATGAACAGCTCACGGTTAGATGCTTGCCCCAGTTCGGTGGAGGCGAGGCATAGGCTTCCATCCCAGACTGGTCATCAAAGGGGGCTTGCAGCAGGGTAAAGAGTCTGGCGATTTCTGAAAAGTCTTTGTTCTGAGCTTTCTCAATCACCGTCTGAGCAAGATAATTCCGCAGGACATACTTGGGATTCACACGATTCATGCGCTCACGCCGTTCGTCGTCATGGCTTTCTTCACTGCGCAATCGAGATCGGTACCGCTCGGCCCACTCATCGAAGCGGCCTCGATTGAGAAAATGGTCACGCAGTGTCTCGTTCGTCGCGCCCTCCATCGATGAAAAGGTACCGAGTTCTCGAAAAACGATGGTGTAATCCGCATGGCTGCCCTGAAGAAGACCCAGGAAGTCACCAACAAGTTCGTCGTCCTCCCTCTTCGCATCCATCAATCCCAACTTCGCCCGCATGCGTGTCTGATATTCTTGGTTGAATGTCGGCATGTATGTATCGAGCGCTGCCTTCAGCGCCTCTTTCTCCGACAGCGGCAAGAGGGCCTGCGCCAGGCAGCTCAGATTCCAGAGGCCGATGTAGGGCTGTTGGTTGAAGGCATAGCGGCCGTTGT
>CABVRR010000168.1:0-1586 GCA_902500705.1 uncultured Nitrospira sp.
CGCATGAGGTCTTCCATCGCTATCGTTCCGAGCATGAGATGCTCCGCTATCTCCACAGGCTGCAGGCAAAAGACTTGTCGCTGGTGCATTCCATGATTCCATTGGGCTCCTGCACCATGAAGCTGAATGCGACGGCTGAAATGCTTCCGGTAACGTGGCCGGAGTTCGCTCGTCTGCATCCCTTCGCGCCGGCTCAGCAAACGCACGGCTATCGCACCTTGTTCGAGCAACTCGAAGCGTGGCTGGCCGAGATCGCCGGGTTTGCGGCTTTTTCATTGCAACCGAATGCAGGTTCGCAGGGCGAGTATTCGGGCCTGATGGTAATTCGGGCCTATCATCAGTCGAAGGGAGAAACGCATCGGGATGTGTGCTTGATCCCCGTTTCAGCCCACGGCACCAATCCCGCCAGCGCCGCGATGGTCGGCATGACGGTGGTCGTTGTGGCCTGTGACCAGAACGGCAATGTCGATATCGCCGACTTGGAAGCGAAGGCCGGTGAATATCGAGACCGCTTGTCGGCTCTAATGTTGACCTATCCCTCCACCCACGGTGTGTTCGAGATCGGCGTGCGACGCATCTGCCAAATCGTGCACACCCACGGCGGACAAGTCTATATCGACGGCGCGAACATGAACGCCATGGTCGGTCTCTGCCGCTTAGGCGATATCGGGGCGGATGTCTGCCATCTGAATCTTCATAAGACGTTTTGCATTCCCCACGGAGGCGGAGGGCCCGGCGTCGGTCCTATCGGAGTGGCGCGGCATCTCGTGCCGTTCTTGCCTGGTCATCCCGTGGTGAAGCTCGGTGGGCCGCAATCCATCGGTCCGGTGTCGGCTGCCCCTTTCGGCAGTCCTGGCATTCTCCCGATTTCTTGGGTCTACATCGCCTTGATGGGGCGCGATGGTTTGACCTTAGCCACACAGGTGGCGATCCTCAATGCCAACTACATGGCCAAGCGTTTGGAAAAACACTACGCCATTCTGTATCGTGGAGACTCCGGCCTGGTGGCGCACGAGTTCATTCTTGATCTACGAGAATTCAAAGAAAAAGCCGGCGTCGAGGCGATGGATGTCGCCAAGCGCTTGATGGACTACGGCTTCCATGCGCCGACCGTCTCATTCCCGGTGGCAGGGACCCTGATGATCGAACCGACAGAGAGTGAATCGAAGGGCGAACTCGACCGGTTCTGCGACACCCTCATCCTGATCCGCGCCGAGATTCAAGAGATCGTGGAAGGACGCCAACCGCGGACCAATAATCTCTTCAAGAATGCGCCCCATACGGCCACGATCGTCACGGCCACGGAATGGAATCGCCCCTACAGCCGAGAGCAGGCAGCCTTTCCCGCACCCTGGCTGAAGGCCAACAAGTTCTGGCCGAGCGTGAGCCGCATCGACGAGGCCTACGGTGATCGCCATCTCATTTGTAGCTGTCCCCCGATGGAAAGCTATCAGTCCTAGAAGTCGCTCCATCGCGTTGTTGCAACCGGGCCTCTCCCAGGACCGCCTGCTCAACCCCTCCTTGCCTGATTTTCAACACACCCGGTAAAGTAAGGCGATCACTTCTGAAGAGGAGGTTCTTATGAC
>CABVRR010000168.1:1686-3019 GCA_902500705.1 uncultured Nitrospira sp.
CGTCTCCGTGCAGAACGAACGGGTGCAGCAGTGCGACAGATCCCCCTGTACCGTTCTCTTAAGACCATTACGCGCGAGGAAGTGGTGGACTCGCTGAAAAAAAGTATCTCTCCCGCAACCCGCATTGTGGCCGCTACCTGGGTCCATTCCAGCACAGGCCTCAAGTTGCCGATTCGTGAGATGGCTCAGGCCATCCAATCGATCAATCGCACGCGAGACCAACACAACCGAGTGATTTTTTGCGTAGACGGAGTCCACGCCTTAGGAGTCGAAGACTTCCGCGTGAGCGAGCTGGGCTGCGATTTTCTAATTGCCGGAACCCATAAATGGATGTTCGGCCCGCGAGGGACCGGTCTCGTCTGGGGCCACCCACAAGCCTGGCCGATTGCGCAGGCAACCATCCCGACCTTCAACTCACAGGCCTATGACCTCTGGATGGAGCACAAATCGTCGAAGGATCTTCCTCCGTCCGTTCATATGACTCCCGGCGGATTTCACTCGTTCGAACATCGGTGGGCGCTGGACGAGGCATTCACATTTCATCAGACCATCGGGAAATCCAAGGTCACCCAGCGCATCTACGAGCTGAGTCAGCAGATGAAGCAAGGGTTGGCAGCCATGCCACATATCACTCTCCATACTCCGATGTCGCAGGATCTCTCGGCCGGCATCGTCTGTTTCGAGGTGGCGGGTTTGACTCCGCGCCAGGTTGTGGCGAAATTCCGGCAACGCGGCATCGTCGGGAGCGTAACTCCCTATGCGACACAATATGCCCGGCTCGCACCGAGCCTGCTCAACTCACCGGAAGAAATAGACAAGACGTTGGGAGAGATCAGAAATCTGCGGTCGACATAGTGCTTCGTCTCGAAAAGCCGTTCGTGGTTCGACAGGCCTGTCTCGAGTCAGTCGAGAGGCTCACCACGAACAGGGATTTTCAGCAGCCTGCCAGAAACGAGGGCTCCGGATTCCCTTCGATACACGAACAGAATACTCGAAGAGTAAAGGAACAAAGTGAAAAGAATAAAAGCTAGGCTATGTCCTGGGCACAACGGAACCCGAGACTACCACTCCGATCCGTAGGGGGGAGCCTGTACCGAGGCGCCGATCGGATAAAGACCGGAGCAAGGAGCCAGGAACCACCGCGGAGCATGCGCTTGTTCTGGCTCTTGTCATACCAACTTGCACACCATTCCCACACATTGCCTGCCATATCGTAGCACCCGTAGGGACTGACGCCGGTGGGATACTGACTGACTGGAGTCGTGTGACCAAGTCCAGATTCAACACTGTTACATCGATTTGTGTCGAATTTCTCACCCCAGGGATACTGGCG
>CABVRR010000169.1 GCA_902500705.1 uncultured Nitrospira sp.
GTCGGACCGCACTCCCGCGATCAATTCCTGGACACGGAGCTCAATCGGCTGGGAGTAGCTGAAGGTGTTGCCGGGGACGGCCTTTGTCAGCGCCCGGTTGATCGCATCAATCAAATCGTCCTTTGTCCTCGCGGTCGTCCATATTTCATCAGGCTTCAAAATGAGATAGATATCACTGACCTCGACACCCATAGGATCAGTCGCGATTTCTGCTCGTCCGGTTCGCGATACGACCGTGACCACTTCGGGAAACCCCTTGAGAAGCTGCTCAATGCGGGTGGTGGTCCGAACGGACTCTTCCAGAGAAACGCTCGGCAGACGCCACGCTTGCAGGGCGATGGGGCCTTCATTAAGCGTCGGAATAAACTCCGCGCCAAGAAAGGCCGCCACACCCAGGCTGGTCGCAAACAACGCGGCAGCGACGATCCCCGCAATGACGGGGTGCTGCATCGTCTTTGCCAGAAGCGGGCGATACCCTCGCTTGGCTTGGCGAATGATCCAGGTTTCCTCCTCTTTCACACCCTGGCGAAGGAGCAGACTCGCCAGTACCGGCGTCAAGGTCAAGGTCAGCACGAGGGACCCGACGAGCGCAAAGATGACGGTCATGGCCATCGGACGAAACATCTTCCCTTCAATCCCTTGCAGGGTCAGGATTGGCAAGTAAACGATGATAATGATGCCGACCGCAAACACGATCGGGCGGATCACTTCTCGGCCCGCTCCGATGACCATCAGCCGCATGTCGATCTCTGATAGGCGCTGGCTACTCGGGGTAGTTCCTCGTAGTTTGGCTAGATGCCGAATGGTGTTCTCAATCATGACGACGGACGCATCCACAATCAGGCCGAAATCGATCGCTCCAAGGCTCATCAGGTTGCCAGAGATGCCGGTGGCTAACATCCCGGTAAACGCGACCAGCATGGAAAGCGGGATAGAGGCGGCAACGATAAGACCGGCACGGAGATTTCCCAGAATGAGAAACAGCACCGCCACCACCAGCAGAGCACCCTCGGTCAAATTGGTGCTGACGGTCTTAATGGTTTTTCTCACCAAGTCGGTCCGATCGTAATAGGGATCAATGGCCACGCCGACGGGTAAAGTCTTTTCGATCTGCTGAAGCTTTTCTTTCACCCTATCCACGACGACGCGTCCATTTTCACCAATGAGCATCATCACGACACCAGTGACCACCTCGCCGCGCCCGTCGCGGGTGACCGCCCCTTGCCGGAGCATTGGAGCGAACCGCGCCTTGCCCAGATTGCGGATATAAATAGGCGTCCCGTCATGCCCGGTCGCCACGATGATGTTGTCGATATCCCCCAGTGTCCGCACGAGGCCTTCGCCCCGAATCAGATACTGTTCCTGTGCGTGTTCGATATAGCCTCCACCCGCGTTAGCGTTGTTCCGTTCGAGCGCCCGAAAGATTTGCTCGATTGGGATTTTGTAGGAAACTAGTTTGCCAGCATCGAGTTGCACTTCATAGGTCTGCAGCTCTCCGCCGTAGCTATTCACTTCTACAACCCCCGGTACGGAACGGAGCTTGAACGCAATGTCCCAATCCAAAATCGTCCGTAGCTCCATGAGGGAGTAGCCATCTCCCTTGACCTCAAACTGGTAAATCTCGCCCAATCCTGTGGAAATTGGTCCTAACTCGGGATTGCCGAAACGCTCTCCGATCGCCTGGCGGGCACGAGGCAGGCGTTCCATCACCAGGCGCCGACAGAAGTAAATGTCCATTCCCTCGTCAAAATAGATGGTCACCGCTGCGAGTCCAAACCGGGAAACGGAGCGGATCAAGGTAATGCCCGGCAAGCCGGACATCGCGGTCTCGAGCGGGAAGGTGATGAATTTCTCAACCTCGACCGGAGAAAGGCCCGGCGCATTGGTGAGGATTTGGACCTGGTTCGGCGTCACGTCCGGGACGGCATCAATCGGCAGCTGCCGCATCGCATAGATGCCGCTGACGATAATAAAACCGGCAAACACCAGGATCAGAAAGCGGTTTGCGAGCGAAAATTCGAGGACTCGGTTCAGCATATAGGTGGCCTCGGAGAGAAATCAGTCGCTAACCTCCACCGATCTGTTCTTTCAGTAACATTGACTTGAGATAGAAAGCCCCGGTGGTCACGACCGTTTCACCCTCACGTAACCCCGATAGAACCTCGCTGTAAGGCGGCGATCGCCGGCCTACGATCACCTGCCTCACCTCATAGGTGCCCGGATTCTTTTCCACAAACGCCAACGTCTTGTCGTTCACCTGCTGGAGACCATCCAGCGGCGCAACGAGCGCGTCAGAGCCGCGCACTGGCAATGTGACTGCGGCTCTGGCAAACATTCCTGGCCGTAAACGACGCTGGGGATTGGGGATTTCGACGCGCGCATCGATGGTGCGGGTCGCGGGATTCATGATGTCACTGAGATAGACGATTGTTCCCTTGAAGCTTTCACCGGGAAAGGCGTCCACCGTAATCTCTACCTCGGCTCCCTTCCGTACGCCGACGAGATTTTGTTCGTAGACATCAAGGATGATCCAAACTGTAGAAAGGTCGGCAATCGTAAAAGCCATCTCTTTCGGAGTGATTAATTCTCCGAGCGTGATCGTCCGTTCTATGACAGTGCCGTTCAAGGAAGACACTAAAGAAAAATAGGAGAGGGGTTGCTTCTTAATACTCCAATCGATGTGATTGATGTCTTCCTCGGAGAGGCCGATGAGGCGTAACGCTTCATGAGCGGCGCGGAAGGCGGCCAGGCTCTTTTCATCGCGGCCCTTGGCGTCCAGGAATTCCTTTTCCGAGGTGATCTGTTGTTTATACAGCCCTTCTTCCCGAACATAGTTCCGTTTATCGACATCGTGATTCGTCTTGGCCTGAAGGACGTCGGATTTCTTTTGGCCCAGTTCGATACTGTCCAGGAGGGCCAAGACTTGCCCTGACTTCACCTGTTGACCAAGCACTGCTTTCACATCGATGACCCGGCCGTCGATGCGAGGGCTC
>CABVRR010000170.1 GCA_902500705.1 uncultured Nitrospira sp.
GGATTGATGTAGAAGCCGGTGCCCCATTCGAATCCGGCCACTTGCGTCAGTTTCGGGATGATCTCCAGGTGCCAATGGTAATAGTCGCCGGTTTTTTCATGGAGGGGAGAGCTATGGAGGATGAAGTTGTACGGAGGGCGGGACAGCACTTTATCCATGCGGCGCAACGACTCGGAAAGGATTCTGGCCAGGAATTCGAACTGTGATTTCTGGCTCTCCTCAAAATACGCCGCATGTCGCTTCGGAAGAATCCACATTTCGAACGGAAATCGCGGCGCGAAAGGAGTCACGCAGAGGAACTCCGGATTTTCTGCGACGACGCGATCCCCGTCCGAGAGGTCTTGCCGGAGGATGTCGCAGTAGATACAACGTTCCTTTTGCTGATAGTGCGTGCGGCATCCGTCAAGCTCTTCTTGCACGCTGGTCGGGACGATCGGGAGAGCGATCAGTTGAGAATGGCTGTGTTCTAATGTGGCGCCTGCGGACGCGCCGTGGTTTTTGAAAATAAGAATGTAGCGGAGCCGAAGATCTTTTCTGAGATCGATCATGCGGTCTCGGTAGGCCCACAGCATGTCTTCGATCTTTTTGATCGGTAGATCGGCGAGCGTCTCGACATGCGTGGGTGTTTCAATGATGACCTCGTGGGCACCCACGCCGTTCATGCGATCATAGAGTCCGATTCCCTCGCGTCCCATTTCACCCTCGACTTGCAGTGCGGGAAACTTATTCGGGACGACACGCACGGTCCAGTTCGGAGAATTGGGTTCACCCGGTTGCGGTCGATACGCCATGATTTCTTTCGGCGTGAGCCGCTCCTGTCCCGGACAAAACGGACAGAGGGCCGTCGAAACAGGTCTGGCCGATTGGAGCGTGATAAAGTCGTGCGGGCGGCCTCTTCGTTCGGTAGAAATGATCACCCAACGACCGACAATCGGATCACGTCTTAAGTCCGGCATGCGTACTCCATAGCGAGATTGAATGTTAAATGGGGCATGTTGAATGCCGGGAGACAACGAAACATGTAAGACCCCTCATACAACATGATTGGGTGTTCGCGTCGATCATACTCTCCACAAGCCGGCTTCAAATTCAGGTCCAGGCACGGTGAGAGTCGCCGGAGCCTGGCCGGGATAGCGAGCCACTTCAAGATTGTGTTCTCGCACGATGATTGACATCTGGAAGGTATTGCCTTGTTCGAGAGACAGTTCTTTCCAGGGAACGGCCAATTCCAGAATGGTGTGGGCGGTGATGGATGGATACGTTCCGATCTCCTGCCAGGTGCCTGGTTGGGTTCGGCGGGACAAGAGAAATGTCTCCGGCCTCGGCGAGGAAAGTGGAAACGTCAGCCGACACGTGCATTGAGGCCCGTGCACAGTAATGTCGACGTCGAGATTCTGTCGCACCGAGCTGGTTTCGTCCTGGTCGAATCGTATCGCGAGTTGATCCAGGTTCCAGCCGAATAGAATCGCCGTGAAGAGTCCGTCTGCTTTCCACATGGCACCAAGCGGGGGGCGGGTGTTGATGCTTCCCGCACCGCGCCATTCAAAAAAGTCGGTCACCATGCCGTCGATTGTGGGATGCAACAACGCAAGGGGCTGCTGGACCATATCGGATTCGTGGGGCATCGCCTTGGTGCAGATGGAGTGGCTCAATTCGTCGGGAGGCGGGAGGCCCATATGGGTCCAGACATTGCGGAGATGCGTTCGAAACAGTCGGTCGAATTCCGGTTTGAAATCGGTATCGAAATCATCGCCGTACCACCAGAACCAGTCGCTGCCTTCGGCAGCGTAGAGCTCGTGCCGGGCTGCTCGTGCGCGGTCAGGCGGAAGACTCGGCGCACGATCCATCAGCTGTGTGCGGGTATGACCGAGAAGATCCCATCCTCGATTGTCTTCATGGTGTCCGATCCAGATTTTGTAATCTGAGTTGATCCATGAGCCTGAATGGAGGCAGGGCAGCTGCTGTGTGGGCGGAACAGAGGTGATGGCATCGGACATGGTTGACGTGTGGACGACGGACTGTCCGGGTTGATCCAGCCCGTGGTGTGTGAACGCCTCATAGAGGAGGGAGAGAAATTGTTCACCACCGTCGTGGTAGTGCTCCCAGGGGTTTTCACCGTCCAACACGATCGCAAGAACGATCTTCTCCTGTGGCACATCCTGAATGATCCCTCGCACACGCCGCAGGACATCCTCGGCTGCGGATTCAGGCGTTGTCTTGTGGTAGACGAATCCGAATGCATCTGAGATTTCGCGATCACGGAACAGGACGGTCAACGGATGCTCGGTGTCACCGACGCGATAAGGTTGATAGAGTGCGGACTGGCGATGCCATGAGCGCCCGCACATTCCCAGAGAGCGTGCGAGGATTCCTTCATCCGTGGCGAACCAGCGAAGACCGGCCTGATAGATAAGCGGAAGCATCTCGGGACACACTGATCCCTCTGATGGCCACAAGCCGGTCGGGGGACGGCCGAACGTGTGATGATGAAAGTCGACGGCCTCCTGGAGTTGGGCTGCGGCATCGTCGGGAGCATGAAAGCGAGCGGGCAAGGGAAGGTCCGGTCTGGCTCGCCGGTTGATATCGGTGTCGATCACCAGCGGCAGAATCGGATGATAGAAGGGCGTTGTGGTCAGTTCGATTTGCCCGCGCTCCAAGAGCCGTCGATAGAGGGGGACGATCTCTTGCACGGCCATGCGTTGTAATTCCAGTACTTCCTGTTTTTCTTCCTCGGTGAAGCCGCGATTTTTCTGGCGCAGCGCGGCCAGACGGGGATAGTGTTGAACGGTGCCGTGTCCGAACCAGGCGAGATTGTGCCATACTTGAAGATCCAACAACTCCTGCGTGGAAAATTGACGGGCGATGCGATGGAGGTCATGCCCTGCGACATCCAGTCCTCGTTTCACCAACAGCTCATGGTATCGTGGGTAGGGGCGCACCATCGTCGCCCAGTTGGCTGAAAAGAAATGGCGAACTAA
>CABVRR010000171.1 GCA_902500705.1 uncultured Nitrospira sp.
TGACCGATTCGTCCCTGGACGAAACGGTTTCACCGTCCATCGGAAGAAGTGCTTGTTCTGCTTCTCCCAGTTCTTTGAATTCTCTGAGTGGGGGAAGCTGTGAGAGGTCGCCTAACCCAAAATGCTCAAGGAAGAATTTGGTCGTCCCGTACATGATGGGACGCCCAGGAACCTCTTTACGCCCGACGATTCGCACCAATTTTCGCTCTAATAGAGTACGTAAGACACCGGAGGCCTCTACCCCGCGAATCTCTTCGACCTCCGACCGAACCAGCGGCTGCTTGTAGGCAATGATCGCCAACGACTCCAGCGCGGATCTGGACAGTTTTGCCGACGTCTTGGCCTTATCCAAACGCTTGATCCAAGAAGAATAGTCCGGCTTGGTCACGAGACGGTAGCCGCCCGCGACGACGGTCAGTCGCACCCCGCGCCCTTCTTGGTCGAGCGCGTGACCAATATTTCTCAGCGCCTCCTCCATATCACTCTTCGGCACACTCCCCATCACAGCCACAAGACGTGCCAAGGACAAGGGTTCAGAAGACACGAAGAGCAAGGCTTCCAAAATCGCCTGGAGCTCGCCCATGCTTTGCACCCGATTCTCATCGACGCTCTGATCCGGCAGCACTCCATTCACCTCTTCAATATTCGCCGTACCCGCCTCCGGCACATCATGAACCAGATCCGCCGTCAGTGGCGTCATGCTCCCCTCCATTCCATATCGACATCATCAGGCTCTGTCGAATCGGGCACCAAGGAGAACATTCGTGACACCAAAATCGGTCCGAATGTTTCCGCTTGAAACACACGAGCCACCCGCAGGCGCATCAACTCCAGCAAGGCCAAAAACGTCACGACGACCACGAGTCGATGGCTCGATTCTCCAAACAGCGCGGCAAACGAGACCGACTCTTTGCTTTCGAGCGTTTCGAGGATGAGATTCATCCTCTCGCGAACGGTGAGATTGTCAGGAATAATTTCGATGAGCCGACTGCCAGGGTTCCGTTCAAGTACTTCCTTGAGCGCATCCACCAAATCGAACAAGGAAACATTTTCGAGCGTGAGGTCCTCCTCGACTGTTTCGACCGCAGCCGCTTGCTCGCGCCAAAAAATCTCGCGCCACATTTTTTCTTGGTCGTCGAGCTGACGTGCCGCCTCTTTGAACGCCTTATATTCAAGAAGTCGTCGAACGAGTTCTTCCCGTGGGTCTGGCCCGTCTTCGTCGTCTTCTGCCGTCTCATCCACCGGCAGCAGCATTTTTGACTTGATCTGCAAGAGCGTCGCCGCCATGACTAAAAAATCCCCCGCGACGTTGAGATTGAGCTCTTCCATCGCTTCCAGATACTCGAGGTACTGCTGGGCGATCATCGCGATAGGGATATCATAGATATTGATCTCATTCTTCTTGATCAGGTGTAGCAGGAGGTCGAGCGGTCCCTCGAAATTTTCGATGCGAACCTGGTACGGAAGTTCGGTTTGCTCAAAGTCTTCGGCTGGAGAATCCACCGCGTCCTTATATCAACTTATGGGCTGATGGGCAAGCATGATTCTATATATTGGGGATAATCAAGCGGTCTTCATTTAAGCTTTACGGCATAGGCTACCAGTAAGGCCGCCACGATGAGAAAGGCCAGAGTGACCACATACTGCCCACTTTCAGTTTGAAGAAAACCTGTCGATTGGGTCGATTCGTTTCGTTTCGCTGAGGTAAACAGCGGTGGTTGGTCGAAGCGTGCCCTTGCCAGATCGTCTGGTTGCCTGAACTCGGCGTTTGAAAAATCGGCTGATCCTAGAAACTGAGCACCGGCGAAGACCGCCTCGTTCTCAAAGACCGTAAACCCAAAGAACGTCTCTCGGCTGAAAATCGCGTCACTGAAACTGACTCGACTTTTGAAGCGACTCCCGGAAAACCCTGTCCCCAGGCCGAACCGTGCCCGTTCAAATACCACCGGTTGCTCAAAATTCACTTCGAGGAATTCCGCCATGCCGTCGAACAGTGCGCCGACACAATTCACCGAATCACGAAATACGGATCGATGAAATCTGGTGCTGGGTCCGAATCGAGTTGCCTCGCAGTTCATGGGCTGAGCGAACTGCCCCTGGACGAAATAGGCTGCTTTCTCGAAGATGGCCCCTGACAGCTCGACCGGCCCCTCGAACACCGACCGGGAGAGGTCCACATCCTCTTTAAAGTGAGATCGGTAAAAGTCGACGGTCCCTTCAAATCGAAGCGTACCTTCAGTGGACCGATGACGCACAGCACCCAACACCATGGAATCTCTGATGCGTAGCGTCCCGCGAATGATTCGCTGACCATGACCGTCGGCCCGATTCGCTTGGTTCGTCGCCTCCGAATCAGGTATCGGCAAGGAGACCGCAAGGTGATCGAAAAGAAGATCTCCGCGCACGATCACCCCGAGCAGATCAACTGAGCCTCCCCTGGCAATCGTGGCCAGAATCGCTTCGCTGCGCACTACTCGGGCCTCTCGCTCAGCCGACGTGCAGTCGGGCGAGAGATGAACGACAAGCCCTTGCTCAAATCCAGTCGTGGCTTTCTCGGCAACACAAGCCGCGTCAGCGTTGTATGGACACGTGACAATAATCCATGCAAGCACCGTCGCCAGAGAGCAGCGAAGCTTCCACAACGTCCGAAGGCTGGCATACGTGCGGAATAAACAGATATGCAACAAGGTTCCGTCCGCACTGCGGGGGAAGGGCAACGAAACATTCAGGAAGCAACCGCGCACGATCGTTGAAACTGAGCGGTTCAACCGGCACTGCGGAGAAAACGTACTGACCGACCCGAGTCTACTGCCTCTTACTTCCACTTATAATAGCAATGAGACACACCAGGAACGGAACATCTTCTCAACGGAGCCTGGATCATTACTGACGCATGAGAGGTCTCAACCCTGCCGATACTCGTCGTCCAGCAAATCTTCGGACTTATTGATCAGCGC
>CABVRR010000172.1 GCA_902500705.1 uncultured Nitrospira sp.
GTACGATGAAAATCTGAGCCAGACCGAACGTCCAGCCCGTTCCGATAGGACAACTCTTGCATGCTGGCCGGCAGTCGTTCAGGAGCTGGGATCTTGGCGCCTCGGACCAGCACTGGAATGACGGGAATCTGGCGTTTCAATGCCGACTCGATTTCGATCCGCACGAAATCTCGTGGGTCGTCCAGCCTTGATTTGCCCCCGTTATGTGTGGCCCCATCCCAGTCCGGGCCGATCACCGCGAGGAACACATCGCACTTGGCGACCTGTTCATCTAAATATTTCCGAAAGTCGACGCCAAAGGGAATGGAATCCACATCCACAAACACAGCCTGTCGCCCAAACTGCTGGACCAGCCGGTCATCGATCCGGCCGGTGACGTCGGCACTATCCTCGCGTCGATAAGAGATCAGGATTTTGCTCATGGCTTCCAGATATGAAACTGCTCCTCACCTTGCTCGGCTTTCGTGTACCCTCGCGGGATTTTACGCATTTTCCCGATCAACGCAAGACCAGGGGCTAGGCAATTATGTCCATAGGAAACGACGAGTGCTAACTAGCCCAGATCGATTTTCTTGCTATGCTGGATATCTTGAGGATAGGAAGTTGAACGTATCAACCTGCGCCGATAGAGCTACGCCGACCGGCGGCGGCCCATGTCTTTCAGATGGGGCTCGCTGCCACCAAGACGAGCGAGTCGCTTGGCGGCTTCGCGTGAAATCAGCGCCTCAAGTCCCAAGCGAACAAGCTGCGTTTTTTCCTGAACACCGGTCAGTTGCACCGCCCGCTTGATAAGCTGATCATCGATATTGAGTGTGGTGCGCATATGCATCAATAGGCATTGAATAGGCATCACCTGTCAAGCGTGGCGCTGACGAGATTGCGATCACTCCCTCTGAATCAGCTTCGACCGATCAACGGAAGAACGAGAAGCAGTACTCGTGCTCCTGACAACCATGTAGAGTTCGACAGGACCCCCCTAGATTCTTAGTAGATGGAGTCCGAAGCAGAAGGCTTTGCGTGTAGGAGTGTGATCTCGACCTAGGCGAGCGTTACTTCTCGTCACACCGCTTGAACTTCGACTCAGCGCACACTTTGGCCATCTCCTGTGACTTCTGGATCTGAACCGGAGTCATCTGGGCAGCCATGTTATCTCGATCCTTTGCCAGCACCTGTTTCGAACCGCCGCTTAAGGATTCTGTTGCGATGCTGTACCACATATGAGCGCGGACATAGTCCTGTGAAACGCCTTGTCCCTTGGAATACATTTGGGCCAATTCATTTTGCGCGCCGGCATGCCCTTGCTTCGCGGCCATGCGATGCCATTTCAGTGCCGCCTGGTAGTCGTGCGTCACACCCAGACCACTGGCATACAGCAATCCGAGGTTGTACTGCGCTCGTGCATCTCCCTTATCCGCCAAGGGATAAAAGAGCCCCGCAGCGACTCTGAAGTCTCCGCGCTGCAAAGCCTCATAGGGTTCTTCCCCGGCCAGAGGAATCGATTTCTGCGGGGCTACGGGCTTGGGATTCCCGGTCAGGAGTTCCGCCGCTACCGCTATTGAAGCGTCCATCACCAACACCATCGCAAGCAGAAATGACCACATCGTTGCCCCACCTTTCCGTACCATCAATAGCCTCAAGACTCAGAATGCCTTACGCTCTGTAACAAGACAACCATTGGTTGCATTTCCACCACCTTCATAAGCAAACCACCGTTGGGGTCGGCCCATGCCGATTGAGCCAGCCACGATCTTATCAGATCTTGTTATCACACGGACTTCGAGCATCTCACGATACAGGAGCCTTGGCAACCGGCTCACCCGCGCATTCCTCAAGATTCTAGAGTATAGAGACCCTTGCTAGAGATCCCCTACTTCGGCATGAGACCTTTCGGGTTGTAGCAATCGGCTCACTCTGATAAGTAGACCCTGAGCACAAGCACGTAGTTGGAGTAACCGCGTCCTGGAAACGGTGATCGAGGTGAACTATGCCGACAACGTACCAAGAACGATTCGGGAATCACGACGATCTTATCCATGCGTACGCAAACGATAACTCTCCGCGTGTATCGGAAATTCAACATCTCTATGACGCAATACAGCGCCTCAAGGCTCGACGGATCCTCAATGTTCCCTTCGAAGGCAATCTCGTCCGGCTCGTAGCAACAAACGAGCACGTCACCTTTGCGGACTTCGTTGTCCCATCGACGTTGCGACGGTGGAATATCCACAAAACGGACTTCGGCTTGACCGGCATACGGAAGAACCATTTCAACGCAGTGATATCCATCGCGGGCATCCATCATCTGACGGATGACCAACAGTTCGAGTTCATTTCTGCAACTCGAAAAGCCCTGATGGTCGGCGGACATTTGTTCATGGCAGAGGTGACAACCGGTTCACCCACGAGCCGTTTCCTTGACGGATTTGTCGGACGGTACACCCCGACAGGACATGTCGGGAACTATCTCAAACCTGACTTTGTCCGAATGGTCAAGCTCGCCGGGTATCAAAAGATCAGGAGGGAGACCGTTGTCCATGACTGGGTGTTTCGAGATACAGAACATCTCTATGCCTGGATGACCACGTTCTTCGGTATCTCCGTCCCCAAAACGGATCTCATCGCCCAGGTCGATGACATCCTAGGCATCAACAAGCGATCAGAGTGTTTGTCAGTGAATTGGCCGCTGGACTTTGTCAGCGCACAGGTCGAAAGAAGACCTCGGAGAAGACCCTCTCCCTATCGGGAGGATAAAAGTGGCCGATCCCGCCGGCGGGCAAATTCGTCAGCTCCCCGAACAGCACCCGCTTCGTATCGGTAAAAAAATCTATTCTGATGTATGAGAACTC
>CABVRR010000173.1 GCA_902500705.1 uncultured Nitrospira sp.
GTTTCGGCCGTCCGGATATTTTTCTCTTTATCAGCGTGCAGGATGAACGAGCACTGTCCGACGTCGTCATCACCAAGATCCATGCGGTCGACGGTGTCGAAGAAACCGACACTCACATCGTCGCGGAATGAGACGGAAGAACGGGTAGCGTAACCGACGCACCTCCCTCTTGCGCTGAGCGGTAACAGGCGTCTGCCAGTTCCACGGCACGACACCCGTCCTCACCTGTGACGGGCATCGGGCTCCCATCTTGCACCGCCTGCAAGAACGCCGTGAGGGTGGCCAGAACCGTCTGGGATGGAGGAAGCTCGACCGTCTTGGTGCAGGCATCGTCGCTATACCGGATCCGACACTGCCCCCAATCGGCCTCCACTCGTCCTTGGGAGCCGCTCCACACTGCTCGCCCCAGACGTCCCGTCGGCACCCGTGCGATGTCGATCCGGCAGACCGTTCCTCCGACGGTGGTGAGGTCAACAGAGGCCGAGGTCTCCGGCCCAGCCGACGGAAGAACGTCCATTGTGCAACACACCGCTTGCACTTCCTCACCGGTCAGGAATCGAACAAGGTCGAGCATATGCACGCCGATTTCCAGCACGGCCCCCCGCTTGCCGTAACCGTCGGCATGATCAGGGGCCGTCTGTCTCATCTCGATCCGGCTGATCAAGTCCAATCGTTCCGACCGACCGATGCAGGGCCGCATGGTTTTTAGGTGCTGAATCGTTTGATCGAACCGGAGAGTCTGTGCCGTCATCAACGGCACGTCTGCTTCACGGGCCAAGAAAACCATGGCATGGGCAGCGGCCGCAGTAATCGCCAACGGCTTTTCGATCAAGAGGGGTTTGCGAGCCTGAACCGCCACCCGACAGATATCCGGAGAAACAATGGGAGGCGTGACGACAACGACAACATCAACCGTGGGATCGGCGATCAGCGCCTGTGGTTCTTGATAGATCTTGACCGAGGAGGTCCCGGGAAGATCAAACCCCTGTTCGGGATGGCGACGGCAGACGGCCATGAGAGAGGCGGTGGGGATATCCTGTACCAGATGCCGCGCGTAGCGCATGCCATGCCGACCCACCCCGATCAGTCCCACGCCGATACGACTTTTGTTCACAACACCTCACGCAGTTCGTGCTTGAAAGTGCATCTCTCGACGACGTTTATTTGACATTCCCGCAAGCGGCTTCATATAGTACCGTAACGTCATGTTCGGCTCAAAGTCTCTCTGGTAGAGCATCTCGGCTATGTCCACGACACAGACCACACCATTCACGCTCGCGCAGATCGGGACGGGAACTGCCCGCTTCCCAAGCGGTGTGCCGATCCCGACACACACGGATCAGATGGTAGACCCCTACTTCAAGAGCAAGATGCCGAAGGAGCATCAGATTGATTGTCTCCTCTTCTGGCCGCAACAGCCGGGGACGTATCCGGGGCTCGTGCTGCTGCATGATTGGTGGGGGCTGACCGGGCAAATGAAAGATCTAGGCGCTCGCTTGGCTTGTGAAGGCTATGCGGTGATCATTCCCAATCTCTATGGGCGGTTGGGAGGGATGGTCACGGCGAACGATGAGGTTGCCGCCGCACTGCAGGACCGTCAGAACGATGCGCATGTCATAACGGATATCAATTCCTGTTGCGAATATCTCAATACACGCCACTTCATCAAAAGAAACATTCATGGTGTGGTGGGGTACGGTATGGGAGGATCCTATGCCCTCCGTTTCGCGTGCCATCGAAAGCGGCTGCGTGCAGCCGTCTCGTACTATGGGAAGACAGTGACACCCAAGGAGCTGATGAAAGACCTCTTTGCCCCGATCCTCTATCATCAAGCCGGCAAAGACACCTGGTCCACTCAGGACGATATCGAACAACTCCGCAACACCTCGACCGAGTACGCCAAGCGAGTGGAGATTCATCGCTACCCCGAAGCATCCCACGCCTTCTGCAATGAGATGAAGCCGAGTACCTACGACTCAGACAGTTCGGCCCTTGCTTGGGAGCGGACCACCGGCTTCTTGAAATCTTGCTTCCAAGGAACATGACGCGAAGCCGTTGCTCGCCTCACCTTCAGCCTCGCACGTCGATCGCTGTCGTACGGACGTTCGGGCAACCGCTCTCTGCCATCGTGGGCTTTCTCCTGATCGTGACCGGTGTGATGCTCATCCCATCGTTGACTCTAGCCGAGACAGCTCCCTCCCCGGTGCTCCTGGCCGATGTGGTGAGGCAACAGGCTGAAGCACTAGCTCTGATCGATTCTGACGACAACGCGCTGAAGCTGTTCACTACAACGGTCGGCCCCGCTCTCGGACTGAAGGATGCAGCCGGAGCGTTGGCAGCCAAAAGACTCCCGAGTAAACTGGTCAAAGAGCTAGGATTGGCAGAGCTCGCTCAATCCGTCCATGAGCTGATGGCCGCGCTGGCCACATGGCAGCTTGCCGAGTCGCTTCGTCGCGACACAAGCCCCACTAGCACCCACCCTGCGATTTCCGCAGCGCGACTAGATTGGATGCAAAACCGCAGCCGAACAACATCGCGCTCCGACCTACTCCGCCTCGCCCGGGAAACGTAGACGCTCGAAGCCATTCAGCCGACGACTCAACCGAGGAGTACCGACCTGCTTGTGGCTGCTGAGCGTACGGTGTTTGAAGCCAGTCAACTGGCAACGGCGACGTGGTGGAATATCTACAGCTGGAAAGACCGCATCAGGCAGGCAAAGGGCCAGGCTCGCCTATGCGGAACCTGGCAATGGACCATTCATAACC
>CABVRR010000174.1 GCA_902500705.1 uncultured Nitrospira sp.
AGCGGTTCGTCCATCAAAAATACCCTTGGCTTCCTGATGAGCGCCCGACCGAGCGCCACACGTTGCCGCTGGCCGCCGGACAGTTCGCGCGGTTTTCGATCGAGCAACGGGCCTAATCCAAGAAATCCGGCTACTTTCTGCACTTCTTCTTCGATGCGGCGCCGATCAAATCCATGCCTGCGCTTCGTCACCTCAAGGGGGAACGCAAGATTGCCACGTACCGTCATGTGCGGATAGAGCGCGTAACTCTGGAAGACGAGCGCGATGTCTCGCTCTCTCGGTTCCAATCCGGTTACATCGTCTCCGTCGAACAAGATGCGGCCGGACGTCGGTCGATCCAATCCGGCGAGGAGGTTCAAGAGCGTCGATTTTCCACATCCCGAGGGACCGACGACCGCAAACAGTTCTCCTTCGTTGATCGTCAGCGTCACATCGGGAAGCACGGTCGTCGCGCCATATCGCTTGGAGAGATGGTCCACTCGAACTTCCGCCATGGCAGTTACCCCTTCACACTCCCGGCCGTTAATCCGGCCACGATGTGTCGTTGAAACAAAATGGCTAAGGCTCCCACGGGAAGCGTCACCACAAGAGAGGCAGCCGCGATATCGCCCCATGGGATTTCATAGAGCCCGGGAAACAACGCGATTGCGACCGGAGCCGTTCGTGCTGAATCGCTGGCCGTGAGGGTCAAGGCAAACATGAATTCGTTCCATGAATAAATGAACACCAACAATGCCGCAACGGCGAGGCCTGGGCGCGCCAACGGGAAAAAGATCGTGAGCAGCGCGCGAAGCGGTGTGCAGCCGTCGACACGAGCGGCGTAGTACAGTTCTGCGGGCAATTGCCGAAAGAAACTTGTCAAAAGCCAGACGGCGAGGGGAAGTGAGTACACCGCATGGGTGAGTCCCACGGCCATCAGCGTGTCTCGCAGGCCGAGCTCACGCATCAATAAATACAAGGGGCTGATCACCGCGATCGGCGGGAACATTGAGGTCGACAGCACCAACCCAAGAATGATCGGCTTGCCTGCGATCGGGAGTCGTGCCAACGCAAACGCACAAAAGGTTCCCACCACGATGGAGATCACGGTGGCGCTGGCCGCGACCACCAGACTATTCATCAGCGACTGGGCGATCGGAGATCCAAATAAGACCCGCTCATAATGGGAGAGCGTCAGTTGCTCTGGGAAAATCGGCGGTATTCGCACAAGGTCCTGATCGAGTTTGACAGACGTCACCGCCTGCCAGAGGATCGGCCCAAGGCAGAAGAGGCCCACAGACAGGACGATGCCTACCTTCAGACTGATCTGCCGCAGGGTTCTCACCTTGTCGTGTCGTCGACCGTCCATCGCTTCCGACATCACACACCGTCCTCAAAATGGCGTCGCAATAGAAATAAATACAGCGCGGTGAGGCCTGCCACGATAATGAACATCGCCGTCGCCAACGCGGAGCCATACCCAAATTGCAGGGTCTGAAACAATGTTTTGTACGCATAAATCGACAGGGTTTCAGTTGTGTTGCCGGGACCGCCGCCCGTCAGCACGAACACCGCATCGAACACGCGCACCGCGTCCATCGTCCGAAACACGAGCACGATCACGATGATGGGCATCAACAGAGGAAGCGTGATCCGGCGAAACCGTTCCCATGGCCCGGCACCGTCGACCTTGGCCGCAGCGTACAGGTCTTGAGGTAAGGCTTTCAGCCCCGCCAACAACAATAAGGCCGCGAACGGTGTCGTTTTCCAGACATCCATGACGACGGCCGCATGGATCGCCCAATCCGGATCGGCGAGCCAATCGATCGGGGCGTTGATCAATCCGACCTGGAGAAGCAGATAATTCAGCAAGCCATAATCCGGTTGGTAAAGCCACAGCCAGATTTGAGCCGAGACCACGGTCGGAACCGCCCAGGGCAAGAGGATCATCACTTGCCCCCATTGCGACGATCGTCCTGGTTGACTCGTCAGCCGATCCAGCAACAACGCCATGCCGAACCCCAACACCAATTCAGCGGTGATCGAGAGCGTCGTAAAGTACAGCGTGACTCGGCACGCGGCCCAAAACCGATCGTCGCTCCATAACTGGACATAATTTGCTGCACCGATAAATTCATCGATGCCGAACACCGGCATGCGACGGTACAGACTCAACCACACGGCCGCTCCGATCGGAGCGAGCGCGACGAACCCAAGCAGCACAAACGCTGGAGCTGCCAAGAGATAGCCCCAGGCTCGCTCCGATAGGTGACTCACGCGTCTGATTCCTCCTGCTCTTGTCGAGTGTGGCTCTGTCACTGTCGTGCTCCGATGACCGAAGACTCATCGCCGTTCGCATACCGATCGGCTTGACGGCGAACCGCGTTCAGCACCTCTCGCGGTGTTTTTCGTCCCACGACAAGGGCGCTGACTTCCGGCTGAGCGGCTTGAGACAGCATGATGTAAGAAGGCGTCACCGGACGAGGCTGTGACTGAAGAAGCGTCGGATAGAGAGCCGTCAGTTCCGGTCTGGCTTCGAGTACCGGTGCGTC
>CABVRR010000175.1 GCA_902500705.1 uncultured Nitrospira sp.
TGCTCCATTGCCTTCCGGGGAGACTTGGACGCTGCCGTCACGAGGCTAGGCAGAGCGGTCTCAAATGCCGTCAACAGCCCTGCGGAGAAGAGGATGACCAATAGTGCGCTCTTTTTCATGATGATGCATAGCTCACGGTGTTGTGAATGATTAAGAAATTAGATGGTGCTCAGGATTTTCTCGCGCATCAATGCCCGGTCGGTTGCCGATAACGTTGGGATCGAACGGTAACGACAGAGCGAGACGGTTTGACGCAACGACGCCACGAAGATCTCACAATTGGGGCAATCGCCTAGATGCCGACGAATTTCTTGGCAAATACTTGAGGAAAGTTCATCATCGATATAGGCGGATAACTGCCGAAGGATCCGTAAGCACCGGTTTTTCTCGTGAGCATGCTGGTGCCGAGTCACTGACGCATGCCGTTCCTGTGAGGGAACATTACGTTTTTTCATGTGGATCGGTCCCTCCGCTACCCAAGAGAGTTGTGACCGCTGGGTGCTTCGCCAAGGCCACGTGCACTGAGATGACGTCGCACGAACAGTCGAGCTCGGTGCAATCGAGACTTTACGGCTCGCTCGTTCAAACCCATAATCGCACCGACCTCCTTGGCGCTTAACTCTTCCATGTCCCGCAGTACCAAGACCATTTTGTATTTCTTCGGCAACTGGCCGATTGCGGTATCAAGGGCCTCACGCAGTTGCTTGTTTTGAAGCGCGGCTTCGGGGCTGAGTCCATCGATCGGAATCTGTAAGCGGAATTCTCCGTCTGACGTCGGGATAAATTCTTCGAGAGATAACTCTCGTTCCGGAGCGCCTTTCCGTTTGCGTCGCATGCGGAGGCACGCCCGCGACGCGATGGTGTAAAGCCACGTCGAAATCCGGGCATCGCCACGAAATCTGTCGAAGCCTCGATAGGCATTCAAAAAGGTCTCCTGCACCAAATCTTTTGCCGCCTCAGGTTCGCCGCACAACCGATGGGCGAAGCGATAGATGAGGTCGACGTGATCCCTATACAGCGTATCAAAATTCTGAGCGGATGGGGGATCAACCGAAGATAGGGCCGACGAGCGGCGAATCGTGGGCGAAGCGCTCATACCCTTCGCAGTCTACGGGGGGATTGAAAAGAGAGTCAAGACAAAGGCGAGCAGTCTTAGACTTACTTCATCCGGTGAAACTCGATGATGTCGCCCTGCCCGTCGAGTTCGACGGTAATGGGGGTCCCTTCCCTTGCTCCGCTCAGCGCGGACTTTCCAAGACCCGCCGGATAGATCTGTTCCCCTTCTGGAGTCCAGACTCTGACGCCGGTTCGATCCGGAGCGGAAAACTCCAACGGACTCGTAATGAAACGCCTGATGGGAACAGAATCGGTGGAGGGGGAGAGGTCCGCCACGACATGTTGATCATGCATACGCAGCATCAGGGTCTGTCCCACCTTGGCGTTCTTGATCCCGATCTTGGAGTTGACGTTGATAATGCCGAGGGGGGTCCTCAAGAAAATGAAATTGGACTTCAATTTTGCGATGGTACCGGTCAGTAACAGGTGCGCCTTGGCCCCATTGGGAGCTGCTTGGCCGACCTGAAGGTCGAATTGAAGGTCATGCACGCCGATGATGGTATCCGTCCCGTCGACTTCAACGGTCACCGTCTCGCCGTCTTTGCGAGTTGAGAGTACCTTTTCTTGTGTGCCCATATGGAAGGCTTTCTCGCCGTTCTCCGGTGTCCAACCCATCAACTTTTTCCGATCTTCGGGGTCTCGCGTGAACGGTCCGGTCAGATAGCGGTGGACCAGTGCCCCGTCGGTTCGCTTGACAAGATCCACGACGACGTGGTCGTCGTGGATCAAAAAGACCACTTCTTGCGAGGCGGGAAGGGCTTTGAGCGTTGTTTTTGAACTGAGCGACATCAGCCCGATCGGTGTTTTTAGGAAGACAATCCCTGGCTTAGCCCGCCATACCCGACCGGTTAGTGCAATCGAGGGATTCACCTCCTTGAGGACGGGCGTTGAACGATCGGTTTCCTGTTGAGCAGTCGGAGGGCTGTCTGTTTCTGGCTGAGCGACAGGAGAACTGTCCGGAGACTGCTCAGGCGGAGCCTCGCTGTTTTGCGGCTGAACCGTGGGGGGAGTCTCGTCCTCAAGGTGAACAGGCGCAACGTCGTCGGCCTCAGCGGCCTCGGATTGACTAGGCGCTGCCTCATCGACCTGAGGCTTTGCAGTCGTCGAGGTATCGAGCTGAGCTTCCAACGGAATAGGATCGGGGAGCGGTGGTTGGACCGTCTCTCCATCGGCGTGACTTGCTGTGGCACAGCCGGCATTGATCGCTCCGAAGAAAAATATCGCAAGGAACAACTGACGGGAGTGTGTGAATCGGTTCATGGAAGAGATACCCAGTATGGGAGTGGCAAATGTTTAGTTCCGTCTAGGTGGAACCCCTTGGATATTCGAAGCCATGGCGCGCACAATCTTCATAGACTGACCTACTATGCGAATAACATGAGCTCAGAATTGGAGTCAACCCGAAAG
>CABVRR010000176.1 GCA_902500705.1 uncultured Nitrospira sp.
GTCTTAGGTCAGCGACTTCGTGAATGTACTCAGCTCGTTCTGAATGTGGAGGGACGCAGCGCTGAAGAGATCTTCCCCTACCCTGACAACCTGAAATTCCGGTCCTGCATGACCTTGTTCATGACCGCCACCACTGACAACACTATCTTCAAAGATGCCCTGCTCAAATACTTCGACGGCAAGCCCGACCAACTGACTCTCGATATCCTGGCACAGCAATCTCTTGAGTACAGATACAGGTGACGGGAGTCAGACAAGTTCTGGCATCCGTAATCGACTACTTGCTACCGGTCACGCCCCGGATAGGTTTCTTTTCCTTCGGTAATGAGCCGCCACCTTCATCCGATTTCCACAGATCTGCATGCTGCACCAGTTACGGGTGTGATTCTTACTCGTGTCGTAAAAGTAGAGAATGCAGCCATGATTACCGCATTTTTTGATGAGCGTAAAGTCTGTCCGTCGTAGCAAGTCGCTGGCGGCTTCGCCAAGAGAGACCAGCACGTTTTGCGCTGGAATGGCCGCCGAGTGAAAGCGCTCTTCAAACCCTTTTCCCTTCCGAATGAGCTGCGGATAGCCGGGACCCTGGGCCAAGATTTGATTGATCGCCGTGATGAACACATCAGGGATGGATTTACCGGCCACGATTCGTTCAGCCAGATCTCGCATTGTCGTACGAAAGGTTTTTGCTTGGCCCAGGACGACACTCATTTCGCGGTGATTGAGCGCAGCTCTAGCGACATCGACCTGAGACTTGGTCAAGACTCCGGCATGAACGAGCCATAAAAAAAGACCATCGGAACTTTCAAGGACGTCCGTCGGCTTCCCATTCACCATCATCTGGGTATTGATGAAGTCCAAACAGGGATGATTCCCCACGAACAGAAACTTCAGTGCTTCTTGCCCCATCGACTTGCTCCTCTATCTTTATTAATAACCTATAAAATGTTATTTGACAAGTTAGCACTTCTGATATATAACCTACTATAATATATTTTAAAGGTTACTCCAAAACATACAGCCTCCATGAAACAGGAGTCACCAATCTCAAAGAAGGCAGTATGTCTTGAGTGAGGACAGTGACCTTCAGAGTAAATAGGTCGCGGGCCGGATATGCTGTTGAGGCCTCGTCGAAACAGAACAAGGCGGGTGATCTCATATTTCTAGGGAGATTTATGAAAATAGCAATTGTCATAATGTCTGACCCGGAGAATGATCGAGAACAGGCTTTGCAGCGGGTATTCTATGCCCTGACTCTCGCGTTAGAGCATAAATTGAAGGGCGATAAAGTCATCATCTTCTTTAGCGGACCCGGGACTCGTTGGCCGACTGAGCTTTCTAAGCTCTCACATCCTGCCCATGCACTCTACGATTCAGTTCGCGAGGCCGTGCTAGATGCTTCTTATGGCGATGCGGCTGTCTTGGGTGCCAAGGAGAGCGTCGAATCGCGCGGCGCGTCACTTAAGCAAAATTATGTGCCGACTGGAATGTTGGGCACCTCGGACTTGCTTCCATGTCTGAGCGCTGAATGGAACACTGTGGTGTGCGGGCGCTGAATGAAGCACTGTGGTGTGCTCAGCCAAGACCGGGTTCGGAGATCGGTCTGCCACGGATGGCCAATGACAGGGCGATCTGACGGAGGACATGACAATGGCCATGAAATACCTGAATATGATGGTGACGGACTCGGTGCGTCGAGTACAGACACACTACTACAGGCATGCTGCAGCGATACCGGATGTACCGGAACCCGACCCGCTCAGTGACGCAGAGATTGAGTTCATTCTCGCCAGAGATAGTTTCTACCTCGGAACAGTGAGCGAAACCGGATGGCCCTACATTCAGCATCGCGGAGGCCCTAAGGGGTTTCTGCGAGTGATCAATCCCACCACTCTCGCATTCGCCGACTACCAAGGCAACCGGCAACTCCTGAGTGCAGGCAACCTGTCTGTGAACAACCGCGTGTCCCTGTTTCTGATGGACTACCCCCGGCAGGCCCGACTGAAAATCATCGGATATGCCAAAATCGAAAATGCCAAGTCGCATCCAGATCTTACGGCGACACTCTCCGATCCTGGCGCGAAGGCACGAGTGGAACGAATTGTGTCCATTGACGTGGTCTCGTTCGACTGGAATTGCTTCAGACATATCACGCAACGATATTCGCTTGAAGAGGTAGAGGAGCTTGTCGAATCGTTAACGACACGCATCACAGACCTCGAGACTGAATTGCGTACCGCTAGAGCAGGGGCAGGACTTGCACCAACCTGACACAAAGACCCTATTCCCTATTGTCGGCCGCCAAACTTTCACAGAGAAGACATGATGGCCTCAGGGCAGAACGCACGTCCCCCGTTTCCACCCTTTACACAGGAGACCGCCGTCCAGAAAGTGCGCATGGCAGAGGATGCGTGGAATACTCGTGACCCTGAACGGGTCTCGCTGGCTTACACCGCCGATAGTGTCTGGCGCAATCGCTCAGAGTTCTTGGTCG
>CABVRR010000177.1 GCA_902500705.1 uncultured Nitrospira sp.
TCCATGATATCGCGTGCGATATTCCGTGCTCCCAAACCAACCGCGATCGCCAAGGCTAGCACGACACCGCCAAACACGATGGAGAATGCGGCGATCACCATCTCTTTTGCAATTCCTAATTGGGTCATCACCGTCGCCGCGGTAAACAACAACACCCCCCCTCGAACCAATGTCGCAATGAGCCGAGCCTCTTGAATTTGCGCGTTGACGGTGGCGATCAATGTGGCTTCTCCTAAAAAATTGGCGAGGAGTCCACCGACCAACATCAACAAGCCAGCCGCTACGACGCTCGGCAAATAACCCAGCAAGTTCCCCATCAACCCGGCCGTCGCCGGTAGATCGAGCGCGTCAACTCCCATGAAGACAAACATGACAAATACGATCCAAAATGCCACCCGTGCCACCACCTGCGACAGCGGCTGTTTGAGTCCTGCCTTGCTGAGCGCAGCCTGCAGTCCCCATCGCTCGCTGAACACGTCGACGCGCGCAGCTTGCAGCACCCGTTGCAAAATCGCTTTGATCATCAGGCCGACGACAATACCGAGCAGGATAAAACTCGCCAGAGCCAACAGCTTCGGAAAAAAAAGGGCCAGCCTCTTCATCATGTCGCGAAACGCTTCAACCATTGCATCGCCCCATAAATTACTCATCACTCCACCTCCATCGCTCAATCAGGTACGGCTTCATGGTCTCATACTCGCGCGCCAATCGCTCCAAGGCCTCTTCCACTCCAGCCGCAGGCTGCGCACGCGTCGCCACCACGAGCGATGCGGTATGGCCGAGGTAGAGCGGCGTCAAGGACTTGAGCAAATGCTCGCGGTACAAGAGGCGATCATGGTATGCCAGCGCCAAGTCGTACACGATTTGCACCCAGAGACGAGGGGGAAATCGAAAGCCGTTCATATCATCGACACCCAATTCCAACACCTGCTGGAATGCCTCCGGAGACAACACGATCTGCCAGATCGGCACCAAATCGCGGAGCCCCTGTTGAAATCCCTGAATCATGCGCTCGACGTGGAGCGTGCCGACTGTGTCGCCCACTCGTATCGGATCCCCAATGGTCGGCACGACCGTTGACGTCTTTATCGGTTCCCAGACGTCTTGATATCGCTCCATCATATGAAACACGCCACCGACGGACTGCGCCAGGACCGTCGCCAAATCTCCCATCGGCTTGCTCTGTTGTGTGCGTGGTCCGAGCATCGCTTGGCAAACATGTGCATCCTTGGCGGCCGCCAGTGTCGTGATCCATCCGTCGATCCCATGGATCGGCACGGCGTCATCCCACGGCTGCGGCAGCAACAACGACCGGATAAAACTCAGTGAAAATGCGTAGGCTCCTCCCTGGTGATACGCGACGCGTTTACCGTAGAGCGCGCCGGTGAGCGGCGCCAGCAATGTACTGGTCAACGTGCCTTCATACCGATTGCGGGAAAATTGCGGCAAAATACAGTCCATGCCGTTCTTGAGAATCGGGGTCGTCAGCCATTCAGCCCAGCGAGAATCGACGGATTTTAAATTGCCGTCGACGATAAGGCAGACCTTCGCATCGAGGCGATCTGCGACTGTTGCCAGGATTCGTACCGCTGCATCGCGGCCCGGCACTCCGGATTCCGACAGGATGTGGAGCGATGGCCCGATGACCGGATGCTGAATCGACCAGAAGCGGGCTCCTTCTCCGACGGCTTGCCGAACAAGATCGGGAGTGCCGTCCTGCGAGGCGCCGTCGCAGTTGATCATCAAGACTCGTTCTTGCGGGGTATATCGCGTGAACCCCTCGCTCAACGTTTTCGTAACGGTAGGTGCGGTTGCTCCATCGTTGAACGTGAGCACCCCGACCACAAGATCAACAGGCGTGGCCGCAGCGAGCAGCGTGCGTACCTGTTCAGGTAAAAATGATTCATCAAGGACACGTTGGTTCGACGTCGGCTGATCCATGGGGTCACTCAGAACACAGTAGCTTCAACATCGTGAGGTAATCGCCCAAATGCCGGGTGATGAGAAAGTTCCGTCGCACATGTTCTTTCCCCGTTGCCCCCATTCTCGTCATGACGCCGGGGTTGCTGAGAAGATATCGGATGCGGAAGGCTGCCCCCTCTACCGAGTGGACGATGAAGCCTGTCGCGCCATCAACGATCTGCGCGGACACTCCACCGGCGGTTCCGCCGATGACTGGTTTACCTTTCCACATCGCCTCGGAGACAGACATTCCGAATCCATCTTTCAACGTCTTTTGGATCACGATCGTCGAGGCACGTTGTAAGGCATTAATCTCTCGATCCGCCTCCGGCGGCAGCTGAAGGATGTGGATGTCCGGATCATTTCCGGCCGCTTCCTGTACCTCTGCCAGGACTTTCTCACCCACCGGATCGTGTATCACCCCGCTGCCGGCAAACACGAGTTGGCATCGGTGGTACTTTTGTGCCATGCGGTACGCTCGTATCGTTCCGATCTG
>CABVRR010000178.1 GCA_902500705.1 uncultured Nitrospira sp.
CAGCGTACCGACAACAATTAAAGGAGGTCACCATGAAGCTGTCGAGTTGGATGGCAATAAGTTTCAGCGCCATGGTTCTGAATATTGTCACGGTTTTGCCGTATGGTTTTGCCGATGAAGGCGCCACGCATGGGGGGAAATCGACACACATGCATGTCGGCGGCATCGTTTCCAAGATCGAATCAGGGCTGACCACCATCAAGACGTCATGGGGCAGGATGACCATCGCGTCAACCGCCACGCCCAAAGATCTGGCAGTCGGAGATGAAGTGGATATGCAGGTCAATGAAAACAACGCAGTGATCGATGTCCATCGAAAAGGTCAGCAGGGGCATGCCCATCGATATGTTACCGGCAACCTCGTCTATGCCTCTTCTGACAAGACGGAAATTAAGCTGTGGACTCCTGAAGGTGAGAAAACTTTTGCTGTAAAAGCAGGGCGATCCCAGCTGTCCACATTCCAAGAAGGCACACCGATCACTGTCGAAGTGAACGAAGCAGGAGAAGCCATCGATGTGCACAAGTTTACGGTTGAAATGGCACTCACCGATAATCCACGTACGAGACCAGGATACGTGATTCAAGCCCATGGGGTAGTCGAGAAGATTCAATCGGGTCTCATCTTCATCAAGACCCCGACCGGACGGTATACCGTTCCGACTAAAATCGCTCCGTCCAATGCGGCAGTCGGTGATGAGGTTTCGTTATGGATCAACGAAGAAGGGTTGGTGATCGACGGGCATGGAGAGAAGCGACAAGCAGGTACGCACCGTCTTATTTCCGGGAAACTAGTCTACGTCGGCAGCGGGAAGAAACAGATCAAGTTACAGACTCCTGAAGGCGAAAAAGTGTTTCCGTTGGATCGCCTGGAAGTCAAAACCAAGCCAATTCCGGAAGGGTCGAACATCGTGATAGAACTCAACGAGGACGGCACCGTGATTGATCTGAAGAAGGCTCAATAGCTGTGCATGGCAAGCTGGTCGTCGTTGGCAGGATCAGTCTCGCTGGTTGCTCCGAAGTTGGATAGAACGTACAACACAATGGCTGTCAATGCGGACCTGCTCAGGAGAAGCAGACACGCATTACAAATCGATCGGAAACTCACGGGAGTCACAACATGGTTAAAGTAAAAAGACACGATCGTCGTTTCCTCGGCGACTTCTCATCTCTCCCTGGCAGAAGTGTGATGCTTGCTTTGATAGTGATGATCATCGTCGGACTGGTCATGACGATTACTCCGGCCGAGGCCCAAACGACGGGCAAGTGGGTGAAGCGCGCTCCGTTTCCTGAGCCTTCCGAGGAATTAGTCGGTATGGCGACGGGGGGAAAGTTCTACGTGTTCGGCGGACTCGGGCCTGGGTGGGTTCCTCAAGGACTTGTCTATGAGTACGATCCAAGCGCCGACAAGTGGACGAAGAAGAAACCAATGGCGCTCCCGGCGCATCATGCGGCGTTCGCCGAGCTCAATGGAAAGTTGTATGCCTTCGGTGGTTTTGTGCCGCCCGAGTCTGGGCCACCGGCCTGGGCGCCGATCAATCAGGCTTGGGAGTATGACCCGGCGAACGACAACTGGAAGGCGTTGGCGCCGATGCCGTCCAAGCGCGGCTCTTCTGTGGCTGCTACGGTAAACGGCAAGATCTACGTAATCGGCGGAGCAGCGTTGCATCCCGGTTCAAACGAAACTGCGTTGTATCCGGCGCGTCCGCATCGGTCGGTCGATACCGTGGAGGAATACGATCCCCAGACCAATCGCTGGTCCGTACGGTCTTCGATGCCGACCGCGCGCAATCACGCCGCCATTGGTGCGGTGAATAACAAAATCTATGTCATCGGTGGTCGGCTGGGCAGCGCGTTCATTTTTACGGCCAGCAACACCAATGTGGTTGAGGAATACGATCCTATGACCGATCAGTGGGGACTGGTCAGAGCCCGCATGCCGACCGAGCGGAGCGGCGGAGCCTGGGGTGTTTACAACGGGCGCATTCTCGTGGCAGGCGGAGAACACCAGGACGGCCATTTGATGGCGGCGTTTCGCGCGCTGGAAGCGTACGATCCGGTGACGAACAGTTGGTCGGAGCTTCCTATGATGCCGATGCCGCGGCATGGGCTGGCCGGCGCCGTCGTCGGGGATCGACTCTATTTGGCGAGCGGAGATATCCAATCCGCCGG
>CABVRR010000179.1 GCA_902500705.1 uncultured Nitrospira sp.
GTTCTTCAACAATAATCTGTTGATTGGTGTAAATGTCAATAGAACCGGCAATATTCATGGCTTCGGTGACGATCCCTGGCGCGTCGAGTTGGGAATGGCGTAACAGCCCACGGGCCGCGGCGAGGGCATAGGGCCCACCTGAGCCAATGGCCAGAGTGCCGTCTTCCGGTTCCACGACGTCACCGGTTCCTGAAATGATGAAGGATTGTTCACGTCCGGCGACGGCCAGCAGGGCCTCCAACCGTCGAAGTACGCGGTCTGTTCGCCAGTCTTTCGCAAGCTCGACCGCCGCTCTCGTGAGATTGCCTCGATACTCCTCCAACTTGCTCTCGAATTTTTCGAACAGTGTAAACGCGTCGGCTGTGGCGCCGGCAAATCCGGCCAAGACCTGGTCATGATGCAGGCGCCGGAGCTTCTTTGCATTGTGCTTCATGACCGTGGTTCCGACGGTGACTTGGCCGTCGCAACCCATGGCGACCCGTCCGTCGCGCCGGACACACAGGATGGTGGTCGATCGAATCATCATGACGATTTTCGGTCCTTTCGTGGCAAGGGGCTTGTGCCAGTCCGTGCTCGCGGGTGAGCGTTGTCGTACGCCGCGAGGAGTTGATCCATGGCCACATGCGTATATTTTTGTGTCGTGCTCAGCGACGCGTGGCCGAGCATTTCCTGAATGGACCGCAAGTCCGCGCCTTCATCGAGCAGATGCGTCGCGTAGGAGTGCCGCAAGGCGTGAGGACTGACCGCTCCGCCGATGAGACGGCTGGAATATCGGGCGACCATTCGAGCGACGCTCCTGGTAGTGATCCGTCCTCCACGATGATTCAAAAACATCGGAGATGATAGATGCCCGCTGCGGGCCGGGGGAGGCAAGGATTTGCGATATTCGTGAATGGCGTGAAGCGCCAGATCCCCGATCGGAACCATGCGTTCCTTGCGGCCTTTTCCTCTCACACACACGATTCCGTCCGTCTCGTTCAGATCATGAAGGTTGATGCCCACGACCTCACTGACCCGCGCACCGGTCGAGTACATCGTTTCCAGCAGGGCCCGATCCCGCAAGGACAAGGGCGAGTGCCCTGTGGGAAATTCCATGAGCGCCGCCGCGTCGTCTTTTGTCAACACTCGAGGGAGTGGTTTCGGGAGCTTGGGACTCCTGAGGTGCTCCGTGGGGTTCTTCTGGAGGTGTTCCTCGCGAACAAGAAACCGAAAGAAGCTTCGCAGGCATGCCAGTTTTCTGGCTAAGGATGACGCTTTCTCGCCTTGTTGATCCAGATAGTGCAGGTGGGCGCGAATATCGTCGCTGGTGATCGTATCGGTGCGAACAGGCTTGGCCTTCTGTTTGGTTCGTTGAAGAAAGTGTGTCAGCTGATGAAGATCGGATCGATAATTGCGGATGGTCTCAAGGGACGCATTGCGTTCAACCTGGAGGTGCATTACGAAAGCCTTGATTGCATCTTCCATGAATCAAAATCCTCAAGGGCTCGCTGGCTCAATGCACGACGTTTTTTTTCTTTGTCTTTGGGGGAGCTCGACAAGGGAGGGAATAGGCCGAAATTGGTGTTCATGGGCTGGAAGTGGCGGGGATCCGATGAGGCGATATGGGAAACCAGGCAGCCGTGCGCGGTGGTGGGAGGCGGCGTGATCAATGGTTGACCGGCCACGGCTCGTGCGGCATTGATGCCGGCCAAGCCTCCCATGGCCGCCGACTCGGTATAGCCTTCGACCCCGACGAGCTGCCCGGCGAAAAACAAGGTGCCGCGCGCCTTGAATTGCAACGTGTTGAGGAGCAGCTGAGGAGAATTGATAAACGTATTGCGATGCAGGCTTCCGTACCGGAGGAACTCGGCTTGTTCGAGTCCAGGGATCATCCGAAACACGCGCTTCTGCTCCGGATACGTCAGTTTGGTCTGAAACCCCACCAGGTTGTAACAGGTGCGATGGATATTTTCCGTGCGCAACTGCACGACGGCAGCCGGGATGACGCCGGTTCTCGGATCCTTGAGGCCGACCGGCTTCATCGGACCGAACTGCATGGTCTGGCGGCCGCGCTCGGCTAGCACTTCAATCGGCACACAGGCCTCGAAGTATGGTGTCTTCTCAAA
>CABVRR010000180.1 GCA_902500705.1 uncultured Nitrospira sp.
GACTATGGAGACAAGAGTCAGATGCTACGCCATCTGACCGAGGCCAGGCGGTGGTTTGATGAAATACCAGGAAAAGATGATCAGGTCTGGCGTTATTTTCTCCACAGCGAATTACTGAAGGCCGTACTCGACGCCGATCCAATGTTTCACCCCATTCTGGCGGCAGCCGAAAAACCAATGGGATAACCCATTTCGCTATCAAAGTCCTCCCCACATAGTCTTTTTGCTTCATGTCGGGTATCGTACCCGGTGATGTTCCGGTTACAACCGCATGACGTTCGTTTTCCTCCGGTTGACCAAGCCTCGCCAGAAGGCCTCCTCGCCGTAGGCGGTGACCTTCGTCCTGAACGGTTATTGGCAGCCTACCGACAGGGCATCTTCCCCTGGTACAACGATGATCAACCCGTTTTGTGGTGGTCGCCGGATCCTCGCGCCGTGTTGTTTCCTGAGAAACTTCACGTCCCGCGTAGCCTACAGAAAAGACTTCGGTCGAATGCTTTCACCGTCACGCTCGATACTGACTTTCGAAATGTCATGGAACAATGCGCAGGGCCGCGCCCGCAATATCCGGAGGGAGGCACTTGGATCACAGGTGCTATGCTGGACGCGTACACCCGCTTACACGACCTCGGTTACGCTCATTCCGTTGAGGCTTGGCACGGTGATCAGCTGGTCGGTGGACTCTATGGGGTGGCACTCGGCGGAGCGTTCTTTGCGGAGTCGATGTTTACACGGGTCGACGACGCCTCAAAAGTGGCACTGGTGCGGCTCGTGAAGCAGCTGCAGGCCTGGAACTTTCGCCTCATTGATTGTCAGCAATCCTCTCCCCATGTCAGCCGGTTCGGCGCGGAGGAGATTCCACGATCGGACTTCATCGCCCGCCTGAACCACGCACTCGCTCTTCCTGGCCGACAGGGACGCTGGACACTCGAACCGATGTGAGCGTGAGAAGGATGCATCGGAACGTGCCGCCACCGGTGTGGCGAACCGCATTTGACAGGCTTTTCCTCGGTCGCTTATGATTCGCTCAGCGAAGAGGAGGTGGTCACATGAGTTTTACGATTACTCCGAAAGAGCTGAAGGCTCGAATCGATAATGGCGATACGATGGTGCTCTTGGACGTACGAGAGCCGTGGGAGAATGAGCTGGCCAAGATTGATAATTCCGTGCTGATCCCTCTCGGTACCCTGCCCCAGTCACTTGCAAAATTGGACCGGAGCACGGAGATTATCGCCTACTGCCATCATGGGATGCGAAGCGGAGATGCCACAGGGTTTCTCCTCCAACAGGGATTTTCCAACGTGAAGAATTTGATCGGCGGAATCGATGCATGGTCGGCCCAGGTCGACGGGAGCGTGCCTCGATACTGATCCGATGCAGTCCTAAGGCACAGCTGCGACAACTGCACCGCTTCATCCAAGTTGGTAAGGCGGGATTGAGGTGTGACCATTCACCTAGTGTTGAATGGAAGGCGATCAGCTCTTGCCTTGAAAAAATTCTACTGTCTGCTTTAACCCCTCGGCGAGGTCGACCTTGACCTCCCATCCAAGTTCTTGTTTGATTCTCGACGGGTCCACGACACTGCGAATCTGCTCGCCGGATTTGGCCGGGCCATGAACTTCTTTGGCACTTGATGCCGTCAAACCGGCGAGCATTCGGAATAACTCATTGACGGATGTCTCGGTGCCCGTTCCGACGTTGTACACTCCATGCGCAGCTTGTCCCATGGCGGCCAGGTTGGCTTCGGCCACGTCGTCGACGGATATGAAATCACGCGTTTGACGTCCGTTCCCATTGATGATGGGCTGCTCGTTGTTCAACATCTTTTGAATGAAGATGGCAATGACCCCTGCTTCGCCCTCAGGGTCCTGTCTTGGTCCATACACGTTGGCATAGCGCAGGCTGACGACGGGAATCCCGCTTACCCGCTGGAAATAGGACAAGTAATGTTCACCGCACAGTTTACTGATGCCGTAGGGTGACAGCGGGTTGGTGACGTGAGATTCAGCGGCGGGAAATGCCTCCTGCTCTCCGTAGATCGCCCCACCGGACGAGG
>CABVRR010000181.1 GCA_902500705.1 uncultured Nitrospira sp.
ACTCAATCACCGCCTGCGCCTTGCTGATCGCATTGTTCAACCCCGATACCTCCGCTGCCTGAGCCTTCAAGGCTAGATCTGTCTGCTCGCGAGCCTGTTCGAGCGAGGACGCCATCTGGTTAAAGACCTTTGCCAACTCACCTACTTCATCTTTGGTCTCCACCGTGGACCGCATCGCAAGATTGCCGGAACTGATGGCTTTGGCGGCATTGAGTAAATTCGATAAATTGCCGGTGATCAGCCGTGCAACAATCCACACCACGAGCAAGCCAAGCAGAGACATGATGACGATACCGACGATCATGGCCGCCGTGAGATTATCGGCGACCTCTTGGCTGACCTGATAACCGTCTTGCGCGTGTTTTTTATTTTCCTCGATCAACCCGTCGATGCCCGCAATCATGGCTTCACGAATCGGCGCCAACTCTTTTGTCCGAAGCTCGCCTGCGCCGTCCTTGCTGAATAGTCGGCTCAAATGCAGGACTTTCTCGCGAACCTCCTTAAACTTTGTCCAGTTCTCTTTATACTGATCAAGAGTCTTACGCTCTGAATCGCTCACGATACTGGCTTCATATTTAGGCAGCAGGTCGTCCATTTCTTTATCCACCGCCTCGATCTCTTGCTCTGTTTTCTTGACCGTGGTGGAATCGTAGGCTTGGATGTGCGCGCTATTCAGCGCGATCATCTGGTAGTTGAGCGATCGTAGCTCTCCGAGCTGAGTGATCGGGATCAGGTTCTTCTTGTAGATCAACTCCACCCGGTCGCTCAGCTCACGTAAACCCCATACTGAAAATGCCCCGCAAATAATCAGACCTGCTAAAAAAATGGTGACAATGATGACCAGTTTTTTGATCATCGTCAGATCTTGGAGTCGTTTCATGGCGCTCCTCTTCTACGGTGCAGTACCAATAGGCAGCCTATCCGCTGCATGGCCATAGGCACCCGCAAAGAAATCGCATCCCGAACACTCTTTCACGAGCACATCAGAATGCGTCTCGAACTGACAGGACTCTTTCCTGTCCATTCAAATAGTGTGAGCCGTTCGCCCAAACCGACGTTCGGCATCGTATCCTCCCCTCTATCGGCGAAGACTGGTAAACCTTAAATGGTCACCGGATTACTGTCAGGAAAATAGAGCGGAGAGCGAGGATCCACTTCGAGATATCAAATAGTTCGATCAGGCGATGCTTCCTCCTGAGAGCGTTATGCCCTGCGTACGGAGGAAACGATGGGTGATGATTAGGCCGCAGGCTTCAACCAATCAAACGGCACACCCTCATGCGTCCTTATCCTCTCGAAGCAACTGCTCGATTTTGTGCCGTAGAAGGCCAAGATCTTTGGACCGAAACGCGTTCTTGGTCTGCATCAACACCTCCACCGTACTCTCAAGCGCTTCCCGGTATGCGGTAAGCCTCGGGCATTGCATCATGCGACACACATCCGTCGGAGTCTCGGCACCGTCTCGTAATTGGCTCACCAGAACGAATCGGATCCTGGAAGACAGGATGGCCATCTGCGAAAAACTCTGGGCGAGAAACGCATCAAGCGACCAAGCCAGTTCTTGCTCATTGCTTCCGCTTCCTAATCGAGGGATATGCTCCTGCAGGTGTTCCAGCGAAGTGACTAAACTTCCCGCTTCTTCCCGCACTGCGGTGGTCATACGGAGAAAACTGGCTTTCTTGACGGCTTCGTTCACGGCCCGAAGCAAATCCGGCCAGTCAAACGGCTTGAGCAAATAGTCTGTGAAGGACAATCGGAGTGATTCCACCGCCGTTTGTACCGAAGGATAGCCGGTCACGAGGACGATCGGAAGCGAAGGGAATCGGGCGCGGACATCCCGGAGAAATTCAAATTGCATATTTCCCGGCATACGAATGTCGGTAATCAGCGCATCATGCTGCCCGGTCAGCATCCGACTGCCCTGTTCCGAGTCCTCCGCGCAAGCGCAGTTAGACCCCTATCACACCAGCCCCCTCGCC
>CABVRR010000182.1 GCA_902500705.1 uncultured Nitrospira sp.
TTCTCGCCAAGGCTTCCACCAGCCAAAACGTGCACATATTGAACGTGCCCTCTTTCCCGTGCAGCCCGTCTTCTCCGGTCTCACTGTCGTACCGATAGACCAGCCCGTCGGACACCAGTCCTCCGTGTTTCGGCGAACGATTAATGGCCGCCACGGTGTCGAGCATCCTCGGATCGTTAGGAGAAAGAAAGAAGACAAGGGGCATGATCAAATTGGACGCATCCAGCACATCACTGTCGTAATGCTGCACAAACGCCCGACGCTCGGCATTCCATCCGTGCTGCATGATGTCTTCATAGATCTGATCGCGAACGCGCAACCATCGCGCGCGATCGGCAGGAAACGAGCGCTTCTCAGCCAAGCGAAGACCTCGATCCATTGCCACCCAACACATCAACTTCGAATAAACGAACTGCCGGCGCCCGCCGCGTGTTTCCCAAATGCCTTCATCCGGCTGCTGCCAATGATCGCAGAGCCAGTCCAGTCGGTGCCTGAGCATCGTCCAGGTATCGTACCCGATCGGCATCACATGCTTGTTGTATAAATACACGGCATCAAGCAGCTCGCCGTAGATGTCCAACTGCAACTGATCGTACGCGCCGTTCCCGATCCGTACAGGCTTCGCTCCACGATACCCGTCCAGATGGTCCAGGGTCTGCTCGGTCAATTCGTGACGACCATCGACTCCGTAAACGATCTGCAACGAGCCATCTTTTTCGACTTCTTTGGCGCGCGCCGACAACCATTTCAGGAATTGATCCGCCTCTTCGGTAAATCCGATCTTCAGCAACCCATAGATCGTGAAAGCCGCATCGCGGATCCAGGTGTACCGATAGTCCCAATTCCGAATGCCCCCCGGAGTTTCCGGCAAACTGCAGGTCGGCGAGGCGACAATGGCCCCGGTCGGTTCGAAGGTTAGAAGCTTCAGGCACAGGGCGGAGCGATGCACCATTTCTCGCCACCGGCCGGTATACGTGCACCGCGAGAGCCACCGACGCCAATACTTCACCGTGTGCTCGAACAACTCATTCACTTCGCTCAACGAGGGCTGAGGACCGCATCCCTCTTCCGGTCCGATCGGGCGCAGGACAAAGGCGACCGTCTGTTCTTCCTCCAGCGTAAACACTGCTGACACCCCGCGATCGTCCATCGTCAACGGAATGTCGGCTGCCAGCCCAAGGCTCAACTCCGAGGCATGGAAACTGGCGCCTTGCTTCGTCACAACGGTCCGATGCGGCGTCCGGGCATAGTTAAAGGCCGGATGACAACGGACTCGAAATTCCATGCTCCCCTGTGTGACCCGAACGCGTCGGATCAACTGATGCTGCCACGGCGATTCCGGCGGCAACCCGACCGGCATAAAGTCTTGGATTTCCGCCACGCCGTTCGTCGCATAGAACCGTGTCACCAGGACATTGGTATCCGGCCAGTAGAGCTGTTTTGACGAACTGTTCGGATCAGTGGCGCTGATGTCGAATCGGCCTCCCTTCTCATCGTCGAGAATGGCGGCAAAGATGCTTGGGGAATCGAAATGCGGCAGACAGAGCCAGTCGACGGAACCGTGGATTCCCACCAACGCCGCCGTGCGCATGTTGCCGATGAGTCCGTAGTTCTGAATAGGTTGATAGGCCATCGTGTTGAGTCCTGTTCGTTGAGCGCGACACGTGACCAACTGGTCGTCGGTCCGAATACACGCTCGATGTGGCGAGTTCTAGTCTGGCGTAGCGGGAAAACCGCTTCCATTCACGATCATAGACATATTCAGATTCAGCTTCAACCGCCCTCTCCCACGTCGAGAGAACACTGAAACTGGTCTACTCTCTCTTCGACGTTGAGAACATACGTAACATTTCCCCTACGAGCCTCTCTTCACCAGGGAATACGCCGTTCTCCCAAGCCCAAACGAAGCGCCTCAATATCC
>CABVRR010000183.1 GCA_902500705.1 uncultured Nitrospira sp.
ACTATCCAGGTGCCAGCGCGGAAGTGGTGGCGGAATCGGTGGCGCGTCCTATTGAACTGCAACTCCCCGGCATCGACCATCTGCTGTATTTTGACTCCACCAGTTCGAACGATGGTCACATGACCATCAGAATCACGTTCGAAATCGGGACGAACGTGGATATCGCGCAAGTCCAAACCCAGAACCGTCAGAAACTCGCGGAGCCGCAGCTCCCGCCGGAAGTGATTCGCCAAGGGGTCACCGTCAAAAAGATGTCGCCCGACTTGCTGACCGTCATGGTCTTGCAGTCCGATGATCCACAGCAGGACGCGCTCTTTCTTTCCAACTTTGCGATCCTCCGCATTCTAGACAATATCAAGCGGCTTCCCGGCATCGGCGATGCGCTGGTCTTCGGGCAGCAGAACTACAGTATGCGCTTGGTGCTCGACCCGGTCCGTATGGCGCAGTTGAGCTTGACGCCGACCGATATCGCGAATGTCGTGCGTGAACAGAATCGCGATTTTCCCGCCGGGACCGTCGGGCGAGAGCCGATGCCGATTTCGACGGAACTGACGCTTCCGCTCATCACCGATGGACGATTATCCGATGTACATGAATTCGAGGATCTGATCGTTCGAGCCATGCCGAACGGGTCGATCGTCCGACTCAAGGACGTCGCGCGGGTCGAGCTTGGAGCTCAATCCTATGGCCTTGAGGGCCGGTATAATCGTAAGCCCACCGCTCTGCTCATCACATTCCTTTCGCCCGGCGCCAACGCGCTCGATACAGTCAAAGGGGTTCGTGCGGAAATGGAAAAGCTGAGCAAAGTCTTTCCGCCCGGCGTCACGTACGACATTCCTTACGACACGACGCGATTCGTCGATGTGTCCATCAAGGAAGTGATCAAGACCTTGGTCGAAGCGATGGTCCTCGTGGTGCTCGTGGTGTATCTCTTCCTCCAAAGCTGGCGCGCTACCTTGATTCCTGTCATTGCCGTGCCGGTTTCGTTGATCGGTACCTTTGCCGGCATGGCGGCTCTCGGGTTTTCGATCAATACTCTGACGCTGTTCGGGTTGGTGCTGGCCATCGGCATCGTGGTGGACGATGCGATCGTGGTCGTGGAAAACGTGGAACGGCACATGGAGAACGGGCTGAGTCCGAAGGACGCCGCGAAAAAAGCCATGGGCGAGGTGGCCGGCCCGGTGATCGCCATCGTGTTAGTGCTGTGCGCCGTCTTCGTGCCCGTGGGATTTCTCGGAGGCATTACCGGACAGCTCTACAAGCAGTTCGCGATTACGATCGCGGTCTCGGTTTCGATCTCGGGATTCGTCGCCTTGACGCTGAGCCCGGCCCTCTGTGCCTTGGTGCTGAAGCCGAGTCACGGCCCCCGCAGAGGGTTTTTTGGACTGTTCAATCGAGGGTTCGAGTGGGTGCAAGCCCGCTATACCACAAGTGTGGCGCTCTCGTTGAAGCACATGGTGCTCTCATTGGTGCTGTGCGGTGTCGTCATCGGGGTTACGGCGAGTTTGTTCAAGGTCATTCCCCTGTCCTTTTTGCCTGAGGAAGACCAGGGGTACTTCATCACGATCGTCCAGTTGCCGGATGGCGCCGCGAAGAAGCGGACGGATGCGGTGATCGACCGGATCGAGGAATATTACCATACGCTCCCGGGTGTCTACGGCACGCAAGCGCTGCAAGGTCAGAATTTCGTCTTCAATACGCGGGGAACCAACACGGCCACGTTGTTCGCGCCTCTCAAAGATTGGGAGGAACGGAAGGGTCCGCAAGATCATGTCAAAGCCCTGATCGGCGGCGCGTACCGTGCGTTTGCGGAGATTCCCGGCGCGTTGA
>CABVRR010000184.1 GCA_902500705.1 uncultured Nitrospira sp.
CATCATCGACATGTTTACCCATACGCCTGAGATCCCGTCGAACTGTCAATGGTGCCTCTTCCTCCGAAATCACGATGAACTGACACTTGAGATGTGTTCCGGTGAGGAACGGGATTACATGTACTACGCGTATGCCAGGGACCCGAAGGTACGCCGCAACATCGGAATCGGCAGACGGCTGGCCCCGCTGCTGGAGAATGATCGACGCAAAATTGAACTGCTCAACAGTCTGGTCTTTACCCTGCCGGGAAGCCCGATCATCTATTACGGCGATGAAATCGGCATGGGAGACAATGTCCAACTGAAAGATCGGGACGGCGTACGGACGCCGATGCAATGGACCATGGATCGCAATGCGGGATTTTCGAGTTGCGATCCGGCTCAGCTCTATCTTCCCGTCGTCTCAGGACCCCTCTATGGCTATCAGTCGGTGAATGTCGAGTCGCAAAAAGATTCGGCACATTCGCTCCTCCAATGGATGCGACGCATGATCGGAGCGCGGAAGCGGCATTCGGCATTCGGACGCGGCACGATCACTTTTCTTCATCCGACCAACGAGAGGGTCCTGGCCTATGTGCGGCAGCACGAAGAGACGACTCTCCTTCTCGTCCATAACCTAGCCGGTTCTGCGCAAGCGGTTGAGCTGGGGTTGGCAGCCTTTACAGGAAGCACGCCAGTTGAATTGCTGGGTGGAGCACGGTTTCCCCGAGTGACCGACCGACCTTATATGCTGACGTTGGCGCCTTACGGATACTATTGGTTCAACCTCGTGCCGGAACGTCCGAGCGGCGAGTTGTACGGACTCGAGCACACGGCACTATAATCTCACACCCGTCGACGAGGAGACGATGATCAGCGAATTGGAACAATATCGCGAAGTCGCACCGAAGGGCACGATCGATTTCCTGTACCGACTGAGTGATTTGGTGCAGGGGAAACGATTTCTCCACATTACTGCCGTTCGCTACGGTGGAGGGATGGCTGAGATCTTGCGGCGCCTGGTCCCGATGATGAAGACATTGGGCATTGACGCGCGGTGGGAGGTGCTTGCTGGCACTCAGGAGTTTTCCGACGTCACGAGAAGAATCGCCGATGGGTTGCAAGGCAGCCCTCAAACGATCAGCGAAGAACAGTATCAAACGTATCTGGATGTGACCACACGAAATGCCAAAGCATTGAATCTTGATGCGGATCTGGTGTTTACCCATGATCCCGAGCCTGCTGGGTTGATCGATCATCGGAAGGGAGGCAAGTGGGTCTGGCGCTGTCATCTGGATGCCGGGCGACCACACCGCTCCGTGTGGAGTCTCTTCCGCCGCCACGTCGTGAAGTACGATGCGGCGATCTTTTCCCTCTCGGGGTTTGCTCAGCGATTGCCGATTCCGAAATTCTTGCTCCATCCATCGATTGATCCCTTGACCGAAAAACACCGCGACCTCTCACGTGCTGAAATCGGCGAAGTCCTCGACCGATTCCACATTGCGCGAGGGGTCCCGATCCTGTTGCAAGTGGCACGGTTCGATCGGTTCAAAGACCAGATCGGAACGATACGAGCGTACCGCATGGCACAAAAGTACCACCGATGCCAAC
>CABVRR010000185.1 GCA_902500705.1 uncultured Nitrospira sp.
CAACTCGGCCAGGTGCGCGTGTATGTGAAATCAATCCAGGTTGCTGGGAATACTGTGTTCTCGGACGAAGAAATCGGCGCCATCACCAAGCCGTATGTCAACCGCACCTTAGCCACCGAGGATTTAGAACGGCTGCGACTCGCCCTCACGCTTTTGTATATCAATAACGGCTATATCACCTCCGGCGCCGTGATTCCCGATCAAGACGTCGAAGACGGGGCGATTCAACTTCAGATTATCGAGGGAGCACTGTCACGAATCGACGTGGAAGGAACCAATTGGTTCCGACATGGGTACCTCAGCGATCGCGTGGCTCTTGGCGCACGTCCACCGCTTAAACTCGAACGAATCCAGGAGCGGTTGCACCTACTCCAGCGAGACCCACGAATCGAACGAATCAACGCCGAACTTCGCCCCGGCGACCAGCGCGGGGAAAGCATCCTGAACCTCAAAGTCAAAGAGTACAGTCCCTGGAAGATGTGGCTTGAATTCAGCAACTACCAGACGCCGACGGTCGGAGCAGAACGAGGATTAATGACCCTTGCACATTACAATGTGACGGGCCATGGAGACCCCTTCAGCATCACCTATGGGGGCTCACGGGGGGTTCACCCGATCATCGACACCTCCTACACCGTGCCGTTGAACCGCTACGACACAACGCTGACCGCAGCCTATCGTCGGAATGACTTTCTGGTTGTCGATGAGGCATTTCGTGATCTCGGCTTGAACTCTGAATCAGAAATCATCGGTTTCTCGATCCGGCATCCGATCTATCGCACCCTGTCCGATGAAGTGGCCGTCGCGATCACGGGAGAACACCTGTACAACAAGATCACGTCAGCCGTTGACTTCCCCGGACAGCCGTTTCTATTTATCCCCGGCGCATCAAACACTGGGGTGAGCACCGTCAGCGCACTGCGATTCATCCAGGAATATCAGCACCGAACTCCCTCGTCCGTCTTCGCTGTCCGCTCCCGTGTCAGTATCGGTTTTGATGTCCTGGGTGCGACGATCAACGCTCGCGAGGCCACGACCGCTGCCGGTGAGCCGCTCCCGAGCGGCCAATTTGTGTCCTGGTTGGGACAAATGCAGGCCGTCAAGCGGCTGGACTCGTTGGGCGGATGGCAGATCCTGGCACGACTGGATCTGCAACTGAGTAATAACCGGTTGTTTCCGCTTGAACAGATTCCGATGGGCGGGCGGTTCAGCGTGCGCGGCTATCGAGAAAACACATCGGTTCGAGACAATGGGGTCCTGGCTTCCGTGGAAAGTCGAATTCCTCTCCTCAAGTTCGCAAGCGGCGAAGACATGGTGCAATTCGCCCAATTCATCGATGTCGGACGGTCTTGGATGTCACGCGGTCGCACCCATGATATCCAAACGTTGGCCAGCGTCGGACTCGGCATTCGTTGGAATGTGTTGCCTCGCGAACGAGCGCGATTCGAACTTTACTGGGGTGTCCCGCTTAATCACGTGGCGCATCCATCCGGTAACCTGCAAGACCATGGGATTCACCTTCAAGCGGTCGTGCAGGCGCTCTAAGGACAAAAGACTGCATGGCATTCCATCCAT